>JBGTSH010000334.1:0-11620 GCA_041940405.1 Polyangiaceae bacterium
ACTCGCATCAACACTCTCCGCGGGAATCCTCTGCTAGCGAATAGGGGAACCGAAGAAGCTCGCTCTGAACTCACGCGAGTGCGGCGAGATCTTCTGGCGGACATGAACCGCCTCGAAAGCGACGTGGCCCAAACGGACCTAAAAGGTCGTAGACAGGCGGTAGTCGATGCAACCGCCGCAGCAGAAACCCAGGCACGGCTTCACGCGGCTGCGGAGACAAAGCGAAACTCGCGACAAGCCCGCCTAGACCAACTCCGCGCACGCATCTCGCAAACACAGAACGAGCACCCAGAGTTGGCGAGAGACCTCCAGTCCCTCAGGCTCTTGGCACACCCTCAGGCCCTTGCCGCAGCCAACGCAAAGGATGCCGCTGATGCAGCTACAGCTCGCGTGCATGCCGCTCAGGCTGCTGAGAAGGCGACACGACAGAGCCTAACGTCGGCAGAGACCGAGCTTGGCAAGGTCGCAGCGCTGCTGGTTTCGCTCTCCGAGACGATCACCGCGCAAGAGGCCCAATGGCGTGACCGAGGCGTTCCAGCTCCGATATCCGAGCCGACCCTCGATTCAGTGATGCGAATCACAGAAACACGCCAACGCCAGCTCGGCGACGCGCTGGCCGAAATCGGAAGGCTAGGTGCCGCACTTGATCGTTGGCGTCAGGCAGCCGAGATCCGGAACTTGGAGGCTGAACTCAGAGCGGAGTGCGGTCCCATCGCGCACGATTTGCATACAAAGTCGCTTGACGAAGCCGTCGCGTCGGCCGGTGCGGCCGCAACCGTTGCTCAGCGAGCCCGCGACGCGTCCGACGAGCTCTCTAAGGCATTAAATCGGGTCACGGTCGACTTCGGCGGCCGCGCGCTGAAACCCTTTGACGAACTCTTTCGTCGATACGTCCGCGCATTGATCCATGATGAACGCTTCCACACGATCGCCGCCACGTACAAGCCCGCGGCCAGGTCCGCAGGCTTGAGCTTCAAAGTTGCGCTAGGCGGAATGGACACTGAGGCCGAATACATTTTGAGCGAGGGACAGCTGGGCGAGGTTTCGCTCGCAACCATGCTCGCAGCAAGCACTGCCTTCCCCTGGTCTCGGTGGCGCGTTCTCCTTCTCGACGATCCAACCCAATACAACGATCTCATCCACTCAACCGCGCTATTTGACGTTCTGCGCAACCTTTCGCGGTTTGCCGGCTACCAAATCTTCGTCTCGACTCACGAAACCGAACAAGCGTCCTTCCTTCGTCGAAAGCTTGACGCAATCGACGTCCCATGGGTTGACTGCCGGTACGTCGGACACTCGGATAACGGCATCGTTGCACACGTTCGACGGTCTAGCATCAGCGGAGATGACCTAGCGAACAAGGCTTATCCTGATTGAGCGCTGCCGCATTGGGACCAGGCTCCTGGGCGGGAGACGTCGAAGAGCTCCGTGCTCCCGCACGCCTTGAGTTTGAGCTCGGCACTACTGTAACTTGACCCAACCATCCACGTCAGAACCGGAGGGTGTCTCCCGATCAATTTGGACTGCTTCTTCCGCGAAGGGTGTCACCGGTCGAAGAGAGACCTTGTCCCAAGCTACACTCTCGCCATCCAGGGCACGGACAATGGCTCTCATCAGGCTCACCAAATTGCTCTGACGATCGTGAAGACTCATCGCAGCGACTAGATCAGCATTATCCACTACCGTTTCAGCCACAACGTCTTTTAGGGGCCTAAATCGCTCCAACATGAGCCTTCGCTGGGCCAACGAGAATTGCGGCTCTTGATCTTGCAAGCGAAGAATTTCGAGACGTGCTTGAAGCAACGCTGACTGGAGCGGGCCCACCACATAGGTGGCGGCAGCGTGATCGAATTCCAGGAACTCGCCCGATACCAGTGCTTCGTCGAGGAACTGAGACGTGAGTCGGCTGGCGGACGAACAGCCGGTAACTGCGAACAGGCTCAGCCACATTAGTCGCTTGCCTTGGATGCTACTGTAGTCCAGGGGTCCACCTCGAAATTGAGACCTCGCTGGAGCGGCCCACTCATAGGCGGGAGTAACGCTTCCGTCCTTAGGATTTCGCTGCAATAGCTGGCGCAGGTTCTCGACAAGCTCCGAACGAAGATTCGCTGCAAGCGCGACGCGACGCAATCCGTGTCCGCCTCCAAGTTCTACGCGAAGGGCAGAGACGATATCGCGAAATGAGTCAAAGCGGTGAATCCAGTTGGCCGGTGGGAACGGCGCTCCGCCGACCGACGCTTCTTTCATCTCAGCATTTCGCGCCACCTCGGACAAAAAGGCGAAGACTAGTCCGGCGTTCTCAACAACCCGGCTCGAATGAAACCTGATCTTCTCGATATCATCCGGGGAAAGTGCATGCTCTTTCGCATACTCCTCCTTTATTAGCCGCCCAAGCGCATCCCGATCTTCGCGCACGTCCCAAACCGCGCGTCGAGCAAAGATGAGAAGCTTTAGGTCACCACGTCGCGCTCGCTCATAGGCATGGCGGTACTCCTGCATCGTGATCGTCGTCTTGGACGTTGCGTCATACCAACCACCGGCGCGACTTCCAATCAGCAGAACAAAGTAGGATGCCGCGTCGATCGCAGCAAGGCAGGCCGCATAGGAGTTGACATCAACGGGCTTCTGAAAGTCGTTAAATTCCGAGGCATCTACATCAAATGCGAGTTCCTCGAACCAAAACTTCAGGGCCGACCGCAAATCTGCGAAGTCGTAGATAGTAGAGGAGAGGAAGACTCGTGGCTTTGCGCTCACACCCGACCTCGGATACGCCGCGCAAGGCCATCCGCCCGATAGTGCGTCGGTGATAGCGCGTAGACATGAGTCTTCGCTCGACGCATGATGCGGCGAGTCAGCGCCTGTGCCAGAGGGTCGCCTCCTGTCGCCGCTAGCGCCGCGGCAAAGGAATGGAGCGCCGCGGCCTCAGGGACGAACACCTCTTCAAGAACCAAGTCACGTATTGCCAGGAATTGAGAGTAGGACGGTTCCGAATGCTTCAGAGTCCGCAGGAAGGCCGCCCTAGAGTCGACCGCCGCGAGCCACCGGAGCGAAAAGCAGAGCGTTTTGCTATCGGCATAGCGAGCGTACAAAAGTGTTCGAGCGAGGAAGAATGCTGCTCCAAAGAAGCCGCGTGGAGACTCTTCGAACAGCGAGCGCTCAACATTTAGCAGGCGGCTCGCGGTAGCAAGTCTCCGACGTTCGGCGACGGCGAAGCTCGATGGCGCATGGAAGGAATCTTCCAAGAGCCGCTCAATCCCCAGGCCATCATGCAGAAAGGTTCCTTCCCGTAGCAGATGCAAAACGAACAGGCTGCCTTGCTTCGCCATGGTCCGGAGATCTGATGGCGTGTATCGATGCACAGAAGTCCGCCCACGCGAGGAGACACGACGCCCGGGTAGTGAGGTCACCTCGAGGATATCGACATCCGAGAGACAGTCCGAGTCTCCACGAGAGTGGCTACCGTATAGAATGAAGGCGTTGCCCTCGTGAGTCCGGCGAAAGGGCGCTCTCAAGCCTGCCGAGATGTTGGTCGTGAAGCTCATCGAAACAACCTCTTGCTCAGCGCCGGAATCAGCAGCGCGTACCAGGAGAATCCCACAAACGCGTTCAAGAACGACAAGTAGTCAACGAACCTCGCTGGTGCAGCTGGATCCACGTAGCGCGTGTAGCCAAAGACGAATGTGCAATCCAATGCACGAAGCAGGGCGACTCTAAACGCATGATCCAACGCGAGCCAATACACCAGTGTAAATACCACAACTGCACCGATCAAAAGAATCAATGTCTTGGCCGGCGAACGCCCCCAATCGGTAAGCCAACCAGCCGTTTTCAGAATCAGTAGCTGCAGTGCTCGAGCCCCTGAGACAACCTTTCTATTGTAGAGCCCGCGTGGCACGAGGCGCTGGCCTTGCAGCATCCATTTGGAGTCCGCAATTTGCTGCGACTTTAATGCAAGCTCAAAGCACTCAATGGCCTCGAACAGCTGATCCAGCTCAGGCTGATCGCGCACCGATACCAGAAGCGCTCGCGCAAGCTTGGTCTTGGTCGCCAAAAGGCGGTGGCGCTGGTACTCCGCGTCGACATCGAGCGGAAGTGAGCCCGTGTTAGTGGTTAGCGCGCCTATGAAGGCCCGCGCGGACAGGCTAGTTTCGACAAAGCGCGTCTGCTCCCCCGATGCGGAGATTGAGCTGAAGGTGCAGCTGAGAAACTGACAGCGGCGAAAGTCAACGTTCAGAAAGTGGCACCGCTCGAACTCGCACTCGCTGAACTTCACGACGTCGAAGGCAGCCTTCACGAATCGGCAGTTGGTAAACTTGCAGTTGCGAAAGCTTGATTCTGCAAGGGCAAAGTGATTGATGTCACAGTCCGCAAACTGCTTTCCTGTAAGGTTCAAACCCTTAAGCAGGGAGCCAGTCTGGATCTCAACTCCAACCTTCCCGATCTCGTTGCGAAGTACGTTGCGATCCATGGTCCACGGACTCGCTACGCCAAATTCCTTCGCATAGGTCACTTCCCAGAAGTTTCCTCGCGAGCGTTTCGGCTCTCGTGCGAGCGCTGCCGGCTCAACGTCAGATGTGGCTCTCGGCTCAGCTAGGTTCACTTCGTCCACGCGCGTCCCTCTCCGCTTCGGTAGGCTATCCGGTTTGGAGGCTGTCCGGGCCCGTATCGTCAGGTCGCGTACTTTCCGACAACTGCTGCTTCTTGACCTGAGGGCACTACCACCAGCGGCACCGCAGCTCGAGCCGCCGTCATGTGCTGACGGCACGCTCGCCCTGAGCGACGCCTGTCCGTGTGGAGCGGAGCAAGGTTTTCCTCAGGACTATCTGCTGTCCGGGCGGAATTCTGCGTCAGAAGAGAGGCGCGGGATGGAGGGCGGGCGTCTGGCGAACACCTCGAGACTTCGCCGATTGAGGCCCGTCTTCTGGTCCAGAGGTGTTATCCGTCCGACCAGCCGGCCCAATAAGATCCGTGGTCGATGCGGCGCTCGGGTATGGAAGCGAGGTTTGGAGCCGTTTGCTGCGTTCTACGCGCGCGTCGTGCTCAAGTTCCGCTACCGCACCGTCGACTCTCCGCTTCCCCGCACAAGCGCATCCTCCCTCCTCCCGAGCTCTTCCACGATCGCCCACACCGTGTTCCGCCTCCGCGTGACTCGGTGCTGCGCTCCCAGTCGCGCTTGAAGTTCTGCACGGTCTGCTTGCTCGCGCCGATCTTGGCGAGCGCCTCCAGGAGCTTGGGAACGACGGCGTCGAGCTTGTCGGCGCTTCCTGATGCTCGCCGGACGGCGGCTCGTCTTCCGTACCTTGCGGCCTTGGGGTTCTTGGGCGGTCGGGGCTTCACTGCGGGGCGATCGTAGCGGCATCGGGCTGCGCGGCCTGCCCCGACGACATGGCGCTCGTGCGGGATCGGGGATCGACGAGCCAAGCGATCTCCGCTCGTGCTGCCGCTCCACGTCGACCCTGAATACATCGCACTCGCAGAGTCGCTCGTGAACGAGGCACTAGCTCCGCTCACCGCGACGGCTCCTCCGTCGGCGCGGGAGGTGCTCCGGGATTTTCTGGTGGACGAGCTGCTTCGCTCGGATGAGGGGCGAGCGACGCTGCTGCGGTTCTCGCCGCGTGCGGGCGTAGCCCGGTCACGCCACGCTCTTCTTCCGCGGCTGCTCGTTCACCTCTTCGCGAAACCGCGCCACCTTCCCGCCCGGCTGCGCTGACGCGCGAACGCCTGGCGCAACCGCTCCCTGCCCCAGGTGGTCCAGAGGAGCTCATCCATCAGCTCGGCACGCAGCGCTTCGAGATCGGTCTGCTCGAGCTCCGGAAATTCTTCGAGTACTTCGGCGACAAGGACAGCCGCAAGGATGCGGTCCTCGTCGGTGACGGTTCTGGTCTCGGTGGCCATGGGTGGGTCCTCGGCTCACGCGCGATGGGGCGCCCAGACGCGCGCTTCTACGGGGACGCGGTGGTACTGGTGGCCGGGGAAGATGTCGCCGGTTTGGGAGTGGAAGACGTCGTACTTGTTGAGGGCTTTCTTGAGGTCGAAGCCTTTGAGCTGTCCGGCTTCGACGACTCTGCGGAAGATCATGGGGTGGTTGAGGGCGCCTTTGGGGACGACGTTTCCGGCGCGGGTGTCGACGGCGGGCCAGGCGCTGTTGGTGTAGGCGAGGGGCGCGTCGACGTAGTGGCTCCAGACGCCGAGTCGTTCCTTCTTGGCGCGTGCGCCGGCGGCTAGGAGGCGGGGGCGGTAGTCGCCGACGGACTCGAAGACGAAGGGGAACGCGAGGCCGCGGCGGACGAGCTCGAGGGTGATAAAGGTCTTGCGGTCGGCGTGGGCGTTGCTGGCGTAGAGGAAGCCGAGGACGCGGTCGCGCTTGTCGACGACTTCGCGATCGATCTCGACGATGACGCTGGGCCAGCGGGCGGCGACGCGGAGGATGTACGCGAGGGCGTGCTGGTGGTGGGGCTGGCAGACGCTCTTGTGGCGCGATTCGCGGACGGGATACGCGGGGAGCGTGGGGTCGGGGCGGACGCTGGCGACGTAGTGGGACTCGGGGGCGTCGATGCCGGAGAGGCGGATGGGGAGGTACGACGGTGGATCGCCGCGGAGCTGGAGGATGTGGGGGCGTGCGCGGCCGGGCATGGGGATTTCGATGACGCCGCCGTCAGGCTTGGTGACGCGACCGTCGAGGACGAGGACGGGATCGCGCAGGTGAATGGTGTCGCCGTCGGGCATGAGGCGATTGAGGGACGAATAGTCGAGCCGGCCCCAGAGGTGCGGGGTGACGTACGTCGTGAGCTTCACGGCTTCCTCCTGCTTTGAGGGTATGGCTGCTGTTTCACCCCCCCGGCCCCCCTCACTTCGTGAGGGGGGAGTTGGGTGCGAGAGAGCGGGCGCGTTTGATCTCGAGGCGCGTCATGGGGCCGCGGAGGTACGAGATGGCCCAGCGGGGTTGGAGGAAGACGCTTCCGCCTTCGGCGTGGGCGTCGCGGACGACGAACCATCGGGGGCGGAGGTGTTTGAGGATGTCGGCGAGCTCTTCGGCGCTCTGGCCTTGGCCGGCTTCGTTGGCGAGGCCGTCGAGCACGCGGGCGCGATCGGCGTCGGTTTGGAGGCGGCCGAGGCACCAGAGGCCGGCGTTGGAGAGGGCTCGGTAGTCGAGGTCCATGGGGTTCTGGGTGGCGATGACGACGCCGACGCCGTACGCGCGCGCTTGTTTCATGAGGGCGACGAGCGGGCGCTTGGTGGGCGGCGATGCGGGGTGGGGCGGTAAGAAGCCGTAGGTCTCGTCGAAGATGACGACGGCCTTGAGGGCTTGGGATCCGGGGAGGCGGCGCACCCAGGAGAGGACTTCTTCGAGGAGGACGCCGAGGACGAGCTGTCGTTCTTCGTCGTCGAGGTGCGCGACGCTGACGACGGTCGCGGGCGTGCGTCCATCGATGGGTCGCATCCATTCGGCGACGTCGAGGCTGACGCCCTGGCGCCAGCTGGCGAACGACGGCGAGGCGAGGAGGGCGTTGAGCGCGGCGGCGAGGTCGCGGCGCGCGCGCTTGGAGAGGAACTGATCGACGCTGAGCGCGCCGATGGACGCTAACGGGGGCGTGACGATGTCGGCGAGGAGCGAGGCGATGTCGGCGCCCTGCCCGGCTCGGAGCCGCGCTTCGGCGACGACGGAGAGAAGAACGTGCTCGCGGCTTCGCGCGGGATCGGGATCGCGACCGAGGAGGCGGAGGATGAGCGAGACGGCAGCGGAGAGCGCGGCCCGCGCGCCGTCGATGTCGTCATCCCACCGGCTCGATCGGCGCTCGAGCGACGAGAGCACGTGGAGGAGCTCGCCCGCGTCGGCGCCGGGCGTGATGACGCGTACGCGCGATCGCTTGGCGTAGTCGATGAGATCGCGCTCGGTGAGGCCGAAGGCAACGAGGCCCGCACGGCGCTGCTCGGCGGCGCGCTTGGCGATCTCGTCGATCGGAACATCCGCGTGCGACGCGTCGACCCACGGCATGAGCACGCTGGGATCGAACGTCGGGAAGCCGAAGAGCAGGTTGGGTAGATCGCCCTTCACGTCGATCACGAGTACCGGGATCGATGCTCGCAGCGCTTCTTCTACGAGCACGGTGACGAGGCCCGTCTTGCCGCTTCCGGTCATCCCGACCACGACCCCGTGGGTGACGAGGTGATGGGCGGGAAGCCGGAAGGGTGTTGCTTTGCCGCCGCCGTCGATCGGCCGCACGGCGCCCAGATGCAGGCTGGGTCTCATGGCGCAGCTCTCGTCGCGCTCAGCGATTCATGAGCGGGCTCTCGTCCGGCATGCCGGTCGAGCTCGCTTGCGATCGCCCGTTCTGCCCCGCCGGCGTGGTCGACTGCGTGCTCGACTGCGTGCTCGACTGGGCCGCCGGAGGCGTCGCGGCTCCGCCGGTGATCGGGAGCGTGTCGTCCACCTCGGGCTCCTCTTCCTCGGCGGCCTTGCGGTTGCGAGGACCGTGGAGCGAGGGCGCGATCGCCTCGATGGCGGCGTCCTGACCCCAACGCAGGTAGCTGATCGCGCGGCGCACCTGATCGTACGCGTTCACGAACAGCGTGTACGCGCGCTGGCGCGTCTTGGCCGCTTCGCTGACCTCGGCCGCGCTCACCTTCTTGGTGCCCACGGCGACGTTGAGCCGATCGACGAGCTGCTCGGCGCGCACGAGCTCCTCCGCCTTCACCGCGCTGTTCGCGGAGACGACGGCCCAGTTCGCCCGCAAGAGCGAGATCACCGAGAGCACGTCGAAGGCGACGTTCGCGTAGCCGACCGCGCCTTTGAGCGATCCCATCTTGCTTCCGTCGATGAGGTTTCGCTTCGCGAGCGCCTCGGCGTCCGACACCAGGACGCCGCGGATCTTCACCAGCTCCTCGGACATCTTCACGATCGGCTCGCTCGGCGTCTTCGCCACGACCCAATCCGCATGCGCTTGTCCGGCGGCGCGCGCATACGTTTCCAGCTTGTCGATCTTCCCCAGATCGAACGTCGGAAGCTCCGCCGCGATCGTTCCGCGAAGCGCCCGAATGTTCGGAAGCGCGCCGAGGACGGAGACCACGTTGTCGCGCAAGTTGGTGTTGATGGGCTCGAGATCGGCCTCTGCCACAGCGGCGAGCTCGGCGCGGATCGCGTCGAGAGCCTCCGCGTAGGGACGGGCTTCGAGTTCAGTAGGGACGGACGTACTCATGTCAGGCTCCAGAAAATCGCTGCATTTCTTCGTTCGGAACGCCGCCGAGGCTTACCGAAGCCTTTTCTGATCGCACCGCACCCCTTCGAGGCTTAGCTAAGCCTCGTTGGCGGTTCGTCGCTCCAGAAACAGGCTTAGCTAAGCCTTGTTTGGGTCCGGCGACTCCGTTTCAGGCTTCCGGAAGCCCAAGCTCCGAGGCGCAGCACCCCGCAGAGGCTTAGCCAAGCCTCCGAGCGATGCGTCGCATCCAAACCGGGCTTCCGGAAGCCTTCTCCGGAGTCTCCGACCATGACGACGACGTTCCCCAGGCCGAGCCAGCCACCAGCGGCTCGCTCGACTCACATCCCTACTTATCCGCCCCGGCCCCCGGTTTCTGAAAACGAACTTCGTCCGTCCCGGTCGATGTCCGGTCCCGCGCGCTCGCGAGGATTGAAGAACAGGAGACACCACCGAGGACCGCCATGGAAACGATCGCCTGCTCTTCCTTCCCTTCCCTCCCGCGCAAACCCAACCCCCTCGCGCAGCGCATCGCCGAGGTCGAGCCCCGCATCCGCGCGCTCGCCACCGCCATCGCGCGCACCGAGCAGGTCGACGCCGACGACCTCCACCAGATCGGTCTCGAGATCGCCCTCCGCCGCCTCCAAACCTTCAAGCCCGGCGCCGGCCTCTCCTTCTACTCGTACATCTATCCCGCCACCCGCGAGGCCATGTACGCCGCCTGCTCACGAGAGCGAACCGGTCACGACGCTCGCGAAGACGAGCTCCGCGAGAACGACCTCGCGGACGCCACCACGCCCGAGGCGTTGGTCCTCGAAGCGCACGAGGATGCCGAGCGGCGCCGACGTGTTCGCGACGCGCTCGACATGCTCGATCCGATCGACCTCGAGCTCATCCAGCTGCACGCCGTCGAGCGAGTGTGCTTGGCGGAAGCGGCGCGGCGCGTGGGGTTGCCGTATGACCGGGCGAGGTATCGGTATCAGACGGCGTTGGGGGTGTTGAGGAGGCGGCTCAGGGTGAGGTGACGAGCGGTGCCGGGCGGGCGCGACGCGTCCCCGATGTCACCCCACGCCGCCTCGCAAGACGCTCACGAGGTCGGCCCGACAACTTACACCTGTGTGCCGCGCGCGAGGGGCTGCGGGCGCAAGCGGTGATGGGCGACGCGACCGATCGAGAAGCTGCGGGCGACTCGGTTTGGGACGACGAGGACGTGGTGAGACTCACGACGACGGCGAAGCTGTCGGCGCGGGGCGCGGCGCTCTTGGCTTCGATGGTGGAGCACCTGCCGGCGGACGCCGAGGCGCACGGGGTGGATCGGTCGGCGCTGGAGGCGCTGCGGCTTCGGCTGCGCGCACTGGTGGAGACGAGCCGGCACGCGATCGGGATCTCTACCGGGTGATGTTTGATCGACGTCCCACGCAGGAGGTGGCACAGGCACCAGAGCTTCTGAACGATGTCTTCCGTCGAAGGCGTGCTGCAGGACCGCGGAGAAGCCGCGTTGGGCCGGGTTCGTCTCGTCCGCTGCCCCTGCGTGAGCCGAAAGACCTTACTTCGAGACGAGGGTTCCGGAAGCGAACGCAGCGGGCGCCCAGAGCGCTTGCAACTCAACGACACCCCTCATAACCTCCGCGCCAAGGGAGGCACTGTGAAGAAACCGAAGCCGCTTCAATTTCTCGAGCTTGCCAAGAGGAACCAGAAGGTGAGTGATCGGCTGCTTGCCGCTGTCGAACGCGGTAACAAGGTTACCTCCGACGAGGTTTTGCAGATTGCGAAGGAATTCGGCTTTTCGTTCACGCAGGCGGAGCTCGAGCGGGCACTGAAGGCAGACCTCGCGGCTCGGTACAAGGCTGGGGAGGAGCACCTCGCGGACGTCGTTAAGAAACCGCGTGCCAGGGCGCCGCAGCCGCCTGAAAGCGCCTGTTCGCGCGGCTGTCTCAGCTATACAAGAACCTGGCACCCACGCGACCGGTAGCGTGGCCCTCCGGCGGCGCGCACCGCGCTGGCTGCTTGCATTGGCACATCGGGCGACGCCGCTATGGGAGCGAACTCGCCCGCCTCCGGTTCGAGCTGTTCGACTAACGGGTAGGCACAAGGCCAGACTCGAGCGCTGGACCGAAATCCTCGGAAGCCCGCCAGTCCTCGAGCGTCGCTTTCGGCAACATTCTCTGGATCGTTCGCGCGTGATCCGAATGCTCCAGGCGCCAGTGGATGCTGTCTCGGATGACTTGCCCGGGTGGGCCACGATCCTCGCCACCATTCTTGCGTCTACCTCGAAGACCGATGCGCCAGCAGTCTGGCGCGACTGAGGTATCCCCACGAACGGCGCGACGAAGTGGCTGAAAGGACAGCGGTTAGGGGATCGACGTGCATGAAGGTCTCTGATCAATTGGTGCTTGCGAGAACGCCAACTGAAGGAGACCGACATG
>JBGTSH010000335.1:0-11499 GCA_041940405.1 Polyangiaceae bacterium
GAGGCGCCGTGCGATGCGGTCCATGATCTCTTCGATGACCAGCATGCCTTGGGGGCCGCCGAAGCCGCGAAACGCCGTGTGTGAGACGACGTTCGTCTTGGCGACGCGCCCCGTGAAGAGCGCGGCCGGCACGTAGTACGCGTTGTCGAGGTGAAAGACGCCGCGATCGCAGATCGACTCCGACAGATCGAGCGCCCAGCCGCCGTCGGCATAGAGGTCGATCTTTGCCGCGAGCAGCTTGCCGTTCGAATCGAACCCGACATCGAAGCGCGCGTAGAACGGATGCCGCTTGCCGGTGAGGATCATGTCGATGTCGCGGTCGAGCTGTACGCGCACCGGCCGCTTCATCTTCTGTGCGGCGAGGGCCACGGCTGCCGCGAAGCCGTTGCCTTGCGTCTCTTTGCCGCCGAAGCCGCCGCCCATGCGCGGCGATTGAACCGTCACCTTGTTGCGCGGCAGATCGAGGACGTGCGAGACGACGGCTTGCACCTCGCTGGGGTGCTGTGTCGACGACGCGACGAAGATCTCACCGTCTTCTCCCGCTTCGGCCCAGGCCGCGTGGCTCTCGAGGTAGAAGTGCTCTTGCCCGCCGATGTCGAGCTCACCCGAGAGCCGGTGCGGGCTCTTCGCGAGGGCGGCGTCGGCGTCCCCGCGCCGGATCACGTGCGGCTCGGTGTGGAAGCTGCTCTGTGCCACGGCTTCGCGCGCGCCCAGCACCGAGGGCAGTGGCTCGTAGGTGACCTTCACTTTTTCGGCGGCGCGACGGCAAAGGTCGGCCGACGTGCCGACGACGACCGCGACCATCTGGCCGTGGAAGAGGACCTCGCCGTCGGCGAAGAGGGGCTCGTCGTGACGAACGGCGCCGACGTCGTTCGTGCCGGGGACGTCCTTTGCCGTGAGGATGCAGGCGACGCCCGGGAAGGAGAGCGCCTCGGTCACGTCGAGCGAGGTGATCCGTGCTCGCGCGTGCGGGCTCGTCACCGGCCAGATCTCGAGCATGTCGCGGCGCCGTGCGACGTCGTCGACGTAGAGCGCGCCGCCGGTGACATGCCCGACGGCGCTCTCGTGAGCGAGAGCGCGGCTCGCGTCGGTGATCGCCGGGGACGGTGAAGAGGTGGCAGCCGGCTCCTCGAACACGAGCGGACGATCCTGGGCCTCGCTCGACTCGCCTCCGTAGAGCTTCTCGAAGAGCCCGGTGACCAGCTCGCGCCGGTAGCGCGCGCCCGACCGGTGATCGTCGATGGGCGAGAACTCTTCGCCGAGGACCGCGAGCGCCTCCTGAACCGTGTCGGCCGACCACGGCTTGCCGACCAGAAACGCCTCGGTCCGCTTCGCGCGAACGGGCGTCGCCGCGACGCCTCCGTAGGCAAGGCGCGCGTGGCCGACGATCCCTTTGGCGTCGACGTCGAGGACGAACGCCGCGGCCGCGATGCTGATGTCGAGCTCGCGGCGCTTGGACACCTTGAACGAGTCCATGACGCGGCGACCGCCTGCGGAGGGCGCGCGGTTCCGAGGTAGCAGGATGGCGCGGACGATCTCGTCGGGCTCGAGCACCGTCTTGCGGTACGAGACGAAGAAGTCGGCGATATCGACGGTGCGGCGGCCCCCCTTCTTCTCGAGGATCACCTGGGCGTCGAGCGAGAGCAGGATCGGCGGCATGTCTCCGATCGGGGACGCGGTGACGATGTTGCCGGCCAGCGTCGCGCGGCTTCGGATCTGCCGGGACGCGAAGGCCCAGAGCATCTTGTCGATCATCGGGTACTCGCCGCCGAGCGCCTCTTCGAGCGCCGTGAGCGTCGCGGCGCCGCCGATGGTGAAGCACCGATCGTCCTTTTGGATCGAGCGCAGCTCGGCCACTCCTTCGGTCGAGACCAGGAGCGGAAAGCGGCGGTGCGCCTTGTTGATGTAGACGCCAATCTCGGTGGCCCCGGCAACGATCTCGGCCTCCTCGCGATGCTCCGCCTTGATCGCGAGGAGCTCGTCGATCGAGCTCGGTCTCAGGAACGTCTCGCCCGCTCCGCTCGTGTAGGCGACCGGGCCGATGAGGCCGTCGTTCTTGCTCAGGCGAAGTCGGAACAGATCCTCTCCCTTCGTCCGCGGCTTGGCGGCGAGCGCGTCGAGCATGGCCTCGCGGATCGGGCGGTAGCCCGTGCACCGGCAGAGGTTGCCGTTCAACTGGTCGCCGATCCGCGCGTTCTTGCGTTCGCCGTCGCCGAGGTCGGTGCGGTAGTACGCCTCGAACATCGAGACGATGAACCCAGGCGTGCAGTAGCCGCACTGGGAACCGTACGCGTCGACCATGGCGCGCTGGACCGGGTGGAGCTCTCCTTCAGCGGGCGCGACGCCCTCGACCGTCACGATTTCGCGACCGGCGACCATCGGCAGGAGCGTGATGCAGCTGTTGATGGCCCGGTACGTCCGCTCACCGTGCGCGTTCGTCTCGACGAGCGCGACCGTGCACGCGCCACAATCCCCCTCGGCACACCCTTCCTTGCTGCCGGTTCGGCCGGTGTTTCGAAGCCACGAGAGGAGCGACGTGTTCGTCGAAGCTCCTTCGACACGAACGGGTACGCCGTTGAGCACGAGCTCGAAGGCTGAGGAAGGCATCGGCGGCATGATACCGCGGCACGGCTACTGTGTGGCAGAGCTGGCCTCCGGCCCGGGCGCCCTCTTTGCAGTGCTCCGGGCATGACCCTGCATCTTCCGACGGACGGCCGCCACCGGCTCGACCACGGGCTGCCCCGCGCGGGCGTGGCCGACGACATTCGCGACGAGCAGCTTCTGTATCGGGCCGTCGAGGCCTATCGGTTCTTTTACCCCACGGTGTCGGCGGAGGGGATGTGTAGCGGGATCCGCGATCTCGGGATCGAGGACGGCAAGGGTCTCATGGCCCTCTCGGCTCGCCCGCACCATCTCATCTTCACCGCCAACTCCGACACGCCCTACGCGAGCGGCGTGCTCGACCTGCGAGCGATGGGGCCCGTCCTAATCGAGATGCCCCCGGGTCCGTACATCGGTCTCGTCGACGACCATCACCAGCGGTGGGTCGTCGACCTCGGGATTCCGGGCGTCGATGCGGGCAACGGAGGCAGCTACCTGATCCTGCCGCCCCGCTACGACGGCGAGGTGCCGCTGACCTGTGTCGTAGCTCGCGCCCGAACGTACAAGGTCCTTGTCGCACTTCGCGCGCTCCCGGCCCATGGAGATCTCGTCGGTGCGATGCAAGCGCTCCAGCGGATCCGCGTGCGGACGCTCTTCGAGCCGTCGCGTGCCTTGCCGTTCTACGACGTCACCGAGCGCGCGCTCGACGCCACGCCGCTGAGGTGGGAGCGGGACGTCGAGTACTGGCGGCGCCTTCACGACGTGATTCAGGTCGAGTGCTTCGACGATGATGCCCGCGCGATGTACGGCGAGCTGTCGGCGCTCGGCATCGAGCGAGGTAAAGCGTTCGCACCGGATCGAAAGATGCGCGGCATCCTCGAGCGCGCCGCATCCGTCGCGCTCGACCAGATGCTCGTCGAAGGTTTCGCGAGCAAAAGGCCGGATTGCGTCGTCTGGTCGAATCGGCGCTGGGAGTGGGTGGGGCTGACGACCGAGGACCCCGGCTTCGTGGTGGACGGCGTCGTCGATCTCGAGGCTCGAGAGCGGTGGTTCGTCCAAGCAGTCGTCGCGTCGCCGGCGATGTTCCGGCGCCGGGCCGGGAGCGGCTCGATCTACTTTCTCGCAGCCAGAGCCCGATCCGGCTCTTACCTCGACGGGGCGAGCCACTACAAGCTCTCTATCCCGGCGCCGGTCCCCGCCAAGATGTTCTGGTCGGTGACTGCGTACGACACCGAGACGCGGTCGCAGGTCATTGCGCCGCAAGGCAAGGCAGTCCTCGGATCGCTGCTCGACAATCTGCCGCCGAACGACGCCGGGGCCATCGAGCTCTACTTCGGTCCGACGCCGCCCGAAGGCCGCGAGCCCAATTGGATCCAGACCGTGGCCGGGCGCTCGTTCTTCCTCTACTTCCGGATCTACGGCCCGGAGGCCGCTGCGCTCGATGGGAGCTGGCGGCCGGGAGACGTCGAACGCGTCGAGCCCGAGCGCGCAGAGCCCGAGCCGCCGGATCGTGCGCCCTTGTCGATCACGACGCCGGAGTCATTTTCGACCCGCATCGGGACCCTGGCATTCCCGCTGGGCATGCCGACCGAGGACACCGCGAGCAAGGTGTATGACCTCGTCGACCTCGCGCACGGGATCGCAGCATTCCAGGACGCCGTCCCGTTCGTTTCGACCTACGCGATGCGAAAGGCCATGCTCGAAGCCGGCGTGTGGGACAACGACGTGCTGCTCTTCTCGGGCGGGATGGACTCGAGGTCGCTGTTTCTGACCGCGATTTGCGACACGGTCTCCTTCTTCTCGTTCCTCGACCTGAGCCGCGGGCCTCTGGTCCTCGAGGTTCCCCCGAACGTGCTCGGGGTCCTCCACGACATGTGGCTCCGCTCGGTCTGCGACGTGGGGCTCGCCGCTCCGGATCGCCGAGGAGACGGGCGCTACCTGATCGTGCCCGACGCGTACGCGGGACCCCAGCAGAAGGACGGCTACCTCGTGGCCCGCTGCGCGACCGATCGCGCGCTCCTCCTCGGCCGCGCGTCTCTCGAGAGCGGTCGGCCCGAGGAGGCCGCGGCGCGCATTCGGTCGTCGCTGAAGATCGCGCCCTACGTTGCGAACGGGCGCGGGAGCGGCGCCCCGACCCGCGTCGTCGAGGGGACGGGACTCTCGATGAACACGATTCCGCCGAGCGACGCCTCGTTCTTCGAGATGCTCGATGCGGCGGTTCAAGAGGAGCGACGAGAGGCGATCGAGCCACGGATCTACGCCCAGCTCGCGGCGCTCGGGATCGCCAGGGGCACCCCGTTCCGGCCGGACGCGCGCCTCTCGCGCCTCTTGGGCGAAGCGGCCGCGCTCGGCAACGCCGCGGCGCGAACGATCGCGCTCCGGCCGCGCGACGCGGAAGGCTTCCGTTACTACGGCGCGGCTTCGCAATGGGAGAGCGCAATCGTCGCCGGGGGCCGCGATGCTTCAATCCATTCGCGGACGGCTCTCTTCTACCTGTCGACCGGCACGAGCATCGGCTCTCGACAGATCGGTACGTTCTTCGATGCCGCGGGTGAGCCGCTCGACGGCACGAGCGGCTACTCGGTCACGTTGCCGCCCGACATCCCGGCTTCGATGCTCTGGTCGCTCACGGTCTACGACAACCAGACACGGTCGATGCTGGAGACGCCCCAGCGGTTTCCGAGAGCGGGCAGCCATCCGTTCCCCACCGCCGCCGCGGTCGCGGCGCCCGACGGAACGACCACGATCCACTTCGGGCCCAGCAGGCCGGAGGGCGTCCTCGAGGGCAACTGGATCCAAACCGTGCCCGGCAAAGGGTGGTTCGTCGTCCTCCGCCTCTACGCGCCGCTCGCTCCGTTCTTCGATCGCACGTGGCGGCCCGGGGAGGTGACGCGCAAGGTTTGACTCGGTGGTGAGTTGGCGCCGGCGGCGATACGATCGCCTGATGCGTAGGTCGTGTCTCGTGCTCGGTTTCGTCGTCCTTGCCGCTCCAGCCGTCGCTCATGCTCTCCAGCAGCCCGACGGCACCGTCATTCCGACGACGGCGAGCCTCCAGGGGCTCTTCGACTCTCGCGGCGAGGCGATCGACGCGCTGACGAACGCGGCGACGACGCCGGAGACGTTCATCCCGAGCTGCGAGCTGACGTTCGAGGTTCTACAGCGCAACGCGGGCTTTCAGAACTCGTTCGGTTGGTACAACGTAACCGGCATCAAGCCGACCGCCGCCGAGCTCCACGAGTTCATCGCCTGCAACGACGCCGTCGGAACCATCAAGGTACTCGACATCAAGAGCGATCCAGGATGGGCCGGGGGAGAGGTCGGCTTCTATCAGGCAGCCGGACCGGGCTGCCCGACCACGACGACGAACGACAACCTGTTCTTCAGCGAGAAGGCATACAACCCCGACTCGAGCCTGCTAAACCCGTACATCCACCTTCTCACGTACAACAGCACCGTCACCGACAAGGCCTTCTACTTCGCGTGGGAGGACCTGCTTACGGGGAACGACAACGACTTCGACGACCTCACGATGTTCGTGAGCGGGATCACCTGCACAGGCGGCGGCGTACCGTGCGACACCGGACAGCTCGGCGTCTGCGCGAACGGCATCCTGCAATGCCAGAGCGGCGTCCTCCTATGCGTCCCGACGGTCCTGCCGCAGACCGAGTCGTGCGACGGTTTCGACAACGACTGCAACGATCTCATCGACGAGGGCGATCTCTGCCAAGAAGACTTCGTCTGTGATCAAGGGAGCTGCGTTCCGACCTGCGTCGGCGGCGAGTTCCCTTGTCCGCCGGGGACGACGTGCGACGCGCTGAAGGGGCTGTGCATCGACGTCGATTGCGTGATGGTCGAATGCCCGGCAGGCGAAAAGTGCGTCGAGGGCGACTGCCTGGGCCCCTGCGAGAACGTCGTCTGTCCCTTCGGTCAGATTTGCCAGCTCGGGGTTTGTCTCGACCCGTGTGGACCGATCACCTGCGACGCGGAGCAGATCTGCGTGGACGGCGTCTGCCTCGACAAGTGCCCTTGCCGCGACTGCGCCGACGGAGAGATCTGCCAGATGGACGGGAGCTGCGTCGCCGCGGCATGCGACGGCGTCGCGTGTCCCGCCGGCCAGCACTGCGACCCCACGACCGGCATGTGCCAGGACGATTGCGCCGGTGCGATGTGTCCGCTCGGACAGATCTGCATGGCTGGTCAATGCGTCGACGATCCGAGCGGGCAGGGCGGCAGCGGTGGCGGCTCGTCCGGCACCTTCGCTTCCACGACCGGCACGGGCACCGGCGGCGGCTCGAGCGGTACCGGCGATGGCGCAGGCGGCGGCGCGACCGGCGCCGGCGGCAATGGCGACAGCGGCTCTTCGGACGGCTGCGATTGCCGAACCGACACCACTTCGGAGAGCGGCGGCCGCGGAGCCTGGCTGCTGCTCGGCCTTTTGGTCGCGGCAGCTCGACGCCGCGCGAAGCGAGCGTAACCGCGCCGGTCAAGGGCCGCGGCGCTCGATCTCCTTTTCGATCGTCTCGAACATGGTGCAGGTCTCGCGGTTCTCGGCGCGCTTCGAAGCACTGCAGTAGATCGCCAGAAATCGTTGGTTTTCGGTCCGGATCGCCTCGAAGCATCGCGGGCGCTCGGGCTTGCTCCGCGCGCCGACCACATTGAGGCACTCGAGGTAGAGCTGCGCGGCGTAGATCCCCACATCTTCGGGGTGGTTCAGGGCGATCTCGCGATAGCGAAGCGCCGCAGCACCCCAGTGCTGATGCTCGAAGAGCGTTCGGGCCGCGCCGTATCGGGCCTCGGTTACCGGAACCTCCGCGCGCCGGTCGTCCCCGGCGGCGAGAGGCACGACGACGATCGGCTCCTTGCTTCGGTCGACGACGCGGGGCATCGCAGCATCGATCTCTCGAATCCAGGACGCGACGCCAGGCGGCAGGGGCTTCTCGCCGAAGGGCGGCTGGATGGACGAGGGCTCCGCGAAGCACTCGCGAAAGCCGGCGGGGAGCCCCGAGGTCTCGGCAACCGGCTCGGGGCGTGAGGGCTCGTCCTTCGGAGCGCCCGTCTCCTTCCGGTCGGCGTCCACCGGCGACGCTGCGGGCGCGCAGCCCGCGAGGGCCAAGACGAGCGAAACGACACCTCCCTTGCTCATTGGAGGCATGGTAGCGCGCCTTCGCGCGCGACAGGCGTCGTCGGCGGGCTCGCGCCTCACGGGTTGCGAAAACGCTCGGCCTTCACCACGAGAGCTTTGCGCGTCGCCGACTTGGTCTTCTTCAGGAGCGAGGCGACCTGGTTCGCGATCGTGCGCGTGGAACGGAGCCGTATCTTCGCGATCTGATCATTGCTCAGGCCTTGGCCGACGAGCTCGAGGACGTGCTCCTCGGAGGGGGTGAGAGCGATGCGCTCGAACCGCGCCCTCGGATCGCGCGTCAGCATTGCGGCGATCCGAACAAGCTCCATTCGCGTGCTCAGCCCGAGCTTCGAGGCGGCGGCAGCGAGGCGGAGCGACAGCGCGCCTTCGGAGATGCCAAGCTCGTAAGCGGCCGACTTGTTCGTCTGCGCTCGACAGATCGCGGCAATCGCGTCCTGCTCGCCTGTCGATAGAACGTGGAACGGCTGGCGGTGCGGGGGATTCTCGAAGAAGTGGTAGTGAGGCCGCGTCCCGATGGGCCGTTCGACCACCGAGAGCTCGCCGGCAACGAGCGCTCGCCATAATCCCAGAGCGTCCCCTCCGGCGCTTCGCCGGCGGCGCGCCGCGCGCAGTTGCTCGACGGCTTGCTCGAGGACCACCTTCGGAGGTGCGCCCGTCTCGTGATGCACGAGCTGGCCAGTCGGTCCGACGACCGCTTTGAGCGCCTGCGGCCGCAGCCGCAACCGGAGCGCCGCTTCGAGGTGCAGGCCGAGCCAGGTCAATCGACGGCGCTCGTCCGGGTGAAGCAGGGCCTCGCTCTCGGTCACCGTCTGCACGACCACGACCGCCCCCGGCTCCGGGTGAATCACGATGCCGATCGCGTCCACGATGCCGGTCCGCGCGCGGAAGCCGTCGAGCACCGCGCGCAGCGTTCGATCGAAGCGCGCGCGCATGCCCCCGTGGGTCTCGACGATCGTGCGCGGGTAATAGAAGGCGCGGAGCGTGTCGTGCGTGATCCCGTTCTCGTCGAAGAAGCTCGAGCCCACCCGCCAGGCTGCGATGTTGGTCGCGACGAAGGGGACCGCGGTCACCCGGCATTCCTCGGAATGGCGGATCATGTGCGCGATGACACCGTCTCCCGAGAAGACCTGCGTCATCGACTCGAAGACGGCGTTGCCCCACGCTGCGAGGTCGCTGGCCGAGCCGTAGGCCGCGTCTACGACCTGTATCCAATCACCGTCCGCGCGGACGGAGCTCGGCTGCCGCTTGCGCATGGAAGCTCCCATACTAACAGGACCGCCAGCGCATTTGCGCGTCGCGCGTCGTCGGGGAGTCCCTGATGCGCTCGCGATCGGCGTCAGAAGCCGGATGCGGGCTCCCTCTCAGAGGATCGACTTCACGCGGGGCAGCAGGAACCGAACGGCGCCGTCGCCTTTGATGCCGCCCTCGGTGCGCTTGCCGCACTTGCCGTCGGGGGTCGCTGCCGCGAAGAGCGGCACCATCTTCGACGAGCAACCCGCCGCGTCGATGAGCGGACCGTGGGCTTCGAGATCGAGATCGAGGAAGCGGACTCCGGGAAGCTCCGCATCGAGCTGACCCGCTTCCAGCGCGCGGTGGAACGCCACGCACGGCTCGCACCACGGGGCGCCCACATAGACGACCAGCTTTCTGCCGTCGCGCTGAGCGCGCGCGTACTCGTCTCGTACGAGCGCGACGCCGTCCGAGGCGCCGGCCGGGACCGGGACGAGCTCGGGCTTCGCGGTGCTCGCGGGCCCGGAGCCGGAAGCCGAGTCGGGAGCGGCAGTGGTCGCGTCGCTGCATGCAGCGACGCCCATCGCGAGCGCGGCCGTCACGACCGCGGCCGTCCTATGCGCGTGCGTCACGCCTGCGACGCCCCCAGAGCGTGTAGCCGCCGTTGCGCACCGTCGTGAGCATCCAGGCGTACGGACCGAGCCGGCGCCGCAAGCGGACGGCGACGGTCGATAGGTTGTTGTCGGCCGCGGCCGTATCTTCAACCACCGCGCCGATCAAATGGTCGCGCGGAACCGCGTGATTGATGTTGCGCGCGAGCTCCACGAAGAGGCGGCGCTCGGTCGGCGTCAGGTGGGACTCTTTCCCATCCGGAAAGGTGAGCGTGCCGTGATCGGGATCGAGCTCCAGATCGCCGATCTTCACGGTGCGCGACGCGGGCCCGCCGACGAGGGCGCCGAGATGGGCGGCCAGGACGTCGCCGTTCAGCGGGCGCTGCACGCAGAAGCTCGCTCCGGAGCGGTACCCGCCGATCGTCTGCTCGGCGTCCCCGAGATCGACGAGGAGGAGGATCGGTGTCAGGTCCCCGCGGCGGCGGCGCGCCGCGATCCACCTCAGCGCATCCCCCCCGGGAAGCTTTGGATCGAGCACGATCGCATCGAAGTTGGAAAGTAGAAGGGCATCGGTCAGCTCTTTCAGGGAGTCGGCTTTGTCGACGCGTAACCCTTTGCGCGAAAGCCCCCCCGCGAGCTGCTCCCGGGCCCGAGACGGTTCCTCGGCGTAGAGCACCCATAATTTTTCGCGACGCATATCGAGACGCTAGCACCGTCCGCTTCGGCACACGATATGCAATCCTTTTTGGCCGTGGGCGCCGCCGCCGGGGCAGACGACAAGAAGGATCCGCTTCGGTGGACACCGTGGCTGGCCTTCATCGTTGGGCTCTTGCCGTTCATCGGCCTCGCGATCCGGGGTCACGCCGAGAACATCGAGCTCGGGATTGCGGCGGTGCTGCTCTGCGCATGCGTCGGATCCGCCTGGCTGTGGGTGAAGCGGCATCAGCCGCTTCGTCACCACAGGTAGCGCCCGTCAATTCGTCGTATCGCCTTGGCTGATGGGGCCGGGCGCGGACGAGGCGCCGGCGGGGCGACCGCTCTCCTCATCGAGTGCCAGGTTGAGCGCGAGCACGTTCACGCGAGGCTCGCCGAGCACGCCGAGCAAGCGACCCTCGGTGTGCTGCTCGACCAGAGCCTCTACGCGCGCCGGATTCATGCCGCGCGCGCGCGCGACTCGACCCGCTTGATACTGAGCCGCGGCAGGAGAGATGTGCGGATCGAGCCCGCTGCCGGAGGCGGTGACGAGGTCGACCGGAATGGGTGCTGCGTTCCCGGGATCCGCCGCGCGCAACGCTTCTATGCGCGCCTTGACGGCGTCGGCGAGCGCAGGGTTCAGCGGACCCTGGTTCGTGCCCGAAGATGCCCCGGCGTTGTTCGGGAACGGACCTGTCCCCGACGGACGACCCCAGAAGTAGGCCGGATCGGAGAACGGTTGCCCGATGAGCGAGGAGCCGAGCACGCGGCCGTCCTTTGCGATGAGGCTGCCATTCGCTTGCTTCGGAAAGACTGTTTGGGCCACCGCGGTCACCGCGGCTGGATACGCCAGACCGCAGAGGACCGTGAAGATGCCGAGGAGCACGAGGGCGGGACGGATCACCGATGACATGACTTTTGCTTTCGAGCGAGGGCTTTCAGCCGAGGTTCATTGCGGTGAGCAGGACGTCGATGGCCTTGATGCACGGGAAGGGGAGGATCACGCCACCGAGGCCATAGATGAGGATGTTCCTGCGCAAGATCTCCGGCGCCGGCGCTCTCGGCGGTACCGGCGCCGGCTCGCTCCTGGTCTACCACCCGCGGCCGGAGGAGATCGACGCCTGGGACTTCCTGGGATCGCTCGAGCGTCTCGACCTGGGGTTGGGCGCCGAGGGCGTCCGCGTGGAGGTATGATCCCGCCCATGGCCCACAAGTCCACCG
>JBGTSH010000336.1:0-11427 GCA_041940405.1 Polyangiaceae bacterium
GAATAGGTGATTTAATGTCGGAGCGAACGAGGAAAGATACCCACTGAGCCGGGAAATTAGGTCAGATCGCAATTCTGCAATCTGACCCCGTTCTCTGCACTCTTTCTTAAGCGGTACCGATTCGGCTTTACGCAGGTTTTCCGCCTACAAATTTGACAGAAGAGAAGATGCATTCCGCAAGCTCTCGCTCATTTACAGGCCCTGACTTTAAGTAAACCCCAAGACCGAGTCTGCCCTTTGTTCCGTTTCCATAACTAGCCCCGAATACGAAACTCCCATTATTGGAAAAGGACCAAATCTTAGCGCGAACTCCGCTAACCGAAAAGACGTCTTCCTTGTAGTCTTGATAGTTACGTTCAAAAGTTGGATACCAAGCTCGCGGGGAGTGATCAATATCAATCGTCCATTTGTCGTAGACGAACCGTTTGTAAGACCCCCCCTCTAATCCACTACCGCCTTTCGACTCTGTGTATTCTGTAGGAATAGTAAGGAGTATTGGGCCGACCTTCACCTCGGAAAGTTGCCTCAAATCCCATTTACAGGTCAAAGTAGCCGGTTTAGCATTACCTGACGTCGGATTTTGGGCGGAAGCGCTAACTAAGGAAAGGATAGGGGTCAGTCATGCAATATTGCAAATCTCCCATTCCCCGTGCAGAGCTCCAAAGAATTGCACGATTGCATGACTGACCCCATTGCTTATGCTTGGAGGGGCGCAGGAAACGGAGAAATATCCAAAAAGCAAGCAAATTAACGAGAAGCGTTTAATAATCATCTGTGTCTGGTGGCCATTGTTTATCACTGTTGCGGAATCTTGCTGCCAACCCTTGCAACCCGAGAATCAGAAAGAACGCGGTTGCTGGTAGGGCGAACTTCAATACCTGTTCCGTAAATGTTAGGTACACGACCGTACCGTGGTAATTGTATGGATAGATTCGACCGGCCAAGTTATCCGGGAACGTCGGACCGTACGTACCCCAATACACGAGCAGCCCTCCCCACGTTGAGCCGAGCACCACGCCGAGCACGCGAGCCCAACAAACCAGCTTCTTCATCCTCAGGGGTTTAGTTACAGCCATTTCTGCCTCTTACAGGCCCACCAAACATGTTATAAAGAAAAATAGGGGTCAGTCATGCGATATTGCGATTCCCGCCCAATCGTAGGTGACACCTCACTCGAACCCCTTCTACAGAGATCTTGGATCGATCGAGATCGAAGGCACCCGCTTGCAACGGGACCGGAATATCGCAGTATCGCAAGCGTGAACCAATCCCCTGCTTCCATTAAGCAATCATCTTCTTACCAGAATAAACTATCCGAATCGATCCAACTCGCGAATACCGAGGTAGAGAAAGAAACCTATATGCAAAATTGTTAGCTCGCGGTGGATGCTGTCTCAGGCGGACGTGGCGGTTTGCTACCGCGCGATATTTAAGCGTCGCGTAGCGATGTGGTGAATGTAGCCGTGGGTTTTAACCCACGGTAAGGGTGGATATCGAATCTCGCCGCATAGCGACGGTTGATGTTGATCGCGTTGAGGTTTCGATCGTCGCTGACGCGACGTTTGGATGTTTTTCGATCCCGACCGTGGGTTCAAACCCACGGCTACAATCACGTTGCCGCTACGCGGCAGGCGACCCGCAGGTTTCGCATTGTGGGCGAGACCTGCGGGAAGGTTGGTCTGGCTCAATCTGAGAACCCCATTGTCCTCCGGTTTGGCTGGGCGAGCATTGTAATTCCGCATTTGGCGCTATATAATCCGACACACTTGGGATGGAAGAGACAGGAACACGACGTGTAAGGCTCGCCGAGCGCATCAATGCATTTGTTGCGCAGGAGGCACCGATACGTTCGCTGGCCGAGTCATGGTCGCGGAGAGCCAGGCTTGCGCTTGACGAGGCTAACAGCCTTTCGCTCGAGCGGGTCGAGGTGTCGCTCAAGCGCCTGCCGCCTAAGCTCGAGGGGTTTCGCATCATTCATTTGTCCGACACGCACCACAGCCCGTTCACGGGCCTGCGGCTGATCGAACGCGTGGTCAAGATCACCAATCGGCTCAAACCCGACGTCGTATTTCTCACCGGCGATTATGTTTCGCACGAGACGGAATACATCGAGCCGGTCGCGTCGGTGCTCGGCCGTCTTCGTTCGAAATATGGCACGTACGCTTGCCTCGGCAATCACGATCACTGGACCGATGCCGAGGTCGTCACGCACCTTTTCCGCGGCGAAGGCATAAACATGCTCGTCAACGAAGGACTGCGATTCGAGGCCGAAGGAGCTTCGTTCTGGCTCGCTGGCGTCGACGATTACATGGTCGGCAAGACGGATGTTCCGGCCGCGCTTCGCGGGTCGTTCCCTGACGAGATGAAGGTGCTGCTCGCTCACAATCCTGTGATCTTTCGTGACGCAGTTCGTGCCGGCGTCGATCTGACGCTGAGCGGGCACACGCATGGCGGCCAGGTAAAGCTTAGGCCGGACGAGAAACGCCTGCTCGGCAGACGCCGTCTGAAAGCGGGGCTTCACGAGCGTCGCGGTTCGCAGATATATATCACGCGCGGTATCGGCACCGTCGTCGTTCCCATCAGATATCAATGCCCGCCCGAGATCACGATGCTCGAGTTGAAGAAAAAGACCGGATGAGCACGCCGCGAGTTTTCGGCAGCTCGCGATCCCGATGACAAAAGTTTCCACCAAGGTCCTGACCCTCGCAAATATTCTCACTTTTCTCAGGATCGGATTGATCCCGGTCTTTGCGACGCTGCTCGTGTACGACCGCGAAGGCCTCGCTCTCGCCGTTTTCACGATCGCAGGCGTCTCGGACGGCGTCGATGGATTTCTCGCCCGCCGCCTCGGCCAGGAAAGCGAACTCGGCCAGGTCATCGACCCGATCGCCGACAAACTGCTGATGACGACTGCTTTTGTCATGCTCACACTGCCCGGCGTGATCGGTACAGGCAAGCCGCATCTTCCAGTTCCATTTTGGGTGACGGCGTGCGTCATCGGCCGCGATATCGCGATCGTGACCATCGCCGGAGCGATAAATGTGATGACCGGATTCAGCGGATTTAAGCCGTCGTGGTGGGGCAAAGCCAGCACATTCGTCCAGGTCGTCGGCGTTATCGTGATCATGGTGGCACTGGTCTTCCCGATGAACAACGGCCTTTTTCTGCCAACGACTTACGCGATAATCGCCCTCTTCGCGGTAGTTTCAGGTATTCACTACATCTTCCACGTCGCTCGCCTGATGCGTGAAGAGGACGAGGCGAAAGGGGCGGCACCTGCTGAGTAGACATACCGCCGCGTTGAATTGGTGTTAACGACCTTTGCCGGTTTACTTGGGAGTTAAGCGGTTTATCGTGTATCATTTCAATATCCTGTGACAAATAGCGAGCGAACAAATACCCTTGCGGAATCATTTGGCCTGACGGTCGAAACGGTTCCGGTGCCGGGCCACGAACCGGTCGTCCGCGTATATCGCGGTGCCAAGCTCGTGTTCGTCGGAACCAATGAGGCGGTGCAGGAATTCCTCGCCAACTACCAACACCCGGGCAATCCCCGCAGCACCAAGCCCGACGACAGCTACAACGAATAGGTTCACTCCAGAGTCTGTAGTTCGTAGTCCAAGATCCATCCAGGTCCAAGATCGGCGCCGTTCTTCCGCCTCGTAGCGAGTGTCTCCCAGAATCACGCAAACGTATATACCAGAATGCACAGATCGCTGCAGAATGCGTAAAAGCGCCTACTTTTCTCAAAACCGCACAAAATGCACAGTTTGCGTACATCGCGCGGCAATGCGATCTAACAGGTCGATCGCGAACCAATTTTTCGCGAAGTTGTCCCGTCCCAAAAACGGTCCGTCGGGCGGTCCGTTTGCCCCGCTCTGCGGTCAGGTCTTGCTCGTCCCTGGTACGGTGAAATTCGTTCCAATTTCAGGAATGGGACCCGGGATCGTCAAGGCACTGACCCGAACTCATTATGGGCATCACGATAGGCATCATTTCGACCTGAAAACCGGACGTTAATTCGGATGCGAAATAAACTTGACAATGACACACTCAACCTTTATCATTTCGCTATGCTCAAACATCGGTGTACTGTCTGAGCGAACGCTATAATAGTTTTTGGAGAATCATTTTTATGAGCAAAATCATTGGAATCGATCTGGGAACGACGAATTCGGTCGTTGCCGTCATGGAGGGAGGCGAGCCTGTTGTCATCACCAACAGTGAGGGCGGCCGCACAACTCCTTCAGTTGTAGCATTTACAAAGGACGGCAACCGCCTGGTCGGCCAGGTCGCCAAGCGTCAGGCCGTCACCAATCCCGAGAATACGCTGTATTCGATCAAGCGTTTCATGGGCCGCAAGTTTGACGAGGTCGGCGGCGAGATCAAACAGGTGCCGTACAAGGTCGAAAAGGCCTCGAACGGCGACGTTCAGATCGCGGCCGAGGGCAAGACCTTCTCACCGCCTGAGATCGCGGCTATGGTGCTGCAAAAGCTCAAGCAGGCCGCTGAGGATTACCTCGGAGCCAAGGTCGACAAGGCCGTAATTACTGTGCCTGCTTACTTTAACGACGCTCAGCGTCAGGCTACCAAGGATGCTGGTAAGATCGCCGGGCTCGACGTTCAGCGCATCGTTAACGAGCCGACAGCGGCCGCTCTGGCATACGGTTTGGACAAGAAAAAGGATGAAGTTATCGCTGTTTTCGACTTCGGTGGCGGTACTTTCGACATCTCGATCCTCGAGGTCGGCGAAGGCGTCGTAGAGGTCAAATCGACAAACGGCGACACCCATCTCGGCGGCGACGACGTCGACGAAGTGCTCGTCGGCTGGATCATCGACGAATTCAAAAAAGATCAGGGCATCGACCTTCACAACGACAAGATGGCCCTTCAGCGGCTGAAAGAAGCCGGTGAAAAGGCCAAGGTCGAGCTTTCGACGGCGATGGAGACCGAGATCAACCTGCCGTTCATTACGGCCGATGCCTCGGGGCCGAAACACCTCGTGATGAAGCTCACGCGGGCCAAATTCGAGCAGCTCGTCGAGCCGGTGCTCAAGCGTCTGATGCCGCCTGTAGAACAGGCGATCAAAGACGCCGGGCTGACGGCCAAGGACATCGAAGAGATCGTGCTGGTCGGTGGTTCGACGCGTATTCCAAAGGTCCAGGAGATGGTCAAGGAATACTTTGGCAAGGAGCCCAACAAGTCGGTGAATCCGGACGAAGTCGTTGCTCTCGGAGCGGCCGTGCAGGCTGGAGTTCTCGGTGGTGAGAAGACGGATATCCTGCTTCTCGACGTTACTCCGCTTACGCTCGGCATCGAGACGTTTGGCGGTGTTGCCACCCCGATGATCCAGAAGAACACGACGATCCCGACGTCGAAGAAGGAAGTCTTCTCGACGGCGGCGGACAACCAGACGAGCGTGCAGATCCACGTGCTGCAGGGCGAGCGTCAGTTCACGAAGGACAACCGCACGCTGGGCACGTTCGAGCTGACGGGCATCCCCCCGGCGCCGCGCGGCAAGCCGCAGATCGAGGTGGAGTTCGCGCTCGACGCGAACGGCATCCTGAACGTGAAGGCGACGGACAAGGCGTCCGGCAAGAGCCAGAACATCGAGATCAAGGGCTCGAGCGGTCTCTCGAAGGAAGAGATCGACCGCATGAAGCGCGAGGCCGAGGCGCACGCCGAAGAGGACAAGAACCGGCGCGAGGTCGTGGACCTCAAAAACCGCGCCGACGCGGTGGTCATCCAGACGCGCAAGGCGCTGGAGGAGCACGGCGGCAAGGTGTCCTCGGAGGTGCGCGGCAACATCGAGTCGGCGATCTCGGGCGTCGAGACGGCGATCAAGGGCGAAGACAAGGGCGCGATCGAGAACGCGCTCAAGGAGCTCGAGAAGTCGTCGATGGAGCTGGGCAAGATCATCTACGAGGAAGCGTCCAAGAAGGCCGCGGCCTCGGGCGGCGACGCCGGCGCGCAGACGGAATCCAAGCCCGGCGCCTCCACCCCCGGAAACGGCGGGAAGGACGATGTGATCGACGCTGAATACGAAGTGAAGGACTGATACCGATGGATTCGAGCGACGGCGCCGCGACGCGCCGGACGCTCGCCCGGCGCGGGCCCGTGCTTGCGCCGGGCAAGAACGTGATGCACTCTCTCGATCGAGACAGGCCGAGGCCTGCCCGATCTTCCCTCCTCCAGAACGCCGCGGCGCGAGAGCGTTGCGGCGTTCTTTCAAATGCGCATCATTCCGGTGCGCTGGCGTTGAAGTGGGAAAGGACGAGGTTGAGATCTGCAAAGCCGACCATGCCGCTCCCGTCGGCGTCGCCCTGCTCCCATGTTCCGGGCGCGTTGAAGTTGGAGATGATGATGTTGAGATCGGCGAAGCCGACATGTCCGTCGTGGTCGATGTCGGCGATGTGGTGCAAACCAACCTCGCAGTGCAACGGGCCGCGGACGAACTGCCAGCGGAGTTCGGGATGATCGATCGGCGGCAAGGAGACCGCTGCAAAGTCCCCGATGGCGGATTGATACTCCACGAGTTCCCACCGATCTCCCCAGACAGGGCGGTAGCCCTCCTGCAACTCGAACTCGAGAACGCCTGAGAGGGTCGCCGTCCGGCCCACGAGCACGATTCCCGCCGCGCTCCGTTGTTCAGCAAGGCCCGCGACGAGGCGCAGCGTCGAATCTGCCGTCATCCGGAAGTCGCCGTAGACTTGGACAACCGCCCCCGGGAGCGCCTCCAGAAGGCCCGCGTTGACGGTGGCGACGGCGAGATTGTGCGTGAACAACTCGATCGCGCCTGCCTCGACAAGCACCTCACCCGTGTTGTGGACGAGGACGCCGGAGAGCGACGCGAGCCCCGCGCCGGACTTGATGATTCGTCCGGAGTTGTCGAGCGCCGCCGGATTGGATGGAAACTCCGGCGATGTGATGACATCACCGTGGTGCGTTTCGATGCGCAGCTCGCCGCGATTGTCGAACACCCCGTAGCCGATCTTGAAGCTCGAGTTCGCCCACGTCGCATGTCCGTCGTTTCGAACCCGGCCTGAGAATCGATCGAAGATCCCGAGTCCATCGAAGCGGAGCATCGCCCCGGGCAGGATGAGGATCTCTTGTTCGCCGGTCAGGATTCCCCCGGAGAATGTCATCGATTCGGAGATGGACAGAGGTGCGTCGACCCAGAGTCGTTCGTGGCTGATGTTGACCGTCGTCACGAAACCCGGTGGGCCGACGAGATGGACCGACCCTCCCAGCACCTCGAGCGCGTCCGCAGCGAGCCCGGCGAGAATGGACGTGTCGCCGCCATGCACGATCAGTGACTCGAGCGACAGTCCCCGCACAAAATCAACTTCCCCGCCAACGACTTCGACGTGTTCGAGGTCGAGCGAACCATGAAACGTCGAATCGTCGAGCACCAGAAAGCGATCACCGGTCACGATGCTGTCCGGCTCGAAGTGACCCGAAGCGCCCAGGGTGGCGCCGACCCCGATCTCGAAGACTCCGGTATGCGATCCGCCGCTCTCGCCGTGCAGTTCGCCCTCAAGAACCGCGATCATCCCGGAATTCTCGAAACCAAGGAAGCGCGACACGCCGCCATCTTGCTTCGTAATCGTTCCCGCATTCTCCACAAAGCTGCCCCAAAGGACGTCGACGCCGGGCGCGGCGCTCGCGACGAGCTCGCCCAGGTTGAAGATCTGTCGACCATCAACGTCTCCGTCCTCCCAGTGAATCAAGCCTTCGTTCGTGAGATAGCGATCGAGCGCCTTCGGCGCGGCGCCATAGACGTGGAGCGATCCGCTCGGACGGATTCGAAACATGGGACCGATCTGAATGGACCCGCCGACAAGGTGGAAGGGCGCCTGGACGTCGAACGTTCCGCTGCCCACGTAGCTTCCCGCGGTCCATCGGGTCGCGGTGTCGGCGCCGGAGCCGCCGACCAGCGTGATGGTTCCTGAGGCGTGCTGGAGCGTGGCCGATTCCGACGCCATGGTTAGACGGTCGAGCGTGATGCTCTGCGAAAGAACAATGGTGAATGGGTTTCCCTGCGATTCGATGATCGCGTGGTACGTCCGGTTGACGGGCGTCCCGTTGTCCGGATAGTGCGACGTCGTCCAGAAATTGGACGAAGCCCAGCCCGACGAGAACGGTCCGACCCATTGTGATTGCAGTTGAACCGCCGCGGCCTGCTGGCTGAGCCAGAGCACGGCAATCGCTGCGACCAAGCGTTTCGCAGGGCACTTCTGCATGTCGCACCTCGGGCAAACCCCTGCAGAGGGGTTCGGCGAATGGAATCCGGGTTCTAAGATAGCCCGTGGCGCCGCCCAAATTGCAGATCTATTTGCAGCAACCCAAAAGCAGAAACGCCGAGGTCCGGTTTCCCGGGCCGCGGCGTAGACTCCTCCAAGTGAGTGTGGCAGTTTGTTGGACGTGAACGTCCGAATCCGGGCCAATCGGTTTCCCGACCTGCCAGGCGGATGACTTGGGGTTGCGGGGGCTCCCTGTGCTGGGCCGCCGACGCCAGTCAGAATATCAATACGCTGCCCGGAATCAAGGGGATGCAGGCCGGAGCGCGAAGAATTTGCGCACCAGCCTGACAGACACCATCCGAAGTGGACGGTGATGCTCCCTCTCGCGGCCCAAACGGGTTCTTCCCTCCGCGTTTGAGCTGATCGGTGGCTCTTTGATGAAGGGGCGCTCCCCCGCCGCCCCTTCACCACGCCTGCCGGCCCGCTCCGAAGGGCCGCCTCTTCTCAAACCGCTTCGCCGATGATTTACCACCGGCGAAGCGGGCACAGGGAATCCGTGGATCTTCTGCCACCGCACATACCGGCATTGCACCGAGCGCAGTGACTCACCACGGAGGAGTCAGCATCCTCTTGACCAATGCCAAAGCGAAAGCCGCAAAGGCCAGTCACGAACTCTCTGAGTAGGATTTGGGGTTTTGCTTCCCTACTCGTCTCTTCTCAACGTGCCCGCCCTCATGCTGGGGCAGGTCTCTTGACTCAACACGTGCAACATAGCAGATCTGGAAGGACCGTCAAGCCCTTGCTGTCTATTCCGCTGAAAATCTTTGCGGGGGGCAGGAACCCGGCCTGAACGGGTCCGTACTGAGGCCCCGCATCGACCATCATCCGAAGCGACCATCCTCGCGCACACGCGGCAGGAGTCCGGGCCGGGCATCGCGCCACACCGGGAACTTCTCCCGCCATCGCGAGGCGTCGCGGGGGTCGATCTCCGCGGCAAAAACCGCCTCTTCCGGGCCGGCCTCGAGCAGGATCTCGCCGCGCGGGTCGATCAGCATCGAGCCGCCGAGGTACTCGAGCGTGGGGTCGACTCCGGTGCGGTTGACGCCGATAACAAACGCCTGGTTCTCGATCGCGCGAGCGATCAGGAGCGCTCGCCAGTGCGCGTGGCGCGCGCGGGGCCAGTTGGCGATCACCGCGAACACGTCCGCGCCCATCGCGCGGCCGGCGCGGAACAGCTCGGGGAAGCGCAGGTCGTAGCAGACCAGCGGACACAGGCGCAGCCCGCCCTCGCCCTCGTGCACCTCGCACGTCGCCACGCGATCACCGCCCGAGAATACGTCGCTCTCTTTGCCAATCGAGAACGGGTGCGCCTTGTCGTACTGCGCCAGCAGCTCGCCCGTGGGGCCGAAGACGAGCGCTCGATTCCGGGCGCGGCCGTCCTGATGCTTGACCGTGACGCCACCCACGAATGTGGCCTTCCAGCTTTTCGCCTGGGCCGCGAGCCACGCGGCGGAGGCGCCGTCGTCCGCGGTGCGCTCGACGTTGACGGAGAAGCCGGAATCGAACATCTCCGGCAGGACGACGAGGGCCCCGGGCTTGGGTGCGCGGCCCGAAAGGAGGTCCTCTGCGCGGCGGAAGTTGGCCGCGCGGTCCTCCCAGGCGATGTCGGTCTGGACGAGCAGGATCTGCATGGCGTGGGGATCTGGGTTGACCTGATGCTATCGGTCGGTCGGTTTCCGGGCCGCCGATGGCGTTTGTGCGGTCTGGGGGAGGCATCCCCTAAACCACTGGGGCGCAGGGACTTGCCAATTGGAACCGGCGCCGCATGCTTTCCGTAGAGTCAGGCGTCTTCGCCCGAAGCACAGGAAGGCAGGACGAAAATGCGAGGGGAATTGCTGGCGATCGCCTTGGGCGCGGCCATGGTCGGCCATGCCGGGGCATCCGATGAGGGCGTGCTCTCCGGAGCGCTGCTGCCGGTGCAGGCCGTGAACGTGGCGGAGGCCGAAGGCCGAGCCATGGTGCTGGACATCGTGACGCCGTTCGGCAAGTCGATCGTCCGGTCGCCGGAGTTCGTGACCACGGGGTCGGAGTGGGCGAGCAAGGGCTCGAAGGCTCGCGCCTCGCTGCGCCTGGCGGACATGAACCTGCTGTCGGATCCGGAGCCGGCGGACAACCTCTACACCGGCCCGACCGAGGCCGCGGTGATGTTCTGGCGCGGCTACGCCACGATGGAGGCGGGCCCCGACGTGTTCGTCTTCGACGCGGTGGGCAAGGCGCGCGGCGTCACCGTGACGCCGGTGTTCCGCATGCCGGATGAATCGATCATCGAGGGGCGTTCGATCGCCTTTGACGCGCCGATCGCGATGGGCGAGGTGCGCACCGGGAACAAGACGACATTCGGACTGGGCGTCGATCTGGACGTGTGGGTGCGCGACGGCCTCGTGCCGGAGGGCGCCGTGATTACGGGCGTCGTGGTGCGCCACGACGGGCAGGGCGAGCGCTTCGAGCCGGCGAAATTCATGATGGCCCAGCCGCAGATCATCTCGTCGTTCGAGACGCGCGACCTCGGCGGCGGCCGCGGCGCCGAGCAGTCGCTGGCGTCGGGCGGCAGCGGCGCTCGCAACGGCAGCGGGCGACCGGAAGGGCGTGGTCCGCGTCAGGACATGGACGACGTGCCGTCGCCCGGCGCGGCGTTGACGATCGGATTGGGCGCGGGCATCGCGGGATTGAGGCGGCGCCGCGCGGCATGAACTGAATTCACCTCCTGGGATCTTCCTCGCCTCCCGAGGAAGTCCTCCGTGCCCGGCCGCCGCTTGCTTACGAGGAAGCGGCGGCTGGTCGTTTTTGCGCTCATCGATATCGCCGTAACCGGATCGTGGGTCTTGCGGCGCGAGCGCGGATTCGTAGTCTGATGCGTGGAGTCCACGCCGCCCGCACCGCACACGGGCGGCCGAAGCAAGGTTGTCGCTTCGCACAAAGCTCGCAGGAGGCGATCGTGATTCGCTGCACGCGCTGCGCGGCCGTCGCGCTCGGCGCCGCGCTCGTTGGCGCTGCGTCCGGCGCGCCCATCAATGTTCTGTTCCCCGTGACGGAGGTCGTGCTCGCGGACGATCCCGGCGGCTCCACGCGCGTGGAGACGCTGGGGACGCCGTTCGGTCGCGCGGCGCCGCGCGAGGCGGACTAT
>JBGTSH010000337.1:0-11424 GCA_041940405.1 Polyangiaceae bacterium
CAAGGCGCCGATCGCCCCGCGCTGATGGGTTCGACACGCCCGCGTAAGCGTGTGTCCCCTCAACTTCGCGGTGCGCTGGCGACGCCGCGAAGCGGCCCCCGACCAGAGGCTCCAGCTGCTGACTCGACCCGGAGTGCACGGAGTCCACGAAGTGGACGGAGTGTCACGGAGGGCCGAGGGAAGCACAAAGGACGGAGGGCGCCTACGCGCCCTCGTGGCTCCAGCTGCTGGACTCGAACCAGCGACCCGGTGGTTAACAGCCACCTGCTCTACCGACTGAGCTAAGCTGGAAAACGGTTCGCGGACTCTAGTCGGTCCGCCCTCAGGGTCAAGAGGGACGCTGAAATCCCGCCAACCTGACGCTCTCGATGGCCGAAGAGCGCGCTCGGCTCATGCGAGCCTGACCGGCTGCGCGTCTTGGGGTGGGGTGCCGAACACAGCCCGAAGATCGCGGGCCGCGAAGCGCTCACGTGTGACGCGCACCCCACGAACACGCGGGAGAAGAAACCAACGTCCGGCCCGGCGCATTCGACACCACGCGAGCATGTACCAGCGCCCCCCGGTCCGTGCGAACGCCATGGGCTCGACGGCGCGTCGGGACCGAATGCCAGCCGCGTCTTCGTAGTCGATGCGGGCCACCACCCCCTGGCGCAACGCCTCGTCGAGCGCCACTGCGCTGCGGGCCACCCGAGCGTCGGGAGGCGTGCGCATCCACACACGGCGCGCGACCGCGTCGACCTCGGCGCGCTGCGCAGGTGTCATCGCCCCCAAGATCTTGTCGAGAGCGCTGCGGGCATCCCGGCGGAACGGCAAGGCCGGCTCCGCGCCTACCGCGATGGCGATGGCGGCGGCCTCGCCGCTGGTGAAGGTGAGCGGCAAGAGCGGCGCCGCGCGCGAGAGCTGGTAGCCGCCGCCACGGCCGTCTTGGCCCACGATGGGGGAGCCGGCGTCCTGGAGCGCGCGGACGTCGCGCTTCACGGTGCGCACGGAGACCTCGAAGCGTTCGGCGAGCCATTCGGCGTTCCGGCCACGACCGCCTGCCGCTCGCAGCGCTTCGACGATGGCGTACATGCGCTCGGTGCGGTTCATCGAGGCGATCCCAACAACGGTGACATAACGGTGCCAGCCACGTCGCTACCTTAGCACCCAACAAGGAGCCATCACATGTCCGACGTCGTACTGTTCCATTCCGCCCTCGGTCTTCGCCCTGCAGTCCTGCGCTTCGCGGGCGCACTCCGTGCGGCGGGGCATCGCGTGAGCACCCCTGACCTCTTCGAGGGGGCCGTGTTCGACACCATCGAAGAGGGCGTCGCACGGCGCGACGCGATCGGCATTCCGGCGCTGATGCAGCGTGCAGCGATGGCCGTCGAGGGGCTCGGGCGCGATCTGGTCTACGCAGGGTTCAGCATGGGCGCGGGTCCCGCACAGGCGCTCGCGCTGACACGACCGGAGACACGCGGCTTGGTGTTGATGCACGGCGCGCTCCCGCTCGAGATGGTCGGCGTCGAGCGTTGGCCGGCTGGCCTGGCAGCCCAAATCCACTTCGCCGCAGAAGACCCGTGGATGGATGTCTCCGTCCCGAGCACGCTCGCGTCACCCGACGTCGAGCTGTTTCGCTACGCCGGGAAGAGCCACCTCTTCGCCGACGAAGGCTCCCCCGACTTCGACTCCCAGCACGCCGAGCTGATGCTCCGCCGAGTCCTCGAGCTGCTCCGAAGGCTCTCACGCCAAGCCTAGGCGTCCCCCACCCCGATCTCTTTCACTCACTCCGCGCTTCCACCGCGTAGCTCATCGGGACCATCCCCTTGGCCTCCGAGAACCAGTACCCACCGCCCGGTCTCGGCTCGGTGATGTCGAAGCAGGGCTGGAAGACGTGATCGAGCTCTTCGAACCGGGTGATCTGAAGCCCCGCATCGAGGAGCGCCGTGAAGACGTCGGAGAGCGGATGGTTCCACCCATGCTCGACGTACTCGATGGGCGCTCCGCGGTCGGCGTAGGTGCCCTTCGTGGTCTCGCTGATGACGCCGCGATTGAAGTACGAGTAGCGGATCGAGAGATCCGGCCCCGTCTGGCTCATCCAGACATAGGGATGAAACTCGAAGAGGAGGAATCGTCCTCCTGGCGCGAGGTGCGCGGCGATCGTCTGGGCCCAGGGCTCGAGCCGAGGAAGCCATCCGATGACGCCCCACGAGGTGAAGACGATGTCGAAGCGCTGCTCCAGCCGGACGTCGAACACGTTGCCCTCGACGAAGCGGGCGTCGATCGCGACGTCTCGAGCGAGGCGCCGCGCCGCGGCCACCGACTCCGACGAGAGGTCGACGCCGGTCACGTTCGCGCCGAGCCGAGCGATCGAGAGCGTGTCCTGCCCGAAGTGGCACTGCAGATGAAGAAGCGACTTTCCTTTCACGTCGCCGAGCCAGGCAGTCTCGAGCGGCGAGAGCGTCGTCCCTCCGGCCTTCCACTTCTCGACGTCGTAGAACCCGCTCTCGACGTGATGAGGGGTCCGCAGGTTCCAGGCCTTCGCGTTGTCCGCGAAGTAGCCGTCGTACTCATGCTTCGAGCCTTTCGCGGGACCGTCCTTCATATGGGCTCGCCTCGACGTGTGGGCTTCCGTGTTCCTGACGCCGTGTTCCTGACGCGGGGCACGGCCCGGCGTAGCATGCACACCGAGCATGGACGACCGGATTCGCCGTCTCGCGATCACCGTCTTCGTCGCCATGGTGGCGGTCGGCCTCGTGATCGGCCTCATGCTGGGCGCGGCTGTCGTCCGGCGCAAGCAGGCGCTCGTGGATGCACAGGACGGCGCGACGTCGGCCTCGGCACCCATCCCTCTCCCGAGCCCCGGTACCCCGGCGCTCGCCGAGGCGATGCAGGCGCTCCGCGCAGCCGACGCCGTCGGGGCCGAGAGGGCGCTCGAGCGCGCCATCTTCCTCGATCCGACGTACGCGTCGGCGCACCTCCAGCTCGGCTTGGTGCGCTTGACCAGCGGGCAGAGCGCAGAGCCGCACTTCGCCCGCGCGAACGATCACGTCGCTACGCTGGGCGAGCGCGAGGCCAAGCTCTACCGCGCGCTGTCGCCGTGCGTCGCGAAGGCAGAGAGCGACATGACCGATTGCATCGGTCCGGTGCGCGCCCTCCTTGCAGGAGACTTCGCGACCGATCCCCAGCTTCATGCGGTCACCGCCTGGCTCCTGCTGGGGACGGGCGAGCCGGGCGAAGGCCTCGCAGTCGCGACCCGCGGGCTCGACATCGATCCTCGGTTCGCGTTCGGCTGGCTGACGCGCGGCGCGATCGAGGCCTTCCTCGGCAGGTACGACGACGCCCTCGCCTCCTTCGAAGCGTGCTCGAAGCAAGCGCCCGGATCGACGGCGTGCCTTCGGGCCAAGGCCCACCTCTATTCGCACCTCGGCGAGCCGACCTCGTGCGAGCGCACGGCGCGCGTCCTCGTCGACCGCAGCCCGTCGGATGCGAGCGCCGCGCTCGTGCTCGCCGATGCGCTCGCGTCGAACCGCCGGCCGGAGGACGAGATCCGCGCCGCGATCGATCGCGCGGTCGAGCTCGCTTCGGAGCCTTCGCGGGCTGCGCTCCGCGCGAGGCTCGAAGGCGCGCTCGCGGCGCGCGAGGGAGACCTCCGCCGCGCGATCATCAAGTACGAAGTAGCCCTCGGCGCCCTCAGCTACGACACGGACTCACGCCGCTACCGGACCATTCTGTGGCCGCTGCTCGAGCTGCTTCACGAGACGGGCGACGACGAGCGCGCAGCCGAGATCGCGACGCAGGTCCAGAAGCGCTCGCCGTCGGACGGCGGCGCCGACGCCCAAACAGCTCTCTCCGCCGTGCTCCACCCGATCCCGATGATCGTCGCCGCGCGCTATCGGGCGAAGGCGCTCGACGACGACGCGCGCAAGCGAGCGCTCGAAACGTTCGCGCGCTCCTCGGGCGGCCCAACGAGCCACGCTCACCTTCCCGCGGTCTGGATCGGCGCCTGGGGCGCGACGGCAGAGACCAAGCAACAGGCGGACGACGCGTTCACGCGGCTGCGCGCAGAGAACGTCGGCACCGCCTGGTACGAGCCCGGCGTCCCTCGTCTTCGAGGCCGCGTGGCTCGTCTCGCCGGCAGGCTCGACGAAGCCCTCGAAGACCTCGAGCCCGCCTCTCGCTCCTGCCTGGCGCTGACAGCTCCAACCGCCGACATCGCCGCGAGCTACGAGCTCGGGCTCGCCCTCGAGGCGAAGGGAGACGACCCGGGCGCGTGCACGGCGTATCGCTCGGTCGTCGAGCTCTGGGGCCGGGCCAAGCCGCTGCCGCTCACCGCGAAGAAGGCCAAGAAGCGGCGCGCCGCGCTCGGCTGCAAGGCCGAGAAGTAGGGTCATCCCGCGCCCGCGCGACCGATGACGTTGCCTTGATCGGGGACTTTGCGTTACGCGTGCGGCTGTGACGAGCCAGGCTGCGGCCGATGCGTCGAAGGGCGACCAGGCGGCCACGCGTGCCGCGGGTCGCGGCGGTCTCGCGATCGCCGTGGCCAAGGTGTCCTTCATTCTCGTCGGCTTCATCCAGCAGCTCGTCTTCCCGCGCATCCTCGACGAAGCGGGCTACGGCGCCGTCGTGCGGATGCTGTCGGTGGTGAGCGTGGTCAACAACGTCGTCGTCGCGATGAGCCTCCAGGGCGTCTCGCGGATGGTCGTTCAAGCAAAGGACGACGAGAAGGAGCAGACGGTCCGCACCACGCTGCTCGTTCATACCGTCATCGCGATCGTCGTCTCGACCGCTTTCGCGATCTTGGCCGGGTTCATCGCTCGCAAGCTCGAGGCGCCGCTCGCCGAGCGACCCCTACGCATCGCAGCCGGCGTCGTGCTTTGTTACGGCGTCTACGCCCCCCTCGTCGGCGCGCTCAACGGGCGCAAGCGCTTCCTCGATCAAGCCGGCCTGGACATCTTCTATGGAATCTCGCGCACCATCGCGATGACCGTGGCCGCGTGGATCTTCGCCAGCGTCCTCGGTGGCGACGGCACCCTCGGAGCGGCGATCGGCTTCGTCAGCGCGGCGGTGCTCATCATCCCGATCGCCATGTGGCGAAGCGGGATCGGCAAGGCCGGCCCAGGCGGACCGACGGCCGGCGAATACCTCCGGTTTCTCCTCCCGGTGCTCTTCGCGCAAGCGGGGCTCAACCTCTTCCTGCAGCTCGATATCCTGATGCTGTCGCAAGCGGCCGGCGAGTACGCGCGGGTCGTCGGGCTGGATCAGAAGGAGGCCGACAAGCTCCTCGGTCCCTATCGTGCGCCGCAGCTCTTCGGCTTCCTTCCCTATCAGCTCTTGATGAGCGTGCAGTTCGTCCTCTTCCCGCTGCTCGCAAAGGCGAGCGCCGACCTCGACACGGAGGGCGTGAAGCGTCTGACCCGCGCAGGGATGCGCCTCGCGTTCGTGCTCACGGGTCTCATCGCAGGGACGATCGGATCGCTCGCGCCTCACCTCGTGCGCTTCGCGTTCCCGGAGAACATCGCCCTTCAATCGGCGCCTTTCGCTCGCGTCTACACGCTCGGCCTCTCGGGTCTGGCGATCTTGGGCGTGGCGTCGGCCGCGCTCGCCAGCCTGCGTCGAGAGCGCTGGAGCATGGTCCTCACCTGGGTCGCCGCCGGCCTCGTCGCGCTCTCGATCATCACCTTCCAGGGCGAAGGTACGTTCGGCCCCGAGCTCCTTCGGTCCACGGCGCATGCGACCGCGCTGGCGATGCTCGTCGCCGCGACGCTGGGCTCGATCGCGCTCTATCGCGCCGCGGGGGCATTCATGCCGCCGCTCACCCTCGTACGCGTCCTGGGCGCTGTCGGGGTCGTGGTGGCGATCGGCACACGCGTCCCCTGGATGGGCAAGCTCATGGCGCCCGTCCTCGCCATCGCAATGGCGGTCGTCTACGTCGTTCTGCTGATCGTCACGGGTGAGGTCGGGCGCGCGGATCTCGCATCGATTCGTGCGGTGGTGTCGAGGCGCAAGGGTTGACCTCGATCCGGCGTCTTTCACGCGCCCGGTGGGTGGCCTCGGGCTCCCCTCCCCTGTTGCCGATGCTGGATCGGCACCTGGCCGTCGGCCTCGACGGCACCGTCGACGCAAAGACCTGTCGCCAGTGGACGCGGGCCGTCCTCGCCGCGCGGTCGGACTGGGTCGCCGATTTCGGCCGTGAGCAGTTTGCGCTGGGTCGAGCGTTCTACACCCATTTCGAGACCGGCCGTTCGGAGCTCTACTTCCGCGACGCCGCAGCATCCGATGCCCGGGTCGAGCGGCATTTGCCCGGGATGCAGCGCCTCGTCGTGAAGCTCTTCGAGCAGCTCTCGGGTGGCCGAGCCAGGCCGCGTCACGGCTTCTGCGGCCCGGGGGTGCACGTGTTCCCTGCCAATGAGAAGGTCGCGAAGAGCGGCGGCGTGATCCATTTCGATGTCGAGGGGCTCACGCCTCTCTCGCTCGAGCAGGGCCAGCGCGCCCTCAGCCTCGTGGTGATGCTCCAGCCGCCCCAATGGGGCGGCGGCCTTCGCGTGTGGCCCGTCCTCCATTCCGGCAATGAGGAGCCGACCGAAGACGAGGTCGCCACGACCCACGCCACCTATCGTTATGGTGCCGGCTCCGCCCTGCTCATGGACAGCCGCCGGCTGCATCAGATCCGCCCGTTCCGCGGCAAGCGTCACCGCATCTCGATCACCGTGCACGCGGCCGAGGTCGATCGAGACGTTTGGGAGACGTGGTTCTGAGGATCAGCCGTCCACGGCCCGAAAGACATTCGTTCCCGGTGCGATCTCGACGAAGCGACTGCCTTCCGGGAGACGCTCTTGCCGTCCGATCACGAGCGCGCCGCCGAGCTGCAGCACGCTCTCGATCCTGTCCAGCGTCTCGCGCTGCGACGCCTCGTCGAAGTACGTGAAGACGAGGTTCCTGCAAGCGACGATGTCGAAGCTCCCCTCGGGCCAGGCGTCGCGGACGTCGCCGCTGCGAATGTCGACTGCCCGACGGATCGCCTCGCGAAGCACGACCTCCGAGCCGTCTCTTTCGAATGCCTCGCGCGCGATCGCCTCCGGAACCTCGGTGATCGCGCCGGACGGATAACGACCCACCTTCGCGCGCTCGAGCTGCGCAAAGTCCGCTTCGATCGCGATGACCGCGAGCTCGATGCGCGGCGGCGGCGTCCGGTGATCCCAGGCGATGCGTAGCGAATACGGTTCCTCGCCTCCGGCGGCACCGAGGCAGAGGACACGGACGGCGGCGTCACCGCGGGCGATCGCCGCCGACTCGCGCTCCGGGAACACCCTCTCACGAAGGAGCTCGAAGACCGCGCGCTCCCGATAGAAGCGCGAAATCGTCACGTGACAGAGCGACTCCAGGACCGCCCATTCGCCGTCGTGCGCCTCCAAGAACGCGCGGTACGCGTCGAGATCGCCGAGCCCCAGCGCTCGAACGCGGCGCACGATGCGCTTTCGAACCTGACCGTGAACGCCGTCGAAGCCCGCCCAACGCAATCGGAGCCGAGGCAGCGCCCACTGCAGGAACGCGCGCGCCTCGGTGTCGCGGCTCGTCATGTCGCGTGGCGCCTAGACGATCGGCCGCAGGTACTCGAACTTCGGGTGGCTCAAGTCTTCTTGGGTGAGCGCGTAATCCGGGTCACGTGGAATCAAGTACACCGTGCTTCCCTCGACGCTCGCGAAGTTCAGCCAGCGGAAGCCTTGGAGGATGCGCTCGAACGTAGCTGCCTGCCAGAGCTGCGACTCCGGGATGTTGCAGACGTGCGCGATGCTTCGCTCCGAAGCGCTGCCGTTCACCATCAGCGCGGCGAGGGTGAACGTGCAGAAGCGCGCGCCGCCGCGATAGGGATCCCCGCCGCCCGCCGGGTGCTGGCGCGCGCCTTCGCGCGAGACCATGCCGTGAACCCACATGTTGAAGTCGCTGCGCGCGCGCGTGTCGTCGTCGAAGAAGTCCCAGCAGCCACGTGCCCACAGATTCTTGTTCGCGAGGAGGCAGCGGGCCGCCTGATCGTAGACCGACCACTTGTCCTGAAAGCTGAGCTCCTTCTTCGTGCTCGTCACCAACCGGTGGAGGAAGCTCTGCACGTTGGGCTCGAAATGCAGCGCGAGCTCGACGGCGAGGATCGATCGCGCGGCCACGCTAGCCCCCTCCCCATCCGCCGCTCGGCGCGCGATTCCAAGAGCCGCTGCGACCCCAGACGTAGCCGGTCGCCAGCCCTACCGCGACCGTGGTGAGACCGATCGCGGCGAGCGACGGCTCGGCGCTGGCGACGCTGGGCGGGGTCCAGCGCTTGGCGCGCTCGTTCGACGCGGGGTTCGTCGTATCGCTCTTCGGCGGCGCTTCGCCCCAACCATAGTGAGAAAAGAATGCCTCCTCGCGCTCCGGCGTGCCGCCGAAGTAGTAGGTCTCGTCACCGCCGGAGCCACGGAAGAAGGACGCGTCGGCGACGGCGCGGACGTCGAGCTTGCTCGCGCGGTAGTCGGCGAAGATCTGCCGCAGGTCCGCCGATTCGACGGGATCGGCGCCGGAGGGAGCAACGTAGAGGACGCGCTCGTATCCCTCCGCCCCGAGCTTGCTCCCAGTGGGAAGCTTGGCCACGTAGCGGTTGTCGAACTGGGTCGGGCTGTCGGTGTAGGTGGCGAGCCGCCCGCGATCGAGAACGAAGATTGCCCCGCGTACGGGGTTCGCGCTGCGCGCGGCTTTGGCAGCGACGAAGGTCGGCTGGTGGTAGACGGCGGCCGCCAAGGTGAGGTGCGCTTTGACGACACCATAAGGGTGCGGCCAATTGTCGAAGACGAACACAGGGTCGAGCAGCTCGGCCGCCCCGGCAGCGAACGCAACGGCGTCGGGGCCGTCGATGTCCACGATCGCGGCAGTCGTCACCTTGCTGCGGGCCAGCACGCGACCGAAGGCACGCCCCCGCGCCTCTGCTTCGACCATCGACGGCGTGCGAATGGGACGGAGGGCCTCGGCGATGGGTCGAATGTTTTCGTTCGACCCGTCGGGCAGCTTGATCTTCGGCAATGCCTCCGGCGATTGGAAGAGAGCGCTCGCATAGAAGGGAAGCAGGCTCGTTCTGGAAGGCGCGAGATCGTCCACCAGCGTGGCCAATGCCGAGCGGGCGTAGTCCTTCGTGTAGGCGGCGTCGAAGGCGACCGTCTGGGTCGGCACGTCGAAGTTCCAGCCGAGATCCTGCTGGAGCTTGAGCGATTTCTGCGGCTCCTCTTTGGTGTCCTCGTCGCTGCTCCCGGCCCTGGCAGCGCCGACGACGGCGAGGCCGCAGATGCCGACCACGCCGACGACGGAGAAGGCCAGGACTCCGAGCGCGACGCGGCGGCCCGTCGTGGCCGACGACTCGACGACGGACCGGTTCCACCAGCGGGCCCCCACGATCCCGGGCTCGTCCACCTCATTGTCCCGGATGAACGGGTTCCTCATGCAGCCTTCCTCAGATCGTTCAAGAGGCGCTCCTTGAACTCGGGTCGGAAGACCCCGTCGACGCGGACCGAGTAGCGAAACCGCGAAGCAGCCTCGACCCCGTGGTAGTCGAAGTCGTTGAACCAATAGACGCGGGCGTCGACAGGCACGGCGCGCTTTTCCTCCTCGTCCCAGAGGAACAGGCGCTTGTCGCCGCCGGGCACGAAGGTGATGAACTCGTCGGGCGACGTCTGGTCCTCGGGGTCGCCGTCGCGGTGCACCGTGCCGTAGTCGAACGCCTCGAGGCCCATGATGTTGCAGCGTCCGATCTGCGAGAAAGGAAGGCTCTCGACGAACTCGACGGTCTTCGGGAAGAACGTCCGTGCGAGGCGGGTGAAGCGTTTTCCCTCGCTCGTCGACTTGTCCTCCCACCGGCGGTTGGGGATGAGCTCGACATACGCCTTCCAAGGGAAGTAGACGCCATGACGAACTTTGAGCCAGAGCATCTGGCGACGGCTGAGCGGGACTTCGCGCTCCTCGCCGAACGAGAGCTCGCTCCGCCGTGACGCGTCGATGCTCGCGGGCGCGTCCGAGAGCGAGCGAAAGGTCTCGAACTCGGCGTCGCTCATCGCGGCGATCACCTCGCCGTAGTCGACGAGCACCTCGGCCTCGCGCGACGCCGGCGCGATCCCCATCGAGCGGTGGCTCCCGCCGGTGTAGTCGACCGGAACGTTCGCGAGCGCGAGACAGATCTCTTCGTGGATGTCCGGAAGGCGGCTCGCATCGACGTACGTCTCGAGATCGACGTACGGCCTGCCGAACAGGCCCTTGATGCCGCGATGACCCACGGGCCGAGGATGCCGGGACCGTGCTCCCTCCACAAGCCCTTCAGAGCTGATAACGTCCCGCCGGTGGAGCCGAGCACGCCCTACCTCGCCGCCTTCGGATCGGCCACGGTGCTCATTCTCTTGGTGGTCCACCGCGTCGTGCAGCGGCTCATCTCGCCGAAGAGCTCGCTCCGGGCCGAGCTCCTCGGGGACAACCGCGCGTTCGCCCTTCGCGAGGTCGGCGACGTGCTCGCCGTCTTCCTCCTCGGCGCAGCGGTGACCAAGAACTGCGTCCACGGTGAGGACATCATCCTGGACATCCAGTGGGCGATGGCCTTCGGCCTCATGGGGCTCGCCCTGCTCGAGGGCGCGGGCATCCTCGGGCTGCGCCTGCTCATGCAAAAGCGGCTCACCGGCGCGCTCGAGAAGGGCAACGTCGCGGCGGGAACCGCGGCCGGTGCGCACTACGTCTCCGTGGGCCTCCTCACGTCGCGCGCGATGGCAGGGTCGGACGCCAAGGGGCTCGCGCTCTCGCTCGCGTTCTTTGCGATCGGCGTGCTCACGCACCAGATGATGGTCGCGCTCTTTCGCTTTCTCACGACGTACGACGACACCGAGCAGATCGAGGGCGAGAACCTCGCGGCCGCGCTGAGCTACGGCGGGGTCTCGATAGCCGTCGCGATCGTCGTCGCGCGCGCCATCGAGGGCGGTGACTTCGTCGACTGGATGACGGCGCTCTCCGGCTTCGCAACGGTCGCCGTCGCCGCCCTCGCCATCGTGCCGGTTCGCCAGATCGTGGTCCAGGGCGTGCTGCTCGGAGGTCGTCCCACCCTGCGGGGCGGCGAGCTCGACGAGGCGATCGGCCGCGATCGAAACGTCGGCGCCGCAGCGCTCGAGGCGACGACATACCTCGGCGCCGCGCTCGCCCTCGCGCTCCTCGCGTGACGAGACCGGCTACGTGAGACCCTACGACGCGTTCGCGAAGGAGCTCATATGGGTGATCACACTGGAGTCCTGCGAGTCCTGCGAGGCCTGCGAGGCCTGCGAGTCCTGCGAGTCCTGCGAGTCCTGCGAGGCCCGCGAGTCCTGTGAGGCCCGCGAGGCCTGCGAGGCCTGCGAGGCCTGCGAGGCCTCCGAGGCCCCCATTCCCCCGGCGCTTCCGCCGTTGGCCTCCATC
>JBGTSH010000338.1:0-11385 GCA_041940405.1 Polyangiaceae bacterium
ACGCTGATGAGCAGCATGCCGATGCTCATGCCGGCGCGGAGCGGGATGCTGTAGACCGGGTACCCCTTGCCCTCGAGGCTGGCGAACGCCGTGCGCGAGTTGGCGAAGGTGTTCACCCGGATCCCGAACCAGGCGACGAAGTAGCTGCCGGCGATGCCGACCAGCGAGAAGAACAAGATCAGCAGGAGCTTGCTGACCGGGAAGCCGGCGAAGTAGCCGTAGTAGGCCATCATGACGGCGCTGATGAAGACCCACAGGAGCATGATGAACCTGCCCTGGGTCGCGAGGTACGTCTTGCAGGTCGCGTAGATCAGCTCGCTGATGTCGCGCATCGACTGATGCACGGGCAGGCCCCGGAGCTGCGAGAAGATGACCAGGCCGAAGACCAGGCCGAGCGCGCAGACGACCAGACCGCCCATCAGCAGCGTGCGGCCGTCCATTCCGAGCATGGGGACAGAGCTCAGATCGGGCAGCTTCAGGTTCGCCTCGCCGCCGATCTGGTGGCCGCCCCCGTCTTTGTCCGCGAAGGCGAGGCCCGGAATGCCGAGCAGGGTGAGCAGCAGGAACAAGGGCCAGGCTCGTCTGACGAGCCCAGCTAGGCGGGCGGTGACCATGGTGGCAAGCTTCTCCTCTGACGACGGCTCGCGCGCCGGCGGTTTTCTAAGGAACCGTGGCGCTGCGGCTGGGTGCTGGGACCGCGGGCCTTACCTTTGTTGTGAGATTTTCGCAACGAGCCCTATGTAGGACAAGCGCAGGAAAATCCCGAGAAGGCTTGGGAAGCCTAAGGAATTTACGCCTCGAGCGCGCGTCGGATGGCTTTGCGAAAGACGTCGGGGGGCTGCGCCCCAGGCACGGCGAACTTGCCGCCGACGACGGCGAAGGGGACGCCGGTGATCCCGCTCTCGGCGGCGGCCGCCGCCTCATCCCGCGTTCGCGCGAGCTCCGCCGGGCTTTCCAGGATGGCGAGGGCCTCTTTCTCGGGGAATTGATGCCGGCCGGCGACGTCCAGCAGCACGTCCATCGCCGAGATGTCGCGGCCGTGGACGAAGTACGCCTCGAACACGTCCTTGGCGAAGGCGCGCTGCGTGCCCTTGGCGACCGCGTGACGAGACAGCGTGTGGGCGCGAAGCGTCGGCACGCTGCGGCGGATCTTCGAAAAATCGAGCTCGATGCCGCTCTCGCGCGCAGCCGCTTCGACCCGGCGGAAGAGAGGCTCGGGGTCGCCGTACTTTCGGCGCAGTCGATCGCGGAGGTCGGCGCCCTCTTCCGGCGTCGAAGGATCGAGCAGGAAGGGCTCGTAGGTCCACGTCGGGGCAACGTCGGTCTGATCCTCGAGCGCGATCTCGAGCCGGCGACTGCCGATGAGGCACCAAGGGCAGACGAAGTCGGACACGACCCGGATGTCGAGCTGCTTCACGGTGAAGGTGTAGCACGTCAGGGGAGACGGATCTCGCGAACGCCCTCTTTCGGCTCGTAGCAGCTCAGCTCGGGGTTCTCGTCTTTCATGTTCCGGACCACCTGCGTCATGAGGGCGCGGCCGACCTCGGCCGACGGAACCACGGCTCCGAGCTTCTTCTTCTTCTCGTAAACGAACTCGACGAGCTTGATCTCCGAGAGGTTCGCGAACGTCGAGATCGCCTTTCGGGTCGTCGGGAAGTCGAAGTTGGGCGGGGCCTTCGGCGAGACGTCGTAGAGGAACACGAAGGGCGTTCTGCACCCGTCGGTGTACGCGGGCATCGGTAGAGACGCCATCTCCGGCGGCGGTGCATCCGAGCCACTCGACGCCGGAGCTTCCTCGCTGAAGCTCGCAGGCGGCGCGCCGGAGATCACGTCCGGCTTGGTCGAGAACAACACCGACGCCTCGCCGTAATCGTCGTCCCACGCGGTGTAGGCCGTGTCCTTGTCGGATGCCCACAGGCCCCGAAAGCGCCGGCCACGAGGCGCGATGAATCTCGTGACGGTACCGTCAGTCTCGATGCGGACGAGGAGCGTCGGCGCGCCCTTTTGCGTTCGGTTGTAGGTGATCAAGAACGCCGCGCCGTCGGGCGTTGCCCACAGTCCCTCGACCTCGCCGGCGTCGGGGACGGCGATCGACCGAAAGGCGCGACCGTCGTAGCGCGCGACATACGGCTTGCCCTCGCCGCTCGTGGCCACGTACACGCTCTTCGTCGAGCCGGCGGCGATCAACGTCTTGAGCGGCTCCTTCGGCGGGTCGGGCAGCTCTTCGAGCACGCTCGGTCCGGCGCCCAGACGCTCGACGCCCATCGTGCCGGTATCGCAGCGCCGTCCGAGCAAGAAGATCTCGCCAGATGACAGAGCCGTCAGATTCTTGGCGTCGAGGGCCGCAGGGCTGCCCTTGCAGCCGGGCGCGTCACCCGCCTTCGTCTGCGGAGGGATGCCACCTTCGGGCGCTTCGGGGACCGACTCGAGCTTGCCCATGCGGAGGGTCAAGGTTCGTCCGTCTTTCCAGGTCGTGACCGCCCCCGGCGAGGCGCCGATGACGCCCCACGTTCCGTTCCTGCGCTCGTACGAGACGTCGCGATACGAAAACTGGCGAGGCCCCATGAACGAATAGAAGTGAGCGTCGGCGTAGAGCACATCGGGCCATGTGCCTTCGAGCCGCCGAATCTCGTACGCCCCGAGCGGAGGCGTGTTGCCCGGCACCTCTTCGGTCGTGACTGCCTTCGGGTCGAGCGTGAGCTTCTTGCCGTCGAAGGTGTACACGTGCCCGGCCTGCGTCACGATCATCCGGTCGCGGAATGGGTGGACGCGAAATGCCTTCGACGATTGCGCTCCAAAGGGCCATCCTTCCGTGTCGTGCGACTTGTAAGCAACGACGCTGAGGCGCTTGAAATCCGCGACCACCTTTACGGGGACGGGTGAACGATCGGGCGGCGCGTCCGGAGCCGCCGACGAAGAAGCGACCGCTCCTGCAGGATCCGATGAAGCAGCGCTCCCTTGACCGGGCGTTTTCTCGCCGCAGCCGACAGCAAGCAACAGCATCCACGCCGTCACGACGCTTCGCTCGATCATCGCGGTCGAGAGCGTATGCGACCGCCACACGAAGCGTCGAGGGCTACGCCCGCGAGGTCGAAGCGTCGTCCGGCTCCGGCGGATCACGGCAACGCTTCACCTTGAGCGAGGACGATGCGGCTCGAAACCTCGGCACCTGCCTCGAAGTGATCGCTCACGTGGAGAACACGCTCCAGTGCGACGGTCCAAGCGATCGGCCGGCCGGCGGCGGCATCGCCCAGCTCCAATTCGATGACCGATAGGACGCCGGGCTCCGGGCGGTCGTCGGTCGCCTCCACCCGAATGGGACGGCCCTCGACATCGCGTCCCGTCGCGAAATGGCGCGCGAGGTAGCGGGTCGAGGACGCGAGCGAGCGAAAGTCTTCGCCGACAACCTCGGCCGCGATTGCGACGCGGCGGAAGAGATCGCCCGTGGGGTACCGGTGGCCCACGCCGGCGAGCGACAGCTCGAGACGAAGCGTCGTCGGGCCCGCGCGCTCCGCAGACACCCGCACGCTCTTCTGATGGTGCTCGGGATCGCGCGTCGATGCGAACGAGTGCGAGCGGCGCCCCTCGTGCGCAGCGGGCATGTGGCAGTCCGCGCAGCTCCGGTCCGCGTAGCCGGACGCGGCGTGCTCGCTCACCGTTGCCTGCATCGCGAGCGGCAGCTCGCGGCGCGCGTCGTCACCGAACGAAAACTCGTGGCAGCCGCTGCATGCTCCCGAGCCTGCGAACGCCGCGCTCCGCTCGATCCGGTGCGGTGCGAGCGTCAGGCCCGGCTTCGGCGCAGCGAGCACCGCGCCGCCGGCCAGATGGCACGTCACGCAGGCAACGCCGAGCGATGCCTTCGCACCCGGCTCCGCAAACGGCGTCTCCTCCGGCGCGTGACAGTCTGCGCAGAACGCCGTCGGCTCGACGGCGAACGCCGCAGAAAAGACCGGATCGGTGAAGGCCGATGCATGCTCCGAGCTTCGCCACTCTGCGGCGACATCGGCGTGACACGCCTCGCAGGCGGCGTTCTCGGCGACCGGGTCCGCGGCGCTGCTCGGGTGCGGTCCGGGCAGCTCGGCACCCGTGCTCCACCAGCGCGAGAAGAGGAGGGCCACCGCAACGACCAACGCGGCCGCCGCGATCAGCACGCCTCTGCGTACGGCGCGCAAGGCCCTAGCCGGTGACGACCAGCACCTTCGAGGCGAGCATCGCCCCGTCGGTCATCTGCGCCCAATCGAGCTCGGCATTCGCGACGTAAATGCCGTCCGTCGAATTGGACGTATCGGGGGTCCCATAGGGGATGTACTCGGGATGCGTAGCGAAGATCTCGTCGACGAGCGATTGAGGGAAGTAGACCTGCGAGGTCAGGTACTCCTGATTGCCTACTCGCACCGTGTAATGGATGTGGATCGCGCGACCCGCGTACCACCCCGGAAAGCACGTGTCGAAAAACACCTTGCCGTCCGCGCCGGCCGTTTGAACGCCGCGGAACCAGCGGCCCGCCTCGGCCTCGGGATCGTTCAAGGTGCACATGTCGATCGCGTCCTCGCCCGAATAGAGACCCTCGATGTTGTTGTGCCACACGTCGACGGTCGCGTTGGGTATCGGATTGCAGTCGGTGTCGACGACAAGGAAGGCGAGACGAACCGGGAGACCCGGGTTGCCCTCGCTGATGTCCTCGCGGTCGATGGTGTCGGCATAACAAGGGCCGAGCGTCTGCGCCGGCGTGAGCGCGCAGGCATTGCCGAGCGGATCGGTGAAGGGATCGGGGTAGGTCTCCTTGTCGGTCATCGCCGCGGTGCCGCCGCTGGCCCAACCGCCTACGGAACCGGTGCCTGTCGACGAGGCGACGGTGGAGACCGTGGTGCCGCTGGTCCCATTGACCGTCGTCGAGCCCTCGGTCCCGGTGCTGCCCGGCCCGGTGGTCGAGCCGCCGCCACCGCCGCCCGTTCCGCTCGTCTCGTCCTCGCTGCAACCGACGACGCTCGAGGTGACGAGCGCTGCGCCCAGAGAAACGGCGGATCTACGAGTGAGCTCTTTCGACATGGTCAAACCTTCGAGCGCCAGTCTACCGGCTCGAGAGGCTCGCATCCACGGCCCAGCCGTCGGGAATCGTAAGCGTCCGATCCGCGCTCAGTCGGGGTTTCCACCCTCACCCGGCGTGCCGAAGGCGAGCCCGCACTCCTCGCCGTCTTCGAGCTCGCTGCACGATGCGGCGTCGAGGCAATCGAGCTGCGACGCGCTCGCGTTCGCGCACACGGTCTGGCAGATCGATCCGGCTTGCGCTGCGGCACCGCACGCGGTCGCCTTGGCGGCGCAGCGGTCCCCGCAGTCCGACGGTGACGAGCAGGAGATCTCGTGCTGCGCGCCGGGCACACGACACGTGCCGACGAGCTGGCCTTCGCCGAGATCGCAGTACTGCCCTTTGGGGCACGTCCCGAGCGACTTGCACCCGTTGAGGCAGATGCTCGCCCCATCACAGTACTCTCCCGGGGCGCACACGTTGATGCCGCAGGCCTCGCCACCTTCGGTCGTGTTGGTCGGAATGTCGTAGCAAACTTCTTCGCTGCTCCCGCCCGTCGTGGTCGAGCCGCTCTCGCTCCCCGCACCTTCCCCGTCATCGTCATCATCGCCGTCCCCGCCGCCGGTCGAATCACACGCGGCGCCCGAGAGCGCGACAGCCAATCCCAACCCGATCATCCATCCGTAACGCATCGTTCTCTCCCTCTCGGCGGCACCTGCCCCGCCGCTTCGAGCGCTTCTTCGCACATGCCTTCCAGATTCACCAAACGATTGTCCGATTTTATCGGCGACAAATTCGTGCCTACGCCTGCTCTCGTCTCATGCCGATGAAGCCGAGACCCATCGAGCCCGACGACGTCCCCGAGGTCCTCGAGATGATCCGCGAGCTCGCAGACTACGAGCGCGCGCTCTCGGAGGTGCGCGCCACCGAGGCCGATCTACACGCGTCGCTCTTCTGCGAGCGGCCCGCGGTGTTCGGTCACGTGGTCGCAGCAGGCGATGGCGAGCCGCACCGCCTTGCAGGCTTCGCGCTCTGGTTCCTCACCTACTCGACGTGGCTGGGCCGCCACGGCCTCTACCTCGAAGACCTCTACGTCCGCCCGAAGTACCGCGCGCGCGGGCACGGCTTGGCGCTGATGAAGTCTCTCGCGGCGATCTGCGTCGAGCGAAACTACGGCCGCTTCGAGTGGGCGGTGCTCGACTGGAACGACCCCGCGCTCCGTTTCTATCGCCAGCTCGGTGCCGAGCCGATGAGCGAATGGACCGTGCAGCGCATGACCGGCGACGCGCTCGCCTCGCTCGGCAAACCCGCTCCGTGATGGATCACCACGCGCCCGGCTGCTCCGGTGGCGGCGGCTCCGCCGGGCACTCCGGCGCCGCCTGGTTGCCGCTGCCGTAACACCAGGTGTCCATCAAGCAGCTCCTCTCACAAGAGCTCCCGGTAAAGTTCATCCCCTTCGCGAGGCATGCATCGCATTCGGCCTTCCATCCCGTCGCGGGCGGGGCCGAGGAAGATGGCTGCGTCGCCGGCGCAGAGGACGCCGCGGTTTCGGTGGACGTCGCCGCCGAGCGAGAGGTTTCGGTTGGAGACGCCGCGCAGGCGGTCGAGAGCAACAGCGCCGACAAGATCGTGAATCGCATGGGCGCGAAATACGTGTCGGCGCGTCCGAGGATCTAGGCGTTCGACTGCTTTCTTCGCCTCACGGCGCGGCCCGGCCCCTCGGCCTCACGGCTGAGCGCACCGAGCAGGACGAGGTCGACCATCTTCGCGGCCTCGGCGTCGGTCACGAGGCGGCTGGTGAAGAGGTACCGCTGCATGAACGCACCCTCGAGCGCGGACATGAGAAGGTCGTCGTCGACGCCTGCGCGAAGCTCTTTGCGAGCGCGGCCCCGTTCGAAGATCCGCGCGTACAGATCATGCTCTTGCTTGCGGAGCCTCCGCGAGATCCCCAAGAGCTCGGGCGTGAACGCCTCGGCCTGAAGACCGCGCATGAGCGCCTTGCCTTGAGGGGTTCGACCAAGCTCGAGCTTCTGCCGGATGAAATCGAGGAGGTCGCCGCGCAGCGATCCTGTGTCGCGCAGCTCCACCGTCTCGCCGAACTGCTCGAACGACGCCTGCACGAGCGCTGCCTTGGTCGGCCACCGCCGATACACCGTGGTCTTGTTGACGCCGGCGCGATCCGCGACGTCCTCGACACGCAGCGCCGCAAATCCGACGCGCCCGAGCTCCTCGAGGGTCGCGTCCAGCACGTCGCGAACCACGCGCTGCGCCCGCGTGAGGCGGCGTGCAGGCGGTGCGGACCGCTGCGATGGCTTTCGGGCTCGTGCCAAGACAATCGCAACTATCGGTTGCTTTTGTCCCGGGCGCCAGGAAGAATGAATCGCAACACCGTGTTGCGATTCTCGGCGCCGCGCGTTCGCATGCTTTCGTCGGCCATCTTGCTCTTCGCCGGCGCCGCCCAGCCGGCGTGTGCTCCGGAAAAGGCCCAGTCCGACGAGCGGTCGGCGGCACCCGTCGCGCCGGTCGCCGTCTTCGCCAGCCCGGTGGGTGAGGCGCCGATGCCGGTCGTCGTCACGCTTACCGGAACGCTTCGCCCGCTGCGCGAGGCGCGGATCGCGGCGAGCAGTCCCGGACGCGTCCTCAAGATCGGCGTCGATCGCGGCTCGGTCGTGAAGAAGGGCGACATGCTCGCCGAGCTCGACGTGAGCGCCGCGTCGCTCACCGCGGCCGAGGCGCAGAAGGCTGCGCAGAACGCCAAGGTGCAGCGCGAGACGGCCAAGCGCGACTGCGAGCGCGCCGAGCAGCTCTTCAAGTCGGGCGCCATCTCGAAGGCCGAGCTCGAGCTGCAGAAGTCGCAGTGCGAAAGCGCCGATCTAGGGGTCGAGGCGGCGGGGATACGCGCCGCGATCGGGGCGCAGGCGGTGAGAGAGGGCGCGGTGCGCGCGCCGTTCGGCGGCATCGTCGAGGTGCGGTCGACCGACGTCGGCGAGTACCTGATGCCCGGCTCGCCCGTCGCGACGCTCGTCGCAGTCGACAAGCTCCGTCTCGAGGTCGTGGTTCCCGAAGCGCAGCTGTCGCGCATCGGGCTGGACACCGCCGTCACCTTCAGCGTGGCGGCATACCCCGAGCGCAAGTTCACCGCCACCGTGAGCGTCATCGGCGCGACGGTCCGCCAAGCGACGCGCGACGTCCTGGTGGAGGCGGTCGTCGACAACGCCGACGGCGCGCTCAAGCCGGGGATGTTCACGACGGTCGAGATCACGACGGGTGAGGCGAAGATGCCCGTCGTCCCCAAGAGCGCGATTGTCCATCGCGGCGACGCGGCGCACCTCTTCGTGATCGTCGACGGTCGCGCTCACGAGCGCGTCGTGAAGCTGGGACCGGCCAAGGGCGAGGAGCTCGGGGTGACCCGTGGCGTCGCACTCGGCGATCGCGTCGTCTCCTCGCCCCCCGATGCGCTTCGAAACGGCGCCGCCGTGACCGAGGGCAAGTAGATGCAGTGGCTCGCCCGCGTGTGTGTTCGTCGGCCGACCTTCGCGGTCGTGCTGATGATGCTCATCACCGTCCTCGGGTTCACCTCGTACTCGTCGCTGGGCGTCGACGAGTTCCCGAACGTCGACATCCCGATCGTCATCATCACGACGCGCCTCGACGGCGCCGCGCCGGAAGAGGTCGAGCGAGAGATCACCGACAAGATCGAGGGCGCGGTCAACACCATCGGCGGCGTCGAGGAGCTCCGCAGCACCTCGAGCGAGGGTGTTTCGATGATCATCGTGCAGTTCACGCTCGATCGCGACATCGACGTGGCCGCACAGGACGTCCGAGGAAAGATCGATCAGATCCTGTTCGATCTCCCGAAAGGCATCGATGCGCCCACGGTGACCAAGGTCGACCCGGGCGCGGTGCCCATCCTCCTGGTCGCCGTTCGCTCGGACAAGCCGGTTCGAGAGAGCACCGAGATCGCCGACAAGCTCGTCCGCCGCCGAATCGAGAGCGTCGACGGCGTCGGTCAGGTGATGCTCGTCGGCGGGCAGCGCCGCCAGATCCACGTCTGGCTGGATCCGTTCGCGCTCCGCGCGGCGGGGCTCACCCCCGCGGCGGTGCACGCCGCGCTCGCCACGCAAAACGCCACCGCGCCCGGCGGCAACGTCCAGGCGGGGCCCGAGAGCATCTCGGTCCGCATCGAGGGTCGAGCCCCCGACGTCGACGCCATTCGCCGCATCGTCGTCGCAGAGACCGACGGGCGTCCGATCCGCATCGAGGATGTCGCCCGCGTCGAGGACGGCCAAGAAGAAGAGCGGAGCTTCGCTCAGATCGACGACGAGCGGACCGTCGTCCTCTCGATCCAGAAGCAGAGCGGCAAGAACACCGTCGCCGTCGTCGACGCGCTGAAGGAGCGCGTCGACGAGATCCAGAAGGAGCTCCCCGAGGGCGTCCGGCTCGAGGTCCTACGCGACAACTCGTCGATGATCCGCACCGGCCTCGACGCGGTGACCGAGCACCTCGTGGTCGGCGCGTTCCTTGCGGCGCTGGTCGTGCTCCTCTTCCTCGGCAACCTGCGCTCGACGCTGATCGCGGCGTTGGCCATTCCGATCTCGATCATCGGCACGTTCGCCGTGATGAAGCTCGCCGGCTTCACGCTCAACTTCCTGACGCTGCTCGCGCTCGCGCTGGCGGTCGGCATCGTCATCGACGACGCCATCGTCGTCCTCGAAAACATCACCCGCTACATCGAGGAGAAGAAGCGCAAACCATTCGCGGCCGCCGTCCTCGCCACGCGCGAGATCGGCCTCGCGGTCCTCGCTACCACGCTCTCACTCGTAGCGGTCTTCGTTCCGGTCGCGTTCGCCGCGGGCATGATCGGGCGCTTCCTCGGGAGCTTCGGGCTGACGATGGCGTTCGCCATCATCGTGTCGATGATCGTCAGCTTCTCGCTGACGCCGACGCTCTGCGCCCGCTGGCTCCCTCCGCCGCAAGAGGGTCATGAGACCAAGCCGGCGCTCGCTCGGCTCGTCGACGTCGTCTACCGGCCGATCGAGCGCGCCTACATGGCGGTCCTCGGCTTCGCGATGAAGCGCCGGTGGATCGTCGTCCTCGCGTCGGTCGCCTCCCTCTTCGCGATCGGTCCGCTCGGCAAGACCCTCCCGAGCGGCTTCGTCCCCCCGGACGACCGCGGCCAATTCGAGATATCGATCCGAACGCCCGAGGGGACGAGCGTCACCGAGACGCGGCTCATCACCGAGCGGATCGCGAAAGACGTGCGAGACATCAAAGGCGTCGTTCGCACGATGACGACCGTCGCCGACGACGTGCAAGAGACGAGCAACCTGGCCAAGGTCTTTGTCTTCCTCACCGACCCGAAGACGCGCGTGGAGACCCAGCGACAGCTCATGGACAAGGTCCGAACCGACGTCCTGCCTCGGCATCCGTCGGACGTGAGCGTCACGCTCGGTGAGGTGCAAGGCGTGAGCACCGGCGCGGGGAACGCCAACGTCATGTATTCCATGACCGGTCCCGACCTCGGGGTCCTTGCAGAGAAGGCGACGCGGATCACCGAGCGCCTGAAAGAGGTGCCCGGCGCGGTCGACGTCCAGAGCTCCTACGTCGCCGGCAAACCCTCGCTCGCCGTCCACATCGATCGCGATCGCGCCGCCGACCAGGGCGTGCGCGTCGCCGACGTCGCCCAGACGATGCAGCTCTTCGTCGGCGGGGTGAAGGCGACCTCCTACTCGGAAGAGGGCGAGCAATACGACGTTCGCCTGCGTGCCGACGCGCGCTTCCGCGCCGACCAGGAAGGCCTGTCGCTCCTCAGCGTCCCCTCGATGAAGCACGGCGCCGTTCCGCTCGCGTCGCTCGTCACGCTCGAGGCGGCCGACGGCCCGTCGAAGATCGAGCGCTTGGCGCGGCGGCGACAGATCACGATCCTGGCGAACGCAGCGCCCGGCTACGGCGACTCTGCCATTCAGGACGCGTTCAACCGAATCGCCAAGGAAGAGGGTATCCCCCCGGGGTACGACATCCGTCCCGCCGGCATCACCAAAGAGGCCGAGAAGATGAGCAAGAGCTTCGTCATGATCCTCGGGCTCGCGTTCATCTTCATGTACCTGGTGCTCGCGGCGCAGTTCGAGTCCTGGCTCCACCCGGTCACGATCCTGCTCGCGCTTCCTCTGACGGTCCCATTTGCTCTGCTCTCGCTTCACCTCTTCGGACAGACGCTGAACCTGTTCTCGGGCCTCGGGCTCCTCGTTCTTTTCGGCGTCGTGAAGAAGAACGCGATCCTCCAGATCGATCACACGAATCACCTTCGGAGCCTCGGCAAGCCGCGGCTCGAAGCGATCCTCGAAGCCAACCGCGATCGA
>JBGTSH010000339.1:0-11302 GCA_041940405.1 Polyangiaceae bacterium
TGTTGTCTTGTTGTTGTGTTTGTTTCCCAAAACAGAGAGTGTCTTCCGCAAGAGAGAGAGAGAGTCTCTCCAGAAGAGTCTTCGGGACGCCCATTTTCTCGCCCTCGATGATGATGCCCTGTCCGATGACGGTTCCAGCCACGTGTGTCTCCCTTACTTGCGACGGCCCAACTACTTACGACGGTTCGACGTTCCGCCGCCCAGACCGTCGGGCAGCTCGAAGCTTGCGTCGATGCGGCCGGTGAAGGCCGCGCCCTCTTCCAGGGCGATCTCGCTGCCGCTCATGTTGCCGGCGACCCGCGCGCCCGCGCGGATGTGCACCGGCCCCTGCGCGTCGACGTCACCGGTGAGCGAGCCGTCGATGAGCACGCTGTTCGCGACGACGTTGCCGTTCAACGTCGCGCCGTCGCCTACCTCGAGCGCGCCGCCGATCTTCACGTCGCCGTCGACGTCGCCCTCGAGGCGCAAATCGCCGTCGCCCGAGACGCGCCCGCGGATGCGAACCGACCGGCCGAGGACGTTCGCGTCGCTCGACGCTTGGAGGCTGCGACTCTTGGTGGGGGAGCCCCGAGACATGGCCGCGGAAGCTACTCCAATGCTCAGTTCAGAGCAACGACGAGCGTCAGCCGCGAGACCAACGCATTCTCCACACCCCGACGATTGCCTCGACGAAGATCCTGCGGTCCATCTTCGATGCGCCGGCCCTGCGATCGAGAAAGACGATCGGCACCTCGGTGACACGTTTGTCTTTTCCGAGCGCGCGGTAGGTCGTCTCGATCTGGAAGGCGTAGCCGTTCGAGCGGAGCGTCGTCGGCGAGATGGCCTCGAGCGCCTCGCGACGGAAGACCTTGAAGCCGGTCGTCATGTCGTACACCGGCGACCCGAGGATCCACCTCGCGTAGAGCGAGCCCCCCTTGGACAAGAGGTGACGCCCGAGCCCCCAACCGAGGATGCCGCCGCCCGGCACGTTGCGCGACCCGACCGCGATGTCGGCGCCGTCACGGATGGCGCCGAGCAGCCGTACGAGGTCTCTGGGATCGTGGGAGTGGTCGGCGTCCATCTCGGCGACGAGCGTGTAGGAGCGCGCGAGCGCCCACGTGAAGCCTTCTACATAGGCCGTGCCGAGCCCCAGCTTTCCCGGGCGGTGCAGGACGTGAACGCTGGCGTTGCCGCGTGCGATTCGATCCGCGATTTCCCCCGTCCCATCGGGTGACGCATCGTCGACGACGAGCACGTGCGCTGCAGGAACCGCGGCAAATATCCCCTCGATGAGCGAGGGGAGGTTGTCCGCTTCTGCATACGTCGGCACGACGACGAGGAGGCCCGCGCCGGAAAGGTCCACTTGCCCGAGGGTCACGCGGCGCTTACCCTTAGTCGCTGGCCGGGTGGCCCACCACCCCGGGCCGTTAGGTCCTCGATTTGGGGGTCTTTTCGAAGGAGCTCGGCGTCATGGCAGGCAAGAACGTGGTCGATCTGAACGATGTGAACTGGGACGACAGCGTGCTCAAGAGCGACGTACCGGTGCTCGTCGACTTCACGGCGACGTGGTGCGGCCCCTGCAAAAAGCTGGCTCCCATCGTGGAGAAGCTGGCCGACGATCTCGCCGGACAGGTCCGCGTCGGCAAGTGCGACATCGGAGAGTCCCCGGGGGTCGCCGCCAAGTACGCGGTAAAGAACGTCCCCACCCTGATGGTCTTCAAGAACGGCGAAAAGGTCGCGACCCACGCGGGCATGGCGAACCGAGAGAAGCTCGTTCAGCTCTTGGGACTCTAGAGCTAGCATCCCGCTGGAGTGGCCTCTCCTCCGGCGGCTTCCAACCCAGCGAATCGGCTCCGCGACTCGCTCATCGGCACGACGGTCGTCGGAGAAGGCGGCACACGGTTTCATCTGCGCGCCGTTCTCGGCGAAGGTGGCCAGGGTTGGGTGTACCGCGCGAACTACGACGATCCAGACGGGTTCTGGATCGTCGTAAAGATTTTGCGTCCCGAGGGGGTGACCGAGGACTCGCTGCATCGCTTCGAGCGTGAAGCGCGCGTCCTGCAGATGCTCGGCGCGGTGCCTGCGCCCAACCCGAACATCATCCGTTTCTACGACTACGGCGTTCACCGGGTCCAAGCGCCCGACATCGCCTTCCCGTTCATCGCCCTCGAGCTCGTCGACGGCGACACGCTCGCCAAGGTGATCGACGATCATGCCGGCGCCGGGCTCCCGCTCGAGCGCGCCGCGCGGATCATGAAGCAGGTCGCGCGCGCGCTGCACACGGTCCACGAGCACCGAATCGTCCACCGCGATCTGAAGCCGTCGAACATCCTGCTCGCGGCGCAGCACGGGGTCGAGGTGGTGAAGGTCACCGACTTCGGCCTGGTAAAAGCGCCCGATCTCTCCCCCCGCAGCACCGCCACGATCGCCGGAGCGACCCTCGGCTACGCGCCGCCCGAGCAATACGAGATGGGCAACAGCCGCGTCTCGACGCGCACCGACGTCTTCTCGTTCGGCGCCATCCTGTTCGAGGTCCTCTCCGGTCGCGGCGCGTTCCCGCATCAGCCTGGCGACAGCCCGCTCCGCACCGTGGCGCGCATCCTCAGCGGCGATCGGCCTCAGCTCGCGCGCCTGCCGAGCCTTCGGCCCGAGCTGCGCGAGCGGCCGGACATCGTCGCCGCGCTCGATCGCGAGCTCGCGCGCGCCACCGCAGCCGATCCCGCGGGGCGACACGGCGCGATCGCCGAGCTCTGGAGCGCTGTCGAGCCTCTCCTCCGCGCGGCCTCGGGTCGCCTGAGCCACGCGCCGGAAGAGTTTCTGTCCGGCGATCGCTCGCACAGCGTTCCCTCGATCGAGCGTCCGCGGCACTGGCAGTTTTCGCCGGTCGGAAGAGCGCTCGAGCAAGATCGCCTGCGAGCCGCGGTCGTCGCTCCCGACGAGGCCGCGGTCTACGGCGCGGGCCTCAACGGGCTCTATCGCTTCCACCGCGGGCTCTGGACCGAGATACCGCGTCCGGCGGGGCTCGATCCGCGCCGCGTTCGCGGGCTCGCCCGCACCCGCGCGGGGGAGCTCGTCGTCTTCGGTGAAGCAGGCCTCGCCGCGATCCTCGGCGCCGGCGGCAGCGTTCGCCAGCTTCCCGGTGCGTCGGGCGATTTCAACTGGCTCGGAGCCTTCACCGAGGACGGAGACATCGTCCTCGCGGGCGAGCGCCGCTCACGCCCGATCGGCTGCGTCGCCGAGATCGGATCGCAGTCGGCCAACGTTCACACCGTCACCGGCACCACGAGGCTCTTCTCCGCCACGCGCCTCGCGTCCGGCGCCATTCTCACGTGCGGCAGCCACGGCGATCTCATCGAGCTCCTGCCCTCCGGCCAGCGTCCCGTCGCATGGGGCCGCACCGGGCACCTGTACTCGGTCGCGCGCTCACCCACCGGAGGCGCGTACGCCGTCGGCAGCGGAGGCCACGCCCTCGAGATCGCCCCCAGCGCCAGCGGAGCCCTCGTCGCAACGCTCGAAGCCGTCCAAACCACGCGCGATTTGTGGAGCCTGCGGCTCGATTCCGACGGAACGCCCTGGGCAAGCGGGAGCCAGGCGAGGTTGGTCGAGAGAAGAGGAGGGGTGTGGGTGCGGATCACCTGCGAGCCGACGCAGGCCGACATCCTTGCGGTGTGCCCCTTGGGGGGAGTCGTGACGGTCGTGCCGGATGACGGGACCGTCATCGAAGGCAAGCCGGGATAGAGAAACGTGAAACGTGCACGTGAAAACGTGGACGTGATGACGTGAACGTGTACGAGAGGAGCGTGAACGTTCACGTTTCAGGTTTCACGTGGACGAGCCCGAGCCCGAGGACGAGCCCGTGAACGTGGAGGGCCACGTAGGATCGTGAACGGCGCTGACCAGTTGCGATGCGTTGGACTAGCGGCAGAGCTTCGTGAGCATCGCTACGACGCGTAGGAGGAGTTGTTTCCCTTCGGTGACGCGATCGGGGTGGACAAAGCCCGAAACGGCGAGGACATCGAGCAGAGCCCCACACTCGAGCGCGGAGCCCCTCGCGATGGAGAAGAAGCGAGCGCGTTCGGCACGGGTGGGCTTCCCGGAAGCCTCGGCGATGTTCAGCGGAATCGACATGGCCGCACGCTCGAGCTGCTCGCGCGCTTCCTTACGCGTCGGAGGAATCCGGGGCAGCACGTTCTGCGTAAGCGCCCAGAACTCCATCGCAACTCGGTAGACATCGAGTCGTTCATGGTCGAGACGAGGTTCGTCCTCCATGACCACTATGTCGACACGAGCCGCCGCCAGTTGCGTCCAAGAGTCAGAATAGCGAGCGCACGTTCACGATTTTGCGTGGCCCTTCACGTTCACGGGCTCGTCCTCGGGCTCGGGCTCGTCCACGTGAAGCGTCGAACGTTCACGTGCACGCTCTTCTCGTTCACGAGCTTCGTGCACGTCCTCGTTCTCGTGTCCGTGCACGATCTCTCTAATCCGCGCCCTTAGCGCCGCGCTGAATGGTGCACCCTCCCGCAACCGGAATCCCGCAAACTCCTTCTTCTCCCAGGCACTCCTGCCCCGACGCCGTCGGGCACTGATCGTTGCTCGTGCACGGCACCGAGCAGAACGGCGGCGGTCCGTAGGGCGCGTCGTATTTCCCGTTGCCGTCGATGTCGATGAAGATCGGATTGGTCATCGCGTACGGAACGATCGGCGACCAATCGGGGACGCTCGGATCGGCGGTGAGGATCATGTTCACGACCGGCACGTCGGCGAAGGCTCCGCTCGCGGTTTGCGAGAGCTGGATTTCGCCGAACGGGATGTCGAACACCAGCGGGCGCAGCTGGTTCTCGTCGCGAAGGCCCATGGCGATGACGACGACCCACGCGTCGCGATCGGGGACGGTGATTGGCGCCTTCACGCGGAAGTCTTCGATGACCTCGGGCCCGTGGCCCTTGGTCAGCTCGTGGACGATGTAGCCGTTGACGTAGACCTCGGCGCGATCGACGCCGAACCAGCTCGGCGTCTGCACGACGAGCAGAAGGTCTTTCTCATCGCCGGGCGAAGCCTTCACGACCTCGCCGAACGACGTGTCGTCGATCGTCGCGGTGACGAACGGCCCGTAGCTCGCGACCGCGTGCCCGCTTCGCAGGCTCGAGACGGCGTCTTTTGCGGTCAGGCCCGCTGGCTGATCGGTCGGGCTCTTGAAGTAGGTGCGCGGGTAGCCCGGCTCTTTCAGGCCATCGTGGCTGTCGCTGCTGCCGATCTGCGTGGGTACGAGGCCGTACTCCAGGTACCGGAAGTAGTCGTCGATCTGTCCGGCGCGGTACGCGCACGGCTCCGACTTCGTCTCGTCCGGAACCGGACCGTCCATGAACGAGGCGGGGTTGCAGAGCGCCTGGCTGTCCTCGGCGGTGCCGCCCCAGGCGAAGAGCTTGGCCTGCTCCTCGGTGGTGCGCTCGAGGATGCGCTTGGTGAAGTAGTACGCGAGGCGCGATCGGTTGCGCCGCTTGCAGTCGAGGAACGTCTCGCGCTCGCGGCAGGGATCGAGCGTCCCTTCGGGCATCTCGGGGCATGACGCGACGAGCGTGTCCGCATCCTCCGACGCGTTGAGGCGACCCTTGCAGCGCGTCCAGTCGACCACCTCGGAGACCGAGGGCGTGCGCGCGAGGTCGAGGCGCTTGGCGCCCATCGCCTCCATCGCGTCGAACTCGCAGCTCACCGTCCGGAAGACGGGGTTCGATTGGTTGAGCGTGTCGAGCTTGCGGTGAAGCGTGAAGGTGTCGACGCCGCTCTGATCGATGTAGCCGAAGAAACCGTCGCGTGGATGGGCGACGATCGTAAACGGCGTAAGGTCGGGCTCACCCTGCTTGCGGATGGCGTCGAGGATCTCGCCGCCCGAGAGGCACGACCAGTCCGGCGAGCCGTGGCGCGGCACGTCGAGGTGATCGTAGTCGAGCGGGAACCCGATGAAGTGGCCGTACTCGAGCGTCGTCACCTCTGCAGAGACGAAGCTCTTGAGCTCGTGCTCGAGGCCGAGCTCGCGCACGTACGGCTCGTAGTCGGTCGCGACCTCGTGATCCGTCGAGACGCCGACGTCGAGTCCCTCGGCCACGACGGTCGTCACGCGGCGCGAGACCGCCATGCCGCTGTCGAAGCTCGGCGCCGAGTGCAGGTGGAGATCGACCGACATCCAACCGGTCGTGTCGACCTCGTGCGCGAGCGTGGCGTCGACGCGCTCGATCTGGCCGGGCAAGAGCTCGAGCTTCTGGACGTGCGCGCCGTATTCGGGGCCGCGCGAGACGTACACCTTGTAGCGCCCGGGCTCGATCCGGACGCGACCGCTGCCCGTCGTCGTCAGCTCGACCAAGCGAGCGCCGTTGGCGAGCCGGCCTTCGCCGGCGTAGACGCGCCGCTTGCCGTCGCCGTCGAGCGCGCGATCGTCCTTGTCGAGCGAGACGAACGTGAGCTTGCCGGGCATCGCGAAGCCGGCGGCGTCGGTGATCCGGTAGTCGACGAACGACACCTCGGGCAGCGCGAGCGTGACGTTCTTCTCTTCGCCGGAGCGAAGCCTGACGCGCACCGGCTCGGAGAACGATTGGTACGACGGATCCATCGCCACGAGGAGGTAGCTGCCGTCGGGGAGGCCGCCGTGGAAGTCGCCGTCCTCGATGTCGTCGAGCCCGAGGTCGGCGTGAATCGAGTTCATGACGCCCACGTCGCCGCGCACCTCGCGGTTGGCTTCGGCGATCTGATCGAGGCTCTCGAACTTTCGGTTCGGATCGGGATCGGCGAGCACCAGGATCTCGGCGTTCGCGACCGGCTCGCCTGTCTCGCCCCAGTAGACGAAGCCTTTGACGGTCCCGTTCTTCACGCCGCGGAGGCGATCCATCTCCTCCGTCACGCTGGCGATGTCGCCGTCGCCGACGACGATGTACCGCTCGTAGGTGAACGCGCGGTGCGCGTCGCACACGTCGTCATCGGCGGTGTCGAAGAGACAGTTCTTGCCGCCGACGAGGAACGCGGTCGCGGCGCTGGCGAAGATCGGGACGTTGACGGTCGCCTTCTCCTGTCCCTTCGGCGGCAGCGACAGGTAGCCGTAGCTCACGTCTTTGCCGGCGGCGGCGACGAAGTCGTAGGTGAGCGGCGTGGTGAAGGTGTTCTGGCTCTGGTTCGCGGCGTTCTGAACTGCCTCGTCCTCGTCGAAGCCGACGCCGGGCGCGAAGACGTTGTTCTGGTTGCCGAAGAAGACGAAGTCGCCGGCGACGACGCCGGCGCGATGCTCGGCAGGTGGATCGGCGATCGTCGGCGTATCGCCGAGGATGGCGCCGAAGACGCTCTGCGGCTCGGCGTAGACGTCGAGCGGCAAGAGCTCGCTGCACGCGCAGGTGAGGCAGCCGTTCGCATCTTGAGCAAAGCCGTGCTCGCAATCGAGATCGCAAGCGCCGACGCCGGAGCACATCGGCCCGTCGCCCGCCGTGATGTAGATCTGCGTCCGGACCTTGATGAAGCGATCGCCGGGCGCGAGCATGTAGTCGGTCACGAACCTGAGCTCGGTCCTGACGCCCGGAAAGATCGTCTCGAGGAGGCCGCCCTGGTTGCGGAGCACCGCGAGCGCCTCGTAGAGGAACGCGCCGCTGCCTTCGACGCGGATCGCCGCCTGCTTCCCGTCGCTGCCGTCCTTGAGCACCTTCACCTCGGTGCTGCCGGGGTTCGGAACCAAGAGGTTCGCGATGGGGAACGTCTCGCTGAAGCGGTCGTGGCCATAGCCGCCCTCGAACCCTTCGCGCAGGCGCCGGCGATCGAGGTCGACCAAGCTTCCGCCGAAGAGCCCCGGCGCGGGCGAGGAGCGCGACGCGAGGATCGCCGCGCGGATCTGATCGTTCTCCAAGAGGAAGTCGCCGAGGTCGGCCGCCGAAACAGGACCGCCCACGAGCTCGTTGCGATCCTCGATCACCTTTGCGCGAAGGAGCGCCTCGGGCCCGGGGTTGCAGCCCATCGGAACGCCGCCCGCCACGGCGGCGAACGCGCCGAACGCCGCGAGCGATAGCGCAGCCCGAAGCTTCTTCACGGCGCGACCAGCTGGGCCTGGAGGATGACGGCGTCGTTCGCGAGCGAGAGGCCGTGCATCTCTTCGCGGTGCGTGTACTCGGCGGTGATCCGCACCATGCCTTCGAAGAACATGACCGTCGGTCCACCACCGAGCAGCCAGTTGTCGCCTTCGTCGTCGACCGCCGAGCTCGGATCGATGTATTCGAAGCGCGCGGTCACGCCGAGCAGATCGCGAAGGATCATGTACCCGGCTTCGGTGACGACCCCGAAGCTCTTCACCTCGGCCACCGTCGCGGTCGGCGCCTCGGGATCCGACTTGGGCGCGACGACCGAGTAGATGACCTCGGCGAGCAGGTGAAAGCCGGCGGCGTGAAGGAGCGCGTCGCCGCCGAAGGCATGGATGCCGCGCGCCGAGCCGTCGCTGTAGAAGTAGCTCGCGCCGGCGCCGAACCTCGGGCTCTGGTGCGTCTCGTCGGCGATCGTCGGCGACATCGGTCCAACCGGCTCGGTCGCGAGCCGCGCGACGTACGCGAGCCCTTCGAACTTGTTGCCGAGCGGAGCGAAGTTCTGCTGGTAGCCGGTGTAGAACTGATCCGATCGCGAGAAGCCGTTGAACGCCCCGAGGTCGTAGACGAACGCGCGGTCCTCGATCTCACCCCGCGCGACGAGCCCGACCTGCTGCCCGGGCGCCATCGAGCGGACCGCGAGAGGCCGCTCCGTGAGCGATTGATCGCCCGAGCCGGCCATCGCCGAGCGACTGAACGGTACTGTCATTGCGCCGCCCCACGCCTGGACGTAGGGAAAGCCGACGTACGCGAGCCACGCGTCGTGGATGCGAGCCGTTCCGTCCTCGCGGCTGCCGAGCTCGAACGAGACCCGACCGCGGCCTTGGTCCTTGCCGTCGGCGGCGAGCACCAGCTCGAGCCCGAGCCGGCCGCGCCGAAGGCGGAAGCCTTCGCTGTCCGCTGCGTCGCCCGACAGCGTGAACGAGTCGTCCCCGACGTAGGGGAGCGCCTGAGCCTGAATCAGCACGACCGGTAGGAAGGAGAGCGGTCCGACGGTGAGCTTGAGCGAGTCGCGAAGCGGTCGGTCCTTCTTCTCCTCCTCCGGCTTTGCGCCCGCCGCCTGACCTTCGTCCTTCGAAGCCTGCGTCTCGTCGCCGGCCACCTGGGGCTTGGGCTCCGGCTCCTTCTTCGGCTCCGGCTCCTTCTTCGGCTCTTCCGGCGGAAGGAGCGGCGGATCGTCACCGGGCTCGGGCTCTTGTGCCTTCGCCGGCTCGTCCTGTGCGAAGGCCGGCAGCGCCGCGAAGAAGAGAGAAAGGGTCAGCCCAACGATGCGAGTTGTCCGAGGCACGCGACCCGAGATGGTGCCACGGTTTCACGCGGCCCGTGTGACAGTTGCGTCAATCTCCCCCCTCACGAAGTGAGGGGGGTTGGGGGGGTGAAAGGGCAGGGACGAAGGTTACGAGCGGCGCGACGCCACCAGTTTCAGCACGCCGTCAGGGGAAGGTCACGTTCGTCCGATAGATGATCGTCGGCATGCCCTGGCCGGCGAACCAGGCGATGTCGTCGCACTGATCGGGCCACGAGGCGCAGTCCGGCGCGCCGTCGAGCTCGTTCGAGTAGTTGTAGATCGTGACGGTTCCGTCAGCGTTGTCGACCGCCGAGGCGAAGCAGGTGTCACCGCGCGACGGAAGGTCCACGGCGTATTCGACCGCGAGCGCCGCGGGATCGACCTTCCACAAGGAGCAGCGCTTCGGGCCGAACGAGTACTCGCCCAGGTAGGCGGGGGTCTGCTCCTCGGGCGGGAGGTGATCGTAGTCGAGGTCGTAGTTGCCGCTCTCGTTCGAGAGGTTGCGCCGGCCGACCAGCCAGACGTCCTCTCCGTGACGGAAGACGAGCGGCGAGTCGTACTTCTTCTTGTCGTTGTTGCAGGTCCAGGTGCCGAGGTCGTTCGCCGGAGCGCTGCAGATCTTCGAGCCCCAGCCGGTCGTGTCGCCCGCTTCATTTCGCGTGACGGCGACGAGCGATCCGTCGTCGAGGAAGGCGAAGTCGGTCTCCGAGCCGCCGCCCTCTTGCACCACCGGCTTGCCGGGAGCGACCGGCTCGAACGTGCGGCCGTCGGCCGTCTTGAGGAAGTGGATGCGAATCGGATTGCCGCTGCCGCTGTAGATTGCCTCGCCGCCGACGTAGCCGATGAGGTACGCGGTCCCGTTCACGACGCGCGCGCGCCACGGAATGAAGGTCGGCTCGTACCCGTCCTCCGGCGTCGTCCACGAGCCGGGCGATTGGTACTCGCTGATCTTCATCCCCTGCGGCTCGAACTTCGTTCCGTTGGTGCCCAGGACGGCGAAGTAGAGGAATAGCTTGTCGCCGAGGACGAGAAAGCGCGGCTCGCGAAGATCGGTCGCCAGCGAAAACTCGCCTTCGTAGCGCCAGCCGTCGGCCCCCTCGCTCGCGACGTAGAGCTTCACCTCGGGCGACGCGAAGTGCGTCGGGCCGGTCCGCCATGCGAGGAAGGTCCGATCCTGAAAACGCACCACGTCGAGGTTGTTGTTCGCGTTCTGCGGCGTGATTCCGGCGATCGTTGCCGAAGCGGCAACCACCACCTCGAAGCCGTCTTCGCCCGGACCGGGCACCGTGGGCGTCGTCGGCTTCTCGCGCGGGAGCTCGGGGTCCTCGCAACCGCCGAGGAAGAGCGCCGACGCCAAAACCCCCACAGAAAACGCTGCCGTCTTCATAAGACCCACCCACCGTAGCTCCATGTGCTTTTCCTCTCCAGGCACGGATAGACTACTTGCATGCGCCGTCTCCTTCCTTTCGCGGGCTGCGTCGCGTTCCTGCTCGTGCCGATCGCTGCATGCGGTGGTGGGTCGAGCGACGACGACGACGACGGGCCCTGCACGTCGTTCAACCCGGACTGCGACGAGGACGGCGAGACGAGCTCCGGCACCGGATCGAGCACGACATCGGGCGGCGGCGACGGGACGGCCGCGCAGCTCTGCGTCGATCTCATCAACCAATACCGCGCGTCGGTCGGCCGCCCGGCGCTGGCACGGTGGACCTCGGCCGAGAGCTGCTCCGACGACGAGGCGATGTCCGACGGGCAGACCAACACACCGCACGGCGCGTTCGGCAGCTGCGACGAGATGGCGCAGAACGAGTGCCCCGGCTGGCCGGGGCCCGAAAGCACCCTGATCACCGACTGCCTCGAGATGATGTGGGACGAGGGGATCAGCGACGACCCCAAGGTCCACGTGGGGCAGCTGCAAAACGCCCTGCTG
>JBGTSH010000340.1:0-11254 GCA_041940405.1 Polyangiaceae bacterium
GCCGAGCACGTCACCGACGACGCGCGCACACTTCTTGTGTGCGCCGCCGGGGCCGTGGTTCTGCTCGTTCATCGAGTGCAGGATGCGGCGATGAACGGGCTTGAGGCCGTCGCGGACGTCCGGGATGGCGCGCCCGATGATGACGCTCATCGCGTAATCCAGGTAGCTCGTACGAAGCTCGTCCTGGATGCTTACCGGGACTTTGCCGGTGGTGAGGTTCGATTCTTCCATGTCAGGTGCCTCGCGCGGGGCTCTAGCCCCGCGCGAAAGGGTCGTGAACTAGTTGGGGATGCACGTGAAGACGGTCGTCACGCCGGGCACGACCTCGCCCGCGCAGGTGAACGACGCTGCCAGATCAGGACCCGCATAGAGCAGCGTGGTCCCGGAGTACGCTCCCGGAGGGAGGGATGACGCGAACGCTTCCGCGTCGCACGGTACCGACGCGCTCGGGACGGTGACGTCGGCACCGACGGCGCTCACGGTCGCGCGCGAGATGGAGTCGCCGCAGACGAAGCCGGCCTCTTCGACGAGGTCGGGGATCGGGAACGACAGCGAGCCGGTCTCGAGCAGGAGCGTGCACGTCGCGGGGACGCCGAGGCCGTCGCGGGCGACGGCCGAGCACTGCGCGCCGAGCGTGCCGCCGTCGGTGCTCTGGGCCTCGAGTCGGAAGGCGTATCGGACGCCGGCCTCGATCGCCGTGCCGTAGACGACCGGCGGCTGTCCGCACGCGACCGTGACCGAGGGCAGTCCCGAGCCGGCGGGCTCGACCGGAACGATCTCGATGTCGCCGATCGTGCCGCCTTCGGATGCACACCCGAGCGCGCCGACGGCGCTCGTCGCGTCAACCGTGACGCTCGTCGTTCCGGTGCCGGCGCCTTCGATCGCCGTGCACCCTCGGATCCTCGTTTGGCGGCCCGCGACGACCTCGGCGGCGCCTGCGCCGGTGAGGCCGCACGTCGTGGTCCAGGCGGGAGCCGCGCCCGCCGCTTGATCCGCGGGGACGTCGAAGACGCTGATGTTCGCGCCGTAGCGCCTGCCGCCGCGGATGTCGTTGAAGACGACAGGCGTGCCGCAGCTGACGGGGGCTGCGGGCCCGAGCAGTCGCTCGGGCCCGGTCTCATCGGCCAGCTCGACGACGGTGGCCGAATAGGACTTGGGCGCGCCCTCGATGTCGGCGCAGGGCAGGTCACCCAGGAACTCGGCCGGGTCGACCACCACGCCGGTCTGCACGACCCGGCGATCGTCGACGTCTTCGTCGCCGGTACAGCCCAGATTGGCTGCGATCAGGAGGATGGGGGCCACCACCGAGGCCCGCCTGATTCTCATGCGTTGGACTTAGCCCAGGAGGGGCCGTGGACCCATGGAAATCGCCCCCTTTGAGCAGGAAAAAGAGGCGGGAAATTTGGCCCATTCCGACGCGTGCGTGCTACCCGCTTTGCGCATGCCCAAGCTCCCCGTTTTTGCGCGCCGTGCGCTCATGGCGGCGAGCCTCGTGAGCGGGGTTTTGTTGCTCACGTACGGGTGCGGAACCGATGCCGTCGGCGTCGATGCCTGCCGCCAGATCGAGGACGCGCGCTGCGACGCCGCGCCCGCTTGTACGGGCGACGAGGACACCTTCGGCATCCGGACCGAGGAGCAGGTGAGAAACTGCAAGTCGCTCTACCGCGACCAGTGCCTGCACGGCATCGAGAACGCGGGTGGTAGCGACGAGGACGAGGTCGACGAGCCGAGCGACGGCGACATCAATCGATGCATCAAGGCGATCAAGGCGACCGCCAGCTGCAAGAAGAGCAAGCCGGACGCGAACGCGGACGGCACGACGACGATGGACGAGTGCGCAGACGTCGCCGTCGTCGAGGGCTGGAGCGGAAAGACTCCTTGCCAGACGCTCCACGCGGTCGAAAATCTCGACGCATGCAAGTTCGTCGCGAAGCCCGAGAAGGCCGAGGACGACGGCGACACCACCGCAACGACGACCGGCAGCGGCGGAGCCGGGGGCAGCGGCGGCGGCGGAGGCTGACGATGCCTCTGGTTCAACGCCTGACGGCGTTGAGATGAGCATGCCGCCCGCCATGGTGCTGGCGGCCGGCTTCGGGACCCGGCTGGCTCCGCTGACCGACGAGCTGCCGAAGGCGCTCTGTCCGATCGGGGACCGGCCGCAGATCGATCACGTGCTCTCGTACCTCGCCCGCGCGGGCGTCCCGCGCGCGGTCGTGAACGTGCACCACAGAGCGAGCGCGTTCGACGAAGCGTGGCGAGCGGCGCAGGCGCTCGACGTACGGCTCTCGCCAGAGGACGAGATCCTCGGGACCGCCGGCGGAGTCGCGCGCGCCGCGGCGCTGCTCGGTGAGGGGAGGGTGCTCCTCTGGAACGCCGACATCCTGTCGGACGTCGATCTGGCAGCGCTGCTCCGGGCCCACGAAGCTTCGGGCAGAATTGCGACGCTCGCCGTGCGGGACGACCCCCAGGGCAAGGTCGGCATCGATGGGGAGCGCGTCGTTCGCTTGCGTTCCTCGCGCGTCGCACCCGAGACGCGGACCGTCGAGTACCTCGGCATCGCCGTGCTCGGCTCCGCAGTTCGAGAGCGCCTCCCTGAGCGAGGGTGTCTGATCGCCGACGCGCTGGTTCCGGCGATGGCCGAAGGGCTCGAGGTGGGCGCGTTCATCCACAGCGGCCGTCACGCAGACACCGGCTCGCTCGAGGCCTACCTCGACGCGAACCTCGAATGGCTCGCCGCCCGAGATGCGCACCTGGGCGACGGCGCTACTGTCGAGCCCGGTGTGCGCGTGAAGCGTTCGATCATCGGCCGCGACGCGCACGTCGGCGGCGCGGGAACGCTCGATGCGTGCGTCGTGTGGCCGGGGGCGCGCGCGCTCGCCCCCCTCGAGCGCGCGATCGTCACCCCGCGGACCGTCGTCCGCGTCACTCCTCGGGATTGACTCGGCTGGCGAGGTATTCGGCTACGGCTTCGCCGATCCACTCGGCGTCCTCGCGGAGTCGGCCGCCGCTCGACGGGTTGGTGCTGATGCCGCCGATGCTCACGCCGCTCGACTTGGAGTCGGTCTGGTGCCTCACCTCGATGATGTCGAGGACCTTGCCGTCGGGGCCCTCGATCGTCACGCGCATCCGGATCTCGCTCGGGGCAGACGCGACGACCGCGTAGTAGCCGGGCTCGAAGAACTCGACCTTGGGCTTGATGAGGAAGCCTTTGTTCTGGCCGGCCGCGGCCTTCACCGTGACGCCCTCGCCTTGGGCGGTCTCGCGGAGGTTCGCCTGGAAGCGCTCGTCGACGGCCTGCTTGTCGCCCTGGAAGCTCGCCTGCTGCTTCTCGTCCTTCTCGGCGAGGTATTGCTCCTCCGACTTTTCGCCCACCTTGAGCTCCGAGTAGTCGATCGGAAGCACCGAGAAGTCACCGCCCTTGCCGATGAACGGGTTCGGCGTCGCCTGCTGGATCACCGTCCATTTCGGCGCGCAGCCGAGGAAGAAGAGCGAGAGGGCACCGAGAAGCAAGTAGAGATTGAGACGCATGATGGGCGTGTCCTTTCCGACGAAGGTTGGGCTGGTCCGAAGTGTGAATTGGTCGAGTCCCGATCGGCTGATCGAGCCCGTCTATTCTGGGAAGTACGTTTCGACCGAACGCACCGGCAGACCGGCGTCGGTGACGCCGCCTGCGATCGCGAGGGTCCCGTTCGGCGCGGGGATCGGCGTCGCGCCGAAGCGCGGCTCGCGCAGCGGGAGCGGTGAGACGACGCCGTCGACGATCGAGACGTGGAACGCGAGCGTCTCGCCGGCGTCGCTCTCCCCCACGACGAGCGCGCCCGACTCGAGGGCGAAGCCGCGGCCGCGTCCCGCGATGGCCTGAAGGTCGGCCGCCGGGACGAGCTCGGGCATGCAGTCGACGACGCACCCTTCGCCGCTGAGAAGAAAGATGCGCGTAGGCGCCGGCGCGCCGGCGACGCGACCGCCCACGAGGGCGAGGCGCTCTTCGCCGAAGGTGAACGCCGCCGCGCCGGTCGTCGCGTCGGCCGGGAAGGGACGCGTCGTCACCGAGAGGTCGTCGCCGATGACCTCGACGCCGGCGCCGTCGGCGGAGCCGCCGACGACCACGACGCCGATGCCGTCGATGTACGTCGCGGCCGCGCCGGCGCGCGGGAGCGCGAGCGTGAGCGCCGAGAGCACGCCCTCCGAGTCGACGGCCAGGATCGCGTTCGTCGCTCCCTCGGGCCGCGTTGCGCCGACGACGAGCGTCGTGCCGCTCGGCATCTCGACGGTGAGGCCGCCTTCGACGTCGGCGAACGTCAGGCCGTCGGGCGCGGTCATTTCGATTGTCTGATCCGACGTGAGCTGCGCGCGCACCGCTCGGTTTTCGCCGATGAGCAGCAGCGTGTCCCCGCGCGAGACCAGCGACTTCGCGGTGATCGGAAGGTTTGCCGAGCTCTCCGACCCGGCGAGGCCGAGCATGTCGTAGTAGTCGCCTGTCTTGGGGTCGGCCGGGCCCGCCGCGCCGACCGCGGAGTCGCCACCTGTCAGCACCAAGAACCGCTCGGCGAGGATCCCGCCCGGGGCGTGGACGTGGCTGCGCACCAGCTCGCCCGGCGGACGGGCGAAGCGATCCTGCCGCTGGATGAAGAGCGACAGCACCTCTGCGTCGATCGAGCCGATCGGGACCGAAACGCTGCGACCGCGCGCCATGACAGTACCGTCACTGCTGGTGCCGGTGAGCGTGAAGGTCATGATCGCGGTGTCGGGTACCTCGCCCAGATCGAAGGAGCCTCCGGGGGCCGCCTTGGCCTCACGTCGCACCTCACCGTCGACGCTCTTGGCGACGATCTTGATCTCGGACACGGCGGGGTCTTCCGAGAGGACGCCGGACTCATGGCCGGTCGTGACCTCGAGCGCGAGCTCGGGCGGGTCGCCGCAGCTCGCGGCGAGCGCGAGGAGCGAAACCGTGAGGGCGACCGTCCCGGAGAGGACGGATGTGGGAGACGGGAACTTCCGCATGGCTCGAAGCGGGGGCAGCGTGGCCCTGGAGGACGACCGCTGCAAGTGGCTCTCAGTACGCGGTCTTTTGCGCGGCTGCCCCCGTGGGAGCATCTTTCCGTCGAGATTCCGCCGTGCTCGTCTCGTCCCCGCGTGCTCGCGGTAGCAAAGCTCGGCAATCTGGCGGTGTTCGATGTCGCAAGGAGGCTCGCGGATCGGCCCGGGCTCGCGGTCCTGGCTTCATCGAATCCTGAAGCCGCCTGGGGGCGCTATTCGTTCGTCGCGTCGGATCCCAGCGGCTCGGTGGACAGCGTCGATCCGTTCGGCGGCGAGGTTGCCGTCGGGCGCGGGCCCTTCGCCTTCGCGCCACGGTTCATCGGCGTCATCCCGTACGAAGCGCTGCGCGCCGAGCGCGAGCGCGCCGCGTGGGTCCCGATCGACACGCGACCGGCGCCTCTCGCAGGTTCGATCAGGTGGGCGCATTACCCCGCTGTCATCGTCATCGATCACGCTACCGGCGTCGCGACGGTGGTCGGTGAGAGCGAAGGCGCCGTGCGCGATCTGGAGCGGCACGTAGCGTGCGATCCGATCGCGCTCGCGTCGTTCGAATTCGAGGCTCGCGGAGGCGAGCCGGATGCCGCGCACCTCGAGCGTGTCGCAGAGGCGATCGAGCTCATCCGGGCAGGCGATCTCTACCAGGTGAACCTCGCGAGGCGGCTCGCGCTCGACGTTCGGCGCACCGGCGGCGGAGCGCCCGGAGCGGCCGAGCGGGTCGCGTTCTATGCGGCGCTCACGGCGGCGGCTCCAGCGAGCTTCGGCGCCTTGCTCGAGGCGGCGGAAGGGAGCTGGCTGGTCTCGTCGTCACCCGAGCTCCTGCTCGACGCGGCGCCCGACGCGAGCGGCGAGCGCTTCGGCGATTTGATCACCGAGCCGATCAAGGGAACCCGCCCGCGCGCCCAATCCTCCGATGCCGACGCGGCGCTCGCGGCCGAGCTCGATGCCGATCCGAAGGAGCGCGCGGAGCTGGCGATGATCGTCGACGTCGAGCGCAACGATCTCGCGCGCGTCTGCGCACGCGGATCGGTCGAGGTCGCCGGCGCGCCGCGCGTCGTCAGCCATCGAACGGTTCACCATCGGGTCGCCACCGTTCGCGGTCGCGCGCGGCCGGATGCCTCCCGCGAGGACGTGCTGTCGGCGATGCTGCCCAGCGGAAGCGTGACCGGCGCGCCCAAGGTTCGCGCGATGGAGGTCATCGCGCGCCTCGAGGCCGCGCGTCGCGGTGTGTACACCGGCGCCTTCGGCTACGCCGGGCACGACGGTTCGATGCGCCTCGCGATGGCGATCCGGACCGCGGTCGTCGGGCCCGACGGACGCGGCGAGTATGGCGTTGGCGGCGGGATCGTGGTGGACTCGGATCCCGCTCGAGAGCTTGAGGAGACCCGATGGAAATCGGTCCAACTAGTTGAAATTATGAAGAGAGCCGGGACTTGGCGCTGATGTAGGATACTGTGGTCGTTTTCTTGGCTGGGCGACCCGAAAGCGAGTACCGCTCGAAACCACCATGCAGGGAAACCCGTCCTCGAAGATCCGGAACATGGACGAGCTCGAAGAGGCCGATCCGGCCCCCCGCGGCTCGCGGCTCGGTGCGTTGGTCCTGGCCTCGATGGGCGGCGCGTGCCTGATCCTCGCGACGGTCGTCCTGCTCAAGAAGCCGAGCAAGGGCGATGCGCCGGCAGACGATCCGCTGGGCGTCCTCGTCGAGAAGTCGGCAAAGGACGCGCCGCCCTCCGACGACCTCGACGTAACGTTCCCGAAGCTCCTCGGTGGCGGCGATCGCGAGACGACCGCCCTCGAGGCGGTGAGAGGCGACAAGCGCGCCGCCGAAGACGCCGACTTCCAGTTGCCGCCGGGGCATCCGACCGCGCCTCCGCCCGCGGCCGATCGACTCCCGGTGGTTCCGCTCCCGGCCCAGCACATCCTCACCGCCGCCGGCAAAGAGACCACGACCCACAGCGACGTGCTCACGACGATGGCCAAGGTCGCGTCGCGCGAGACGGGCACCGAGGTCGAGGCGGGCAGCCCCGGTGGTTTTCAGCTGCAGGTCAGCTCGTTCGACCAAGCCGTCGATGCCGAGGCGTTCGCTGCGGTGCTTCGGCGTCGCGGTCACAAGGCCTACGTCGAGGCAGCGAACGTGAAGGGTCGCGGCCTCTGGCACCGCGTCCGCATCGGTCCGTTCAAGTACAAGCGCTCCGCCGAGATCTATCGCCAGGAGTTCGAGGCGAAGGAGCGGCTCGTCACGTTCATCGTGAGCCCGCCGAAGACCAACGTCCGCGTCGCGCAAGCGCAAGACGCGGAGGATTGATCTTCAACGGAAGTACTTCTTCGTCTGGCCCTTCGTGACGATGCTCGTCACGTGCTTGGCCTCGAAGTTGGTCTGGCGGCTCAGGTGCTCGAGCTCCGGCGTCGAGCGGATGGTCTGGTCCTTCACCTTCAGCTCGGCGCCGTAGAACGTCACCTTGTCGCCCGGTGCCAGGACGATGCCGCTCGGCCAGTCGGCGAACGTCGTGATGACGGTTTCGTCAATCTTGATGGTTCTGCTGCCGCTCTTGTCTTCGCGCGTCGAGACGCTCGTGACGATCGCCTTTCGCCCGTCACGCTCGAAGCCCTGGATGTTCGCGACCTCGAGCTCGCGAACGCCGGTCGGCAGCGCCGGGTTCGCGACCTTTGCCTTGGCGAACTTGAGGCGGACCTGGGTGGCGAGCTCGGCGCGCCGTTCGCCGATCGCCTTGGCCGTCGCGGCGGGCACCGCCATCTTGACCATCCCGCGAACGTCGCCGTCCCACGCCGACGTGTCGGGGAGCGTCTTCACGCCGGCGATCTTCCCGGTCGACGCGTCCAGACAGAACGCGTCCCGCTCGTAGCTCTCGGGCTGGCGCGGCTTCATGACGGCGAGCAGCTCGTCGCTCGGCGCGTACGCGTCGAACACGTAGACGAAGGTCCGCGCCGTGTCCTCGAACGCGTCGAAGACTGCCGTCTCCCAGCGATACCGAACCGCATCGCTCCCGGGCGAGAACTCGCCGAGCGCGCCCTTCCGGGGCTTCTCGGGCTCGAGCGCGAGCAGGCCGCCGAGGCGGTCGTACGGGTTCGGATTCCTGTTCTTCTCGGCGATGGAGCGATCGAGCGCGGTGAGCTTCTCGTCGATCGATGCCTTGTGCTTCTTGTACGCGGCGTCGCACGACGCCGCCCACGTCCGCTGCACCGCCGCGAGCGCGAGCGCCTCGTACGCGAAGTGCGCGTCCTTGTCGCTCGACGGAAGACGGTCCCACTCGGGGATCCACTCCGGATCGGGGTTCTTCATCGACGCCCGCGGGTTCCCGGTGGGAGCCTTTCCGTTCGCCCCGAGATCCGCGCCGACCGCCTTCGCGAAGACCCGCGGGCAGTCGTCGCCGGTCGTGCAGTTGCCGAACGAGAAGCCTTCGTAGACCTGCGACACGCGCTGCGAGGAGACCGCGGCGCTCGAGGATGTCGTGGTCGGCTCGGGAGCAGGGGTGGAGCCGCACGCCAAAAGGAACAGAGCTGCGAGGGAGCCGAACAAGCGCACCATCGAAGCGCATCCGACTAGTCCAAGTCGCAGCCGCTGCCCAGGTCCGTCATCACGATCGAGCCCTGGGCCGTGTCTTCATGCTCACTACGGTCTGCCGGGCCGCCTCGTTCACGAGCCCCGTGATCCTACACGTCTGAAGATTGGTCACATCCTGTGAGCGGGTGCGGGCGCGGGCGCGGGCGCGGGCGCGGGCGTGGGCGTGGGCGAGCGCGCGGGCGAGAGCGAGAGAGCGAGAGAGCGAGACAGGGGTTGGCTCGCTCGGGCTTCCCATCTTGCCGGTGTGCTCGGTGGGTCAAGGCCAAGCCCGCGCTTCGCGCGGGTGTCGGCTCGTCAAGGCTCGCCGCCAGCCTTGACTCCACCTCCGCGCACCGGCGGCGACGGGCAAGCCCTCGCGCAGCACCGTTGCCTGCGGGGGGCGAACGGAGGTGCGCGATGCTTCGGATCTATGGTGAGTTTCTCGGGGTGCTCAGGGAGATGCGCCCGCTGATTGAGAAGATCGAGCGGCGTGATTCGGACCTTGGTCGTCAGCTGCGGCGGGCGGCGGCGAGTGTAGCGCTCAACATGTCGGAGGTTGCGCCAGGAAAGCCTGGAAGGAGGAAGCGGTGAACTGAGAAGCCAATCGCGAAAGACCTTGAAGGGACCCACCGGGTGAGCAACCCCGGCAGGCGTCTGGCAAACGCCTGACAAGCGAGTCTTGCGTGGTCTCGGGGTGACCCGAGCTGCGAAGCGTAGACAGCGAGCAAGCTGGGCCGCGTGATTCAGCCGCGAAAGGATAGAAACGATGGAGGCCGACGCCGTCTTCTGTGCGGAAGGCAACACCGCGACTGTGCAACGCCAGCGGTCGCGGCTCCTCCGGGGTCCAAGAGCGCGGCACGGCTGCAATGGGGTCCTCCAGGAACCTGGGAGATCTGCGCACTCCCTCGCGCGAGCGAGGTACCGCGAGCGAAGCAATCAGAGCGGACGGGAAGGGTGCGCAGAAGTCGGAGTCGCTCGTAGTAGCGGAGAAGCCGGAGAACCTATGCCCGAGGGATTCGGTGGAGCGAAGGGGCGACCGGGTTGCAGAACCGGAGAAGAGAAACATGTCCGAGACCCTGCGCTCGGGAAGCGTGACAACAAAACTTCAACGGATAGCGGAGCTGGCGCGCAAGGACCGCACGCGCGTGCTCACCAGCGTGTCCCACGTGATCGATCTGGCTTGGATGAAGGAGGCGTACCGGCGGACCCGCAAAGACGGAGCTGTCGGGGTCGACGGCTGCACTGCCGCCGACTACGAAAAGAACTTGGAGGCGAACCTCAGCGCGCTCGTGGAGCGCGTGCACGAGGGGACGTACAAGCCGCCACCGGTTCTTCGCGCGCTCATCCCCAAGGCCGGCGGTAAGAAGCGGCCGATCGGGATCCCGACATTCCAAGACAAGATTGTGCAACGTGCGGTCGCGATGGTGCTCGAAGCCATCTACGAACAGGACTTCCACGCTCTGTCGTTTGGCTTTCGACCGCGTCGCAGCGCTCACGACGCACTCATCGAGCTCCAACGGCGTCCGACGTACTGGAACCGCTGCTGGATTATCGAGGCGGACATCGAGAGCTTCTTCGACACGATCGATCACGCGAGGTTGCGGAGCGTGCTCGACCAGCGGGTTCGAGACGGAGTGATCCGCCGTCTGATAGACAAATGGCTTCGGGCGGGTGTGATGGAGCAAGGACGCCTCTGGCGCCCTGATGCCGGCACACCGCAAGGAGGGGTCATCTCGCCACTGCTCGCCAACATCTTCCTGAACGAGGTGCTCGACCAATGGTTCGAAGAGGTCGTGTGGCCGCGGATGAGGGGACGGAGCAAGTTCGTTCGGTACGCTGACGACTTTGTCCTTCTCTTCGATCGGGAAGACTCGGCGAGGCGCGTGATGGCCGTGCTGCCCAAGCGCTTCGAGAAGTACGGACTACGGTTGCATCCGGAGAAAACCCGGCTGCTGTCGTTCAACAACCCGGACATCGACAAGCCGCGGGCACAGCGAGCGCGCAGCTTCGACTTTCTCGGCTTCACTCACTACTGGGCGAGGTCGCGGAAGGGTCGGAACGTCGTGAAACAGCGGACGGCAAAAAGTCGCTTCACTCGCTCTCTACAGCGCGTGAAGGACAGGTGCCGTCGGATGATGCACGACCCGATCGAGAAGCAGCACCGCGAGCTGAGCGCGATCCTGAGAGGCCACTACAACTACTTCGGCATCACCGGCAATGGCGACGCACTCGTGCGCTTCCGCCATCATGCCGTGCGCATCTGGGGCCGCTCCCTGGCACGAAGGTCGGGAAGGCGTCACGTTTGGGAGTGGTTCCAACCGCTCCTCAAACGACGCCCACTCCCGCTGCCACACCCGCCCCGAAGCATCTGTCCGAGCGAACCTGCAACCTGAGGAGCCGGATGCGGGAAATCTGCACGTCCGGATCTGTGGGAGCCCCGGGGGCGTAAGCCCCCGGAGCCACCCGGCGCAGCGGTTCGGAAGGCGGGACACGGCGGCAGCGGTACCTGACCGCGCTGGGATCGGCACGCGAGACGCTGTCGTGTCTGGAGGTCGCGGATGCATTGGGCTACGCGGACCTCCGCGCCTGTACCGTGGCCGTGGCCGGGTTGAATCGCGTGATTGGCGGGTTGGTGCGGCTCGTTGGACGGTAGGC
>JBGTSH010000341.1:0-11251 GCA_041940405.1 Polyangiaceae bacterium
TGGCCCCGGAGCGGATTCAGGCCAGATCCGTACCGGCCGACGTGGCCGCACAGAAGGGCCAGGTTGATCAGGGCCAGCACGTTGTCGACCGCGTTGTGGTGCTCGGTGATCCCGAGCGTCCAGCAGATGACGGCGCGCTCGGCCTTTGCGTAGTCGCGCGCCATCCTCTCGATCAGCGCTGCGTCGACGCCCGTCTCTTTGGCGACGCGCTCGAGCGGGTACTTGCCGACGCACGCCTTGAAGTCTTCGAAGCCGGTCGTCGCGCGCTGGATGAACTCGCGGTTCTCGAGCCCCTCACGCAGGATCACGTTGGCGACGCCGTTCGCGAGCGCGATGTCGGTCCCCACATCGAGCCCCAGCCAGCCGTCGGCCCACTGCGCCGAGGTCGTCCTGCGCGGATCGATCACGTAGAGCTTCGCGCCGCGGTGCACGGCCTTGAGCACGTGATGGAAGAAGATCGGGTGGGTCTCGCGCGCGTTCGAGCCCCACAAAAGGATGACGTCCGTCTCTTCGACCTCTTGGTAAGAGGTCGTTCCGCCACCCGCTCCGAAGACCGTCGCCAGACCGACGACGCTAGGTGCGTGTCATGTTCGATTGCAGCTGTCGATGTTGTTGCTGCCGATGGTCGCGCGAGCGACCTTCATCGCCATGTAGTTCACTTCGTTCGTCGACTTCGAGCACGAGAACATGCCGAAGGTGCTCGGCCCGTGCCGATCGACGCTCGCGCGGATCCCTTGGGCGGCGCGGTCCATCGCCTCATCCCAGGTCGCAGGGCGCAAGCTGGAGACGCCGCGCGGCTTCGACGGGTCGCGGACGAGCGGCTGGGTCAGGCGAGGCAGGTGACGGCCCTTCATGCGGCCAAGACTACAACCATCCCGCTCCACGAGCGAATCGACCGCAGGGGGCCATGGACCTCGAGGCTCGCGGGTCGTATGCGCTACCCATGAGAACGCCGGCCTTTGCGGTCCTGCTCCTCGTCTCGGCCTCTGCCTGCGCGCCCGCCGCGCCACCCAAGTGCGCCGAGGCTCCGATCGTCAAAGAGCCGCCAGCTGCCGCGGCCGAGACCGCACCCAAGGCCAGCGCGCCCGTCGACCCACCGGCCGTCGCCGTCGTCCGCGGCATGCTCGGGCCGGACGCGGCCGCCACCTACGCCACGTTCTCACCCAAGTTCCGTGAAGCCATCCCCTTCGAGCCGTTCGCCAAGAACCTCGCCGCCGAGGAGGCGAAGCTCGGCAAGGTTCAACATCTCTTTCTCGCCGGTGAAGGCATCCAGAGCGGGCGCGACCGCACGCTCGTCATCGTCGTCCGCGAGCGCGGCGTGCAAAACGTCACCCTCGGCTTCAACGACGAGAAGCTCGTTTCTCTCTTCCGGTTGGAGGACGCGTTCGACGCCGATCCCCAAGGCCCCGGCCCCGCGGACGACTACGTCGCCAAGCGAGCGTACGCCTTGCCCGCGAGCGGCGTCTGGCACGTCTCCAACGGCGGTCCCACCACCAAGGTCAACGGACACGTAGGCAACCGCCAACAGTGGTACGGGTTCGACCTCGACCAGCGCGACGAGCAGGGCAACGAAGCCAAGGGTGACGGCAAGAAGAACGAAGACCACTTCGCGTTCGGCCAAACCGTGATCGCTCCCGCTGACGGTACCGTCGTCACCGTCATCGACGCCGTCCCCGACTACGACCCCGGCGATCGCGAGGGCTACGTCGTGCCCGGCAACGTCGTCATCATCGACCACGGCGAGGACGAGTTCAGCGTCCTGGCGCATTTCAAGAAGGGCTCGATCGTCGTCAAGCCCGGCCAGAAGGTGAAGCTCGGCCAGAAGCTCGGCCTGGTCGGAAACTCCGGCAACACGAGTGACCCCCACATTCATTGGCACCTTGCCACCAAAGGCGGCCTCTCGCGGGGGAGCGCGTTGCCGATTCGGTTTGGCGTGTTGATGGTCAATGGCAAGCGCGTCGAGAACGCCAAGCCAGTGCGGGGGGACAAGATCGAGAACGCGAAGTGAGCGAGGTGTGCGGGCGCGCGGGCGCGGGCGCGGGCGCGGGTGCGGGCGCGGGCGCGGGCGCGTGAGGGCGTGCGGTGCGGCCGCGTGAGGGGCGTGCGAACGAAGTGGGGGTGCTGACCGGCGCGGTGCGACCGAAGGGGGGACCTGACTTTCAACCAGCTACGCTGGTTGGTGCCCCTTCGTCGGACCTTCCTGGACTCCGTCCAGCAAGCTGGACTCCGTCCACACGGTTCACGCGGTGGGGCGCGCTCGAGGGCTCTTTGCGTTTCGGTTCGCGGACACGCATGCGCACGCGCTGCTCGTCGGGCCACGCGTGCGTGCCGGTAGGTTTGCGAACCTGGTCGAGACGCAGCTGCGATGGCACCTGAAGCTGGATACGCCGTTCGAGCCGGCTCGGCGTTACGCGCCGTTGTGTTGAACGCGCCCGCAAGCGAGCAGCCGATCCGTCGCTGGTGCACGCGATCCGAAAGCAGCTGGCATTTCGACCGGCAGCTCGCGTCGCGACGGAGGAAGCTCGGTCGCAGCGCAACGGCCGATCGCAGCGGCTCGGTCGCCGGCGGCGTGAGCGATCAAGTCGCCGCGTGGGTGTGCTTGCCTTCGTGGCAGCCGAGCTCGCAGCGCTGCACTTCGACCGTGAGGTGGTTCACGTTCGCGCAGCCCTTGATGAGATCGCGGTAGTACGCGGTCGAGCGCGGCGCAGCAGTAACGAGCTTCACGATGCAGCCGCGGTGCCCAGGGCCCATTTCCCAGAGGTGCAGATCGGCGACCCGCACGTCGTCGATCGCCTCGAGCTTCTCTTTGATGACGCGCGTTTCGTTCATCGACGGCGTGACGTCGAGCAGCTGCTTCGCCGCGTCGCGAACCAGCCCCCACGACCACTTCAGGATCACCGCGCCGCCCACCAAACCCATCAGCGGATCGAGCACCGTGATCCCGAACCACCGCCCCGCGACCAAGGCCGCGATCGCCAGAACGCTGGTCAAAGCATCCGCGAGCACGTGCATGTAAGCCGCCCGCAGGTTGTGGTCGTGGTGATGATGCTTGTGGCCGTGATCATGGTCGCGGTGCTCGTGGGCGTGGTCGTGCCCGTCATCCCGATGCGCGTGCCCGTGACCCGAGTCGTGCCCGTGCCCGTGCCCGTGCCCGGGGTCAGCGTGAGCGTGCCCGTGGCCGAGCAACACCGCGCTGAGCAGATTCACCACCAAACCCAGCACCGCGATCGGCAAAGCCTCACCGAACTTCACCGTCACCGGGCTCACGAGCCGCTCGATCGACTCGTAGATCATCCAGCCTGCCACGATTGCGAGCACGATCGCGCTCGTGTAGCCGGAGAGCGCGTACACCTTGCCGGTGCCGAACGTGTACGACTCGTCCTTGGCGCGGGTTCGGGCGAACCAGTACGCCAGCGCCGTCAGGCCCAGCGCACCGGCGTGCGTTGCCATGTGGAAGCCGTCCGCCAGGAGCGCGAGCGAGCCGGTCCAGAACCCGACCGCCAGCTCGGCCACCATCATCCCGGCCGTCAAGACCACCACGGCCCACGTGCGCCGCTCGCTCTCGCGGGCGCGATCGTGGTCGCCGTGCGTCTCGGCGTACTCGTGGAGGTGTGCGTCGTGCACTGTCCAGCGAGCATAGCTTTGTCGTAGGGTGTCGGCATGTCCAACGAGGAATCGGACAAGGAAGCCATCCTCGCGCGCCGCGCGCTGCTGGTGACGTCCACGCTCGCCGCTCTCGGCTGCTCATCTCCGAGCAGCACCGGGAACGGCGGCACGGTCGACACCGTGGCCGTCGAGACCGTGAACGTTCCTCCGCCCGCGTCCGGGACGGCCACCGCGGCGCCGACCAGCCAGCCGATCACGCCCGATCCATCGCGGCCGAAGTGGGCCTCGGTCATCGCGAACGCCCCGTCGTTCGACGTCCCCCCGGCCGGAGCCGGCGTTTCGAACGAGGAGCGCGAGGCCCTCGAGCGTCAAGCCAAGGCGATGCGCCAGGCGTACGACACCTTCGGCGCAGCATGGGACGCCGCGCCGCCTCGCTGCGCACCCGACGCTTGCGAGGCCGATTGGGCGGCGCTCGCCAAGCAGATCGGCGGCATCCTCGAAGGCCTGCGCGGCCCTCTCTGCGGCTGGAGCGACCGTCAGCCCATCAGCTTGATCGAGCGCGAAGGGGCGCACCACGCCTTCCTGCAGGCGCAAGCCACCGCGCTCGATGCCGAGCTGGCAAAGACCGCCCAGAGCGTCGGCCAGAAGACGCGCTGGGAAGAGATGCGCCTCGGCGGAGCGATCCCCCATCCGTGCTTGTCGTGCCTTCAGCCCGCGCCACGCATCTTCGACACCGTCGGCTTCGACGATGACACTTCCGTCCTTGGAGATGCGCAGAAGAGCTCGCTCGAACGCATCCAGCAGACTCTCACCGCCGATCCCAAGATGCGCGTTCAGATCCGCGGCCACGCCGACGCCGCCGAAAAGGGCGACAAGAAGGCCCTCGCAAAGAAGAGGGCCGAGGCGGTGCGCGACTGGCTCACCAAGGCCGGAATCGCTGGGGCCCGCTTTCAGATCGTCGTCCTCGCCGACGCCGTCCCGATCACGGCGTCCAAGGGCCCCGATCGCGGACAGAACCGCAGGGTCGACTTCGAGCGGATCAAGTAGCGACCACGCAAATGGCATGAAGGGCCGACAATGCGTGGCGGCCGCCATTGCCGAAATCGGCGGCGCCACCCGGAGGAACGAGGCCCGAGCCCCCAACGCCGTCTGTTGTGGGTGGCACGGCGCTCGCTATCGCCCCCGGCCGTATGCCGGCGAATGTCGAAACGCTCGAAGCGCGCGTGCGTGCCGCGCTTCGCCTCGAGCACTACAGCCCCCGAACGGTGGCCGCGTACACCCAATGGATCCGCCGGCTCGTCGAGTTTCACGGCGGGCGCGATCCGATCGGGCTCGGTCCCGACGCCGTACGCGCGTTCCTCAACCACCTCGCCGAGCGCAACGTCAGCGCTTCCACCCAGAACCAGGCGCTCGCGGCGATCCTGTTCCTGCACTCCCGCGTGTACCAGCAGCCCCTCGATTATCTCGGCGACTATCTGCACGCCAAGAGGCCGCATCGACTGCCCGTCGTCCTCACCGTTGCCGAGGTGGCGGCGCTCCTCGACAACCTTCGCGGTCCGAGCAGAATCATGGCCTCGCTTCTCTACGGCGCCGGGCTCCGCCTCCTCGAGTGCGCCACGCTCCGCATCAAGGACCTCGACTTCGACCGTCTCGAGATCGTGGTCCGCGACGCCAAAGGTCGGCGTGACCGCGTCACTACGCTACCCGAGACCCTTCGCGAACCGCTCGCCGCGCACATCGCCGGCGTCCAGGCGCAACACCAGGCCGACCTTCGCATCGGCGCCGGCTACGTGGCTCTCCCCGACGCGCTCCGGCTCAAGTACCCCAACCTGCCCCAAGCGTGGCCTTGGCAGTGGGTGTTTCCCGCCACGCGGCACTACACCGATCCCCACACCGGCGAACGACGCCGCCATCACCTGCACGAGACCGTCCTCCAACGCGCCGTCAACCTCGCCGCTCGCCTCGCCCGAATCCCCAAGCACGTCACACCCCACACGCTCCGTCACTCCTTCGCGACGCACCTCCTCGAAGCGGGCTACGACATCCGAACCATCCAAGAACTCCTCGGCCACCGAGACGTCGCCACCACCATGATCTACACGCACGTCCTCAACCGCGGCGGTCGCGGCGTTCGCAGCCCTCTCGACGCCCTCAGCGCCGGCCGAGTAGGAGCCGCGCCCACGTTGCCCGCCCTGTCCGTGCCCACCCGCCTCCTACCGCCCATGAAGTTCACCCGCTTCGGTGGACAGGTTGACTATGCCGCAACCGCCAATACTTGTGTCTTCAATTCGAACTCGATCGGGCTGACGTAGTCGAGATGCGAGTGCAGCCGCTCGATGTTGTAGAAGTTGTCGATGTAATTGCCGATGCCGACCTCGGCAGTTCGCGCGGTTCTGTAGCTCTCGTGGTCGACCAGCTCGGCGCGAAGAGTGGCAAAGAAGCTCTCGGCCACGGCGTTGTCCCAGCAGTCGCCGGTGCGACTCATACTCTGGATCACGCCTCGTTGAGCGAGCGCTCTGCGGTACTCGTCGCTCGCGTAGGGGCTGCCGCGGTCCGTATGATGAATGAGCCCGACAGGGATGCATGGTCGCGAACGGAACGCACTGTTGAGCGCAGCAAGGGCCAGAGCGGTGTCGTTCGTCTCGCTCATTGCCCAGCCCACGATTCGGCGCGAGAACAGGTCGAGCAGCACGGCGAGATACGACCAGCCTTCGCCGGTCGCGACGTAGGTCACGTCGCCAGCCCACGCTTGGTTCGGCCCCTCGGGCTCGAAGTCCCGGGCGAGCACATTCGGCGCGATCGGGTTCGAGTGGTTCGAGTCGGTCGTACGTCGGAAGCGCCGCTTCTGTCGCCCTTCGAGGCCTTCCTCGCGCATCAGACGGGCCACCCGCTTCTCGCTGGTGCGGATTCCCTTCTTGCGGAGCACACGATACACGCGCGGGCTGCCGTAGCGGCTCCCGCTCTTCTTGTGTGCTGCCGCGATCTCGACAGCGAGCACGGCGTCGGTCTTCGAGCGGGTGCTGGCAGGGCGCTTCTTCCACGCGTAGAACCCGCTGCGAGAGACCCCGAGTACCTCACAGAGAACGCCAACCGGGAAGTTCGCCTTCTCCGCATCAACGAGCTCGAACTTCACCCGTTCTCCTTGGCGAAGAAGGCCGTCGCTTTTTTTAAGATATCCCTCTCCATCTCGAGGCGTTTCACCCGCTTCCGGAGCTCACGTAGCTCGTCCTGCTCGGCCGTCGTCAGAGACTCCGGCTTGGCAATTCCCGGGGCCTCGTCAGCGCGTTGCACCCACTCACGCAACGCCGTCTCGGTCAGATCGAGGTCCTGCGCGACGCGCCGAATGGACCGGTCGCCAACCTTGCAGAGACGAACGGCTTCAGCCTTGAACTCCGCGGTGAACGAGCGCCTGGCCCGTCGTGTCTGTCGCTTCGCCATCGAACACTCCTCGCGCATCTTCGCGCCATTCGGGGTGTCCACGAAAGTGGGGGATCTTCACCCAAGCCGCGGCGGTAAGGTGTTTATGCAGACCGGGAATATTGCGCGGGCATTATCGCAACACGGGCTGCGAACGGCGCCAGGCGAGGTGGTTCCGGCGTCGGAGCAGCGTTGGCGCTGGGCGGCGGCGCGTGGGTAAGGGTCTTATGCAGGTCGGGGGTTGGCGCGTTGGGAAAGTTGGATAATGGTAGTTGGCCGGACGGAGAACTGTGGTGACCTCAAGCCTGGTGTTTGCTGATTCGCGGGAGCTTGATGCACCCTTCAGCCACGAGCTGCAGACTCGAGGTCCACGCGCAGCCTTCAAGTGGCTCACGGATGTCTTGGCGCAACAGGAGGCGGGGCTCCGGTCCGCGAATGCCTTCTTGGTCGCCTACACCGGCCGTCCTGAGGCGATCGAGTGGATCGAGATGACTGTCGCTAGTCCCATCACAGAGAGCTGGGGCAATGCGGCGGCGCTGCTCGGAGCTCCTTGGCCGCGCCTAGCGAGATGGCTCTCTGCTGCGGGTCCCACGCAATTGGTAGCCCTCGACGCGCTGCTCGCCTACCGGTCACCAGCTCCGAACATGGCGCCACTTGCACAGATCGCAGCGCCGGTGCTCCCGCAGGCGCCTAGCCTCCACGAACTGGACGCAGCGCTGGAGACGACGCTCGAACTTCGCAGTACTCCACGCATCCGCAAGGGTGTCGACGCGATACGGCGGTGCGCCACCGAGATCCTCCGAAGTGCGACGCGTGGCGTGCCCGTCGAGGACTTGCCGCGGCTCTACCTCGATCCCGAGTCTTTCCCGGGCGCCAGAACGATCCTTGAGCGCGCCGCCGCGGTGCGCACGGGAGTCGCGCAGTCCATCAGTGAGATGATTCAGAAGCTCACTCGAACTGAAACGACCGCCGTCCAACCAGGCGTTGCAACGGACGGCCGCTCTCCCTCGCTACGCTCGGTCTAGCTTCCGCCGCTCAACCCCGGTACGTTGGCCGGACCGAACGACCAGGTTCTTGATCAGCGGAGCGCATCAATTGGATCCATTTCGGATTGCCGTCGTCGGCCCCGGGCTGGCGGGTCGGACATGCGCCGCCGCTGGCGCGATGGGCGTCGATCCTCGCGACCTCTACTTTCAGGACGAGTCCCCGAGCTTTTTCGCTCGTGGAGGCTCATGCCAGGCTCTGTTCTCATTCCTGCGTCGACTCTTCGGCCCGGTTGTGTACACGCCCGATCGTCCTGAGGTTGCGAATGATCTCCTGCGACTCCGACGTTGCCGCGCCGCTTGGTTCGTCGCTGACTCGCAACGCGAACGGCTCGAGGCGAACGTTGGCGCGCTCTCGGATCTACGCGCCGCCCTTCAGTTCCTCGGCCGTCGATCCGACGACCTTCCTCTCGTGTTCCTCCTCAACAAGCGCGACCTTCCGTCGGCTATGCCCGAGGCTGAGCTTGAGACGGCACTTCCTTGGCCGGGCGCTGCGTACTTCCCGACCATAGCCAGCCAAAGGATCGGCGTTGGTCTCGCGCTCGATCATGTCCTGGCCACGTGAAGAGCGCGGTACAGCGCTGCCAATCGCGCGATGCCCGCCGGCTAGCACGATCGGTGGTTCCGATCGGCCGGGACCTCCCAAGGGCCCGGACTTATCTCCGTGGCCGGCCAACTGAGCGTTCTGAGCGTTGCAGCTGACGGCGGCGTCGGTCGCTTCGCTCCCTCTGCCCGCCGCAGCTGAACGCTGATACGTTGGCCTGATGCCGGTGCGCGCCTCATACCGATACATTTCGAATGAGTACGTGTATGCCGCCGAGTGGCATCGACGCGTTCGCGCCTCCCCCCTGTGTCAGAGGAGTTGTCCTCCCGATCGATCGGCTCGGTGCTGACGTGATCGGGTGAGACAGCCCTCGCGGGGGCGAGCGCGAGAAGCACGGTGGCTGAGTTCAGCGAAGCATTCAAGTCGAAGATAGTGCAGCGGATGCTCGGGCCGGAGCGCATCAGTGCGAACGCGCTGGCCGCAAAGGTAAACCTGTCGCAGACGACGCTGTCGCGATGGAGGCGCGAAGCAGAGGGTACGATGCGGATGATGCCGAAGAAGGTCACACCGCCGAAGCCCGCGACCGCCCGCAGGCCCGAGGACTGGTCGTCGGAAGAGAGGCTCCGCGTCGTCGCGGAGTCGTCGCGACTTTCGGACGACGAGTTGGGCGCGTTTCTGCGGCGTGAAGGGCTTCACGAGGAGACGCTGAAGCAGTGGCGTGCGGCGGCGTTGGAGGGGCTTGTTTCGCAGCGTGCTGACCGCTCCGATCAGAAGCGTGTCCGCGAGCTCGAGAAGGAGCTGAAGCGCAAGGACCGAGCGCTCGCTGAGGCCGCAGCCCTTCTTCTCCTCGAAAAAAAACTTCAGGCATTGTGGGGGGCCGGGGACGACGACACGGGCCCGAAGAACGACAAATGATCCTCGCGCTGGCAGACGAGATTGTGAGCGCTGGAGCCGGCATCGAGAAGGTCTGCGATCGGCTCGGAATCGCGAAGCGCACCCTGACGCGATGGCGAGCCCAGGGCGGAGGCAAGGATCGACGTGGCGAGCGCGCGAGCCCTCCTTCGCACAAGCTCAGCGAGGAAGAGCGCGCGACGGTCCTAGCCATTGCGAACCAACGGGAGTTTCGCAATCTCTCGCCACGGCAGATTGTGCCGCTGCTTGCGGACGAAGGGCGCTACGTAGCAAGCGAATCGACGTTCTACCGCGTGCTCCGCGAAGCGGGCGAACTCGCACATCGCGGCCACGCTCGACCGGCGCGGCCGCGCAAGCCCAATGCTCATATTGCCACGAGCTCGAACCAGGTCTGGTCTTGGGACATCACTTACCTGCCCAGTCCGGTCCGGGGCGCGTTCTACTACCTCTACTTGGTCGTCGACATCTACAGCCGCAAGATCGTCGCAGCGGCCGTCCACGCAGAGGAATCTGGTGCGCTGGGGGCCGAGCTTGTCGAGAGCGCCATCGCAGCGGAGGGCGCAGACGCGAAGAAGCTCGTCCTCCATTCCGACAACGGCGCCCCAATGAAAGCGTCGACGATGCTGACGACACTGCAGAGGCTCGGCGTCATCCCATCCTTCAGCCGTCCGAGTGTGAGCGACGACAACCCCTTCGCCGAGGCTCTCTTCCGCACGCTGAAATATCGGCCGGGCTATCCGCGAAAGCCCTTCGAGAGTCTCGCTGCCGCGAGTGCGTGGGTCGCCGCCTTCGTTCGCTGGTACAACGACGAGCACCTCCACAGCGGCATTCGGTACGTAACCCCGAGCGACCGTCACGCAGGCCGAGACGTCGCGATCCTCGCGCAGCGTCACGACGTCTACCGCGCTGCCCGCAGGCGCAATCCGCGTCGCTGGTCCGGCTCGACGCGCACCTGGAGCCCGGTGGGGCCGGTCTACCTCAATCCCGAGAAGGTGACCGAACGCGTGGAGCCGATGGCGCTGCCCCTCTCATGACCTACGGTGGACAACTCCTTTGACACGCACCGCCTCCTTCTTCGTGACCAGCCTTCTCTGGGTGGGCACAGTCAGCCTTCTCGCTGTCCTGGGACACGAAGTGTTTCAAGCTGGGTGGTCCCAGCTGGCGGTGGTCCTCTTGGCGGTCTTGGTCCTGAACTCGATCGCGATGCCCTTCATCTCACGCGCGCGGCTGCGTGGATGGTTTAGTCGTCAGAGCATCGCTGGGGCACAGCTCGATTGTACTGTCAGCGCCACCGGGCTCGACGTGTGCAAGAACGGTGTTCCGCTAAAAGCGATCTCTTGGTCGGGCATTGAGTACGTCGTCTCCACGCGCAGGGGGCTTCTGCTCTGTCCGGTGCAAGCGGACCACTTCTGGTGGCTACCGCGCTCGGCATTCCGCTCTCGTTTGGAAGCTTCCGCTGCGGAGGCGCATGCTCGTGACGGCGGCGTCCGGGTGCTACGTCGTTGGCCCGTATTCGGCGGGAACCAAGCGACAGAGTGAGCCAGCTCTGCGTGCGTCTCGCACAGGCCAACTAGGCGTTGCAGCGGACGACCGCCATCCCTCGCTTCGCTCAGTCTGTCGTAGTCAAGTAGACCAGCCGAAATTCTTGATTTTGGCGCATATTCGTTTCCTCTTCTCCGCGCACGAATCCATTGTCATCACCGATGATCGATGATGGTGGGTCGTGCGG
>JBGTSH010000342.1:0-11123 GCA_041940405.1 Polyangiaceae bacterium
GGGGCCGGGGGGGTGAAACGACCGGGAACAGGCCGCCCAGCGCGCTGACGTAGCAGTCTCGGAACCTGGCTAGAGGTTCCACTTCATGACGAAATCCTGCAGCTTGACGAGCTTCTCCTTGAGCGCGGCGATCTGTTCGTTGCTCTCGTTCTCGAGCTCGCGAACCGCGAGCCAGCCGACGTCGATCATGTCGAGCTCTTCGTCGGTGGGCGTGCGGCCCTTCGCCATCCAGCTCTTGAGGGCCTCGAGCTGGACATAGAACTTTTGCCAGAACGCCTCGGCGTCGGGCCCCTCCTTCATGCGGGCCCCGATGTCGGCGAGGAGATCGTCGCGGACGGCCTCGAGATCGGCGCGGGTCTTGATCACGGTCTCCTTCTTCACGGATCCCCCTCGCCGTCGTCGTCGCCACCGCGGCCCACGGTCGTCTGGACAGATGGGCCAACGGTGCCGGTAGTGCCTGCGTTCGTGGGGGGCGGGACGTAGGGCTTGTCGCCGGTGACCGGCGTCGCACCCGAGTAGTTCGCCTTGCCCGCCGACGGGCCCGTTGGTTGGGGCGTCTTGCCCAGCACGTTGCTGCCGGCCGGGCCCAGATCTTTCATCGCAGGCTGGCCCGTTGCCGGATCGGTGACCCAACCCTTCTGATCGGGCTGCACCACCTGCTTTCCGCCGCCCTGCGCGTTCTGATCGATCGTGGGCTTGTAGTTGTTGCTCTTGTCGGCAGCGCTCCAGAAGTCGCGACGCGGAGATGAGGTGCTCTCGAGCACTTCGGTCCCCGCCTTCGCTTTGACCTCGTAGATGTGCTTCGTCGGATACGTCCCCGTCGCAGGGTCGTACGCCTTCTCGCCGATGCCGAGCTTGTCGAGCTGCGTGCCCTTGTTCGCTACATAGCTCCCCGGCTTCGTCGCGCCGGGTGCCTGCGCCATGTGATACGTCGTGTCCTCTTTCAGGACCCGCGTTCGTATCGGGTAGCGCAGGTCGCTGCCGGCGATGTGCGAGTTGATGTCCGCGTCGTAGTCGGCCTGCGACTTGCCCGCGGGTCGCGGCATCTTCGCGTGATAGAAGTCCTTGGCGACCTTCAGGCGCGCCTGGATCTGCGTCGGCGATTGGCCCGGCAGGCGCGCGGCAAGCTTGGTGAAGCGCCCGTTCTGGTTGAGCCATCCGGCCTTCGCGAGGCCTCTCGCCTCGAGGCGTTGCCCGGCGCGCGTGATCCTGCCGCCGAAGAGCATCCCGCCGAGCTGGCCGCCGGCAACCTCACCGAAGCGCCGCCACCCTTCGTTGCCCGTGAGGCCGCCGAGCCAGCTGCCGACCACCGACCCGGCTTGGCTGAGGAGGAAGCCGCCGCCCATGCCGGCGAGCGTCGCGCCGATGCCGACGTAGTAGATCGACCCGCCTGTCATGATCCCGAGCCCGATGAACGCCATCCACTTCGCCGTGGTGACGAGCCAATCGGGCACCTCGGGCTCGATGTCGACGACGGTTACCGCCGGACCGCCGATGATCACCGTCGGCCAACCTTTGCGGATCACGCCGTCGCACTGCGTCTTGTCGGTCTTGCGCGCCGCGGGCCCGAACGGAAGGTCGAGCCCTTCACCGAAGATGACCGTCTCGCTCCCTTGCGCGATGAGCTTCCTGTCGTGCCGCGAGCACGAGACGAAGTCGACGCCGGCGCGTCCGGCGAGCTGTAGGTCCGTGCCGATCACGATCGTCGGCGAGCCGGTCGCTACGGGGCCGGTCGGATCCGATGGCACCGCTTCCCCGACGTACATGCCGCCGAGCGCGCCGGTTCCGGCGCCGGCGACCACGGCTCCGACGACGAGGAGCGCGGCGCCGCCGGTCGCGACGACGAGCGCGCCGCCGATCACCGCACCGGCGACCGCACCGATCCAGAAGCCCCAGCTCTTCTGGGTGTGTCCGAGCTCGTCGGAGATTCTGGCCGCCTCGACCCCGTCCATCGCTCAGCCCGGGTCGAGCTTCAGGCTCGAGAAGATGCGGTCGAAGATCGGACCGAGCTTCTTCATCTCCCCGCGCGGTGCCGTGGCGGTCAGGTTGAAGACCTTCTTCCGGACGGCAGCCATGACGACCCGCTGCTCGACGGTGAGGCCGTGCGCGCCCTTCCACGAGTAACGCATCTCGACCGCGGGGACGTCGCCGACCTGGACGTCCTTGCGAAGCTCGAGCTCGAACCCCGGGAGGCGCTTGGCCATCTCGACGATCTGCTTGTCGGAGTAGTTCGCGATCGTGTCGCTCGTTCCGAGGTTGTCGCGCGTGAGCACGACGTTCGACGTGACCTCCTTGCCCGCCTCGATGGGGGCCGAAAAGGCCACGATCGTCTTGTCGTCCCAGTCCCTCGGAACGTCGAAGCTGACTTCTCGCGTCTCGTACCTGGCGCTCATGTTTCGACTCCTCAGCCGCCCGGAAGGATCTTGGTGAACTTGCCCGTGAAGTCGCCGGCATAGAGGGCGACGCCCTGGCGCGCGAGCGCCTTTGCCTGTGCCTTGGAGGTGGGCAGCCCCGAGGCTTCGCCGCTCGCGATGTCCCGCGTCAGCGCATCGCCGTCGATGCGGTCAGGTGCGGCGTCGGTCTTCACGGCCATGACCTGCGCCGTTCCCGCTTCGACGTTCGCTGCCGCCGAGCCCGAAGCATCGGCGACGCTCGCGGGATCCGGCTTCGCAGCCTGAACGAGCTCGGCGGCGGCCTTCGCGCGCTTGCCGAGGTGCCACACACCGAGCTGATCGCCCGCGTTGAGGACGTCGGCGATGTCGTTGCCCGTGAAGTCACCGATGACCGGCTGCGACACGACGCTGCCGATCGCGTCCTTGATGCCCGGCAGGCCGAGGAGGCTCTTGCCCCCGGTCGCCTGGATCTCCTGGATGCTCTTTGCCACCTGCACGACCTCGAGCACGCCCTCGAGGTTCGACTTCTGGAGGATCCCGACGGCCGCGTCTCGCAACGAGTCGACCCCCGGGCGCCGCGCGACGGCGTCCGAGATCGCTGCTGCGCTGGACGCGTCGAGCGCCGCGGCCGCCGGGGCGTCGGCGACCGACGCCGCAGGCCGTGCGATGAACGCGTTGGGCGTCACCTCGTCGTAGCCGCCGGGCGGCTCGACCGTCCCCTGCCCCGACGGCACGAAGCGCGAGTCGTTGATCGCCCCACCCGAGCCGGGCTTGGCCGGCTTGGCGACCTCTTCGAGCTCGGGCTTCACCGGCTCGCTCGCTTCTTGCGTGTTGATGTAGGTCATCGGCGCGTCGATGAAGATCTCCTTCTTCGAGTGCAGGAACGTCGTGTCCTTGCCGCGAACGACGAGCTGGCCCTGCGCCTCGATGACGATGTCGTCGCCGGCGAGGGTTATCGACGCGCCCGAGGTCTTCATCTGGATGAAGTCCTTGGTGATGGTGATGCCGGTCCCGTTCTCGACGCTGACGACGTGCAGCTTCCCGACGTCCCAGGTGACGTTCTCGCCGACGACGTGGGTCGTCGAGGCGCCCACTTGCACCGTGAGGCTCTTGCCGATGGTCGACGAATCGTTGGCGGTGATCGACGCCGAGCGGTCGTTGAGGACCGTCGAGCTCTGGTCGTGCTTGACCAGCTCGGTGAAGTCCTTCTCCGCCTGGATGTGGATCTCTTCGCTGCCCTTCTTGTCCTCGAAGACGAGCTCGTTGAACCCGTTCGAGCCGGGCGAGCTGTCGGAGCGCCAGCCGCTCTTCGTCTTCTCGTCCGGCAGCTTGTACGGGACCGTCGACGTGGCGTTGTAGACGCGGCCGGTGATGACGGGACGGTCAGGGTCTCCGTCGAAGAACTCGACGAGCACCTCTTGGCCGACGCGCGGCAAGGCGATCATCCCGTAGCCGAGGCCCGCCCAACCCTGGCTCACGCGCACCCAGCACGAGCTCTCGTCGGTGAAGGCGTGCTCGCGGTCCCAGTGGAACTGCACCCGCACGCGGCCGAACTCGTCGGTGTGGATCTCCTCGCCCGGCGGACCGACCACGATCGCGCTCTGCACGCCCTGGATCCTCGGGCGCGGCGTGGTGCGCGCCGGCCGATACACGTCGTCGGCGAACGTCGCCTCGCCGGAGAACTCGTAGTTTCCGTCGTGCCTCCCGCGCAGCGTCATTTTGGTGCAGAGCAGCTGCTTCTTCAGGTCCGAGCGGGGGTGGCGCTCGATGTTGAAGAGCTTGCCGGGCGCGATGTCGATAGCGTTCGTCTGGAAGTCGACCCGGCGACGGCCGGTTCTGTCGGACTCGAGCGAGAGCGTCGCCCGCCTCTTGCCGTGGGCTTCGAGCGACTTGTAGATCCCCTTGTCGTCGGCCAAGGGAAGCGCCTCACCCGACGACTCGACCCAGAAGGAGCCCGGATCGTAGTCGTAGCGCTCCATCTTGAGCTCGCGTAGCGCGCCGTCTTTGAAGGTCTGGAGCAGCTGGTAGTCGGACCTCAGACGAAAGTCGTGGTCACGAAGGCTCGCGTAGCCGCGCCTGGTCTCGGTGAGCACCTTCACCTTGGTCGCAAACTCGACCGTCAGCTCGTGGGTGTTGCCCTCGATGTACGGGATCGGGCCGCGCGCCTCGGCCTTTTGCGGCGCGTCCGCGAGCACGAGCTTCGTCTTGCCCTCGCTGCACTCGAAGAAGTAGCTGATGCCCGCCTCTTCCAAGAGGCGGCTCACGAACGCAAAATCGGTCTCCTGGTACTGCACCCGGTACTCGTGCTTCGGATACTCCTCGTTGAGCCGAAGGTCGGGCTCGATCTCCCACTCGGAGAGGACCGCCTGGATGATGTCGGGCAGCGCCTGCCGCTGAAAGATGCGGATGTTGCTCCGCAGCTTGGTTCGAAAGAGGCTCGGCGAGATGCGGATCAGATAGGTCGAGAGCCCGGTGCTCTCGGGCGCGAGCTGCTGCATGTGGCTGCACACGCCGGTCCACGCGCGGAGCGACTGGGTGAGGAGCCGAGCATCGCCCAGGATCCGGAACGACGCCCCGTGACCGACGAACGCCTCGAAGTCGAGGTCCTCTTGCTCGGACCGCGCGACGATGTCGACCTCGAACAGCCCGTTCATCGTCTCGGTGATCGCGAACGTTCGCACCGAGAGTGATTCGTCTTTGGAGGCGAAGGTGAGCTCGAGGTTACTCATGAGGAAGCACCGAGAAGGAGCAGGTTCGCGACAGTACGCACGACGGACGGGCCCGGTCGCCGGGCCGAGGGCGATCAGCCGGATTTGCGCGTGACGATGCGTGCGAGCGCCAGCACGCGTAGGCAAAGCCAGTGGCTCTCGTTGCGATCTTGGCGAGGCGACACCTCGGCGATGACGCGCGCCCGAAACGAATCGAAGAGCGGAAGACGCGACTTCAAGGTCTCCGGCAGATAGGCGGGGATCGCTTCGCCCCCCGCCGCGATCGACGCCCGCAGGTGGACGCCACCGAGGAGGTCTCGCGTGTCGTACGCGCGCGCGTCGGCGAGCGCGCCGTCGACCTCGCCGTCGAGGGCCGACGTCCCTCCACGCGCGGCGATCGTCGCGTGGTGCTCGCGGATCGACTGGGACTGCCTCGTCGCTGCCGGCGCGGCGGCGGGCTTCTTCGAGCCGACGATCTGCGCGGCAGCGTCGCAGAGGTCCTTCATCTTCTTGTCTGTCGCCGCCAGCGGCGCCACGATCGTTGCGAGGGTCTCGAGCCGAGCGATCTCGTCGAACGAGAGCTTCAGATCGCCCTCGAGCACGACGAGGGGCGGCGTGAACGCGCCGCTCTCGTCGACCGACTCGTCGACCACCCGCTCGAGCTCGGCGGCGTCGGTCGCGGGCGCCTTCGTGAGGACGACGACGGCGTCGCGCATCGCTTGGTCCATCTCCGGATCGTCGGTCGGACGCTCGTGACGCGAGTCGAACTCACCGAACTCGGCCTGGGTCAGCAGCTCGGTCCACCAGGCCCGAAGGCGCTTTCGGGCAACGGGATCGACCCAGATCAGATCGATCGGGCGAGCGGTCGAGCTCGGTCGCGGCCGCGCGAGCTTGGCCTCTGCTTGCGCCTTTGCCCCGGTCTCGGCCGCCGCGTTCGAGGCCGCGGCGGTACCCACGACCGGCGCGTGGCTCGGGACACGCGCGGGCACGACGTCCGACACGTGACGGAGCGCCGGGACGTATGCGGGTGCGAGCGCGGCGGCAGGCGCGGCGGTGACGGCGACGGGCGCCGGAATGACCGGAGCCGGAACGACCGGAGCGTGCATGACCGGCGCCGCAGCCGGAAGAAAGGCGGTCGCTGCAGCAGGCGGCGACGAAGGGGTCACGGCGGGGACGAGGACTGTCGCGCCGGACGACGTGCTCGGCCACGAGGGCCGGTCCTCGGCAGCCGATGAAAACGTGATCGCACCATTTACGGCCATGCCGCGCCGGAACGGGAGCGTGTCGGCTTTCTGCCGAGCTTTGGCGCGGGCCGAAGGCTCGTCATAGGTCGACTCGTCGACGATCTGCTCGTGGGGATTGAACGGGATGACCTCACCGTTTCGCTCGGCGACCACCACGACGCGGTGCGAGCCGGTCGCCGCGATGTCGACGACGCCCCGCCAGGTGACCGTGCACACGCGACGATCGGTGTCGATCACGATCAGGTCGGCGACCATCGTCACGTCGGCCCCTGTCGCTTCGATCGTTGCGCGCGGCACGATGCCGGGCAGCGCCGTAACGAGCCGCGGGTGCTCGGGATCGAGGTGCTCGAGCACGAGCCGCTCGTGCGGGTCGAGCCGCGCCAGCTGCTGATCGCGCGGGGCGACGTTGAAGAAGCTGCGATCGATCTTGTCGGCGATGTTCTCGGTCGCGAGGCGCGCCGGCAGAGGCTCGCCCGGCGTGGTCCAGAGGGCGCGGCGCGACGGCCACGACATCGCCACGGGTCCGAAGCCGATCGCTCCGATCCGCGTCGAGAGATCCTGTACGAACAGACCGGGCGGCTGCAGGTTCGGCAGCCGCACGTTGCCGAGCGTGTCGACCCGATCGGCGCGCGTGCCCACCGGGTTGAGCCCGTCGTCGTACGCCGCGCGCTCGTAGACGAGCGGCAGGCTCGTGAACGGAGCACCCTCGCGCAGGCCGCCGTGCTGAGAGACGTGGCGGTCGCAGTGGACCTCGATCGCCTTGTCGACCTCGGCGATCGCGAGGCGAGCTACGACCGAGCGCGCGGGCGGACCGCCGGAGTAGGCCGAGCCGATGACGACCACGTCAGCGCGCGCCTTGGCCGGACAAAGGTCCGAGGGAAGGAGGACGCTCGCGTTCGGATCGTCTCGAAACCGGACCTCACGCGTGACGAGCGGGCCCTGGACATCTGCGAGCTCGCACTCGCCCGGCCGAAGATCGAAGGTCGCTTTCGCCACCACGGCCGCGCCGTCCCGGCCGTTCGCCCGGCGAAACCGGAACGAGCCCACGACGAAGGGAGATCGCGAGACGACGTCCATCCTCTTGGATGGTCACTACGTCGCGCATCAGGATTTGGATGCACCCGGGTGAGAAGAAACCGTACTTCGACCCCGGACGGCCCTAGATCTGCGCGAAACGCCCGCTTCGGAACGATGCCTCGAGCAGCTGGTTCACCCGGCCCTCGAGCTCTCGAGCCTTGGGATCGTTGAGCGTCGCGAGCGCGCTCTTGATCTCGCCGAGGGCCTTGAGCTGGCTGAACAGCTGCACGTCGCCCAGCGCCGAGGCGCCGGTGAGGATCTGGCGGATCCGATCGATCTCGCCGGCGAGCGCCTCGATGCCGACGCCGAGCGCGCCGACGCGGCGGCGATCCGGATGCTCGCGGTAAAACGCCTCGAGCACCGGCTGCACGATGCCATCGAGGATGTCGGCCTGATCTTCGGAGTTCCAGATGTGCTTCAGGATGAAGAAGTCCGAAGCGTCGGCGGCCTGACGGCCGTCGAGGAACGCGCTCGCCGCGAAGAGCTTGAGCATCTTGACGACGCGGCGATCGCTGAGCGAAACGCCCTCGGCCCGGATCTGAAAGACGAGCCCCTTGTAGGCGGAGAGGAACGCGTCCGAAAACGCCATTCGCTGACCGAAGGCCTTGCCCATGTCGGCGAGCTCTTTTGCGCTGAGGAGCGGCTGCGGCTTCTGTCCCGCCATCTGACGCACCTCGAGCGCGATGCCCTTCTGGAGCAGCTCGCTGAAGTGGTAGGCGTCGAGGTTGTCGGAGCGCACCCGGAGGAGAAACCGGTCGAAGATCGCGTTGAGCGTCTCGTCCGACGGGACCTCGTTCGAGGCGGCGAAGACGCTGATGAGCGGGCAGCGCACCACCGTGCCGCCGCTCGTGAACCGCCGCTCGTTGAGCAGGGTCAACAGGGCGTTGAGGATCGCGCTGTTCGACTTGAACACCTCATCGAGGAAGACCACCTCGGCCTCGGGCAGCATCCCCGTGGTGTTGCGCCGGTACTGTCCTTCTCGGAAGGCGGCGATGTCGACCGGGCCGAAGATCTCGTTCGGCTCGGTGAAGCGGGTGAGCAGATACTCGAAGTACCGGGCCTGCATCAGCTCGGCGAGCGATCGGATGAGAGCGCTCTTGGCGGTGCCCGGCGGGCCGAGGAGCACGCAGTGCTCACCGGCGACGACCGCGATCAGGAGGAGGCGGATGATCTCGTCTTTGCCGAGAAACTGTCCTTCGAGGGTGGCGGCTACTTGCCTCAGCCGCTCGCTCATTCCCTGACTCATCTACCGTTTGGTCTCCGAACGCCGAGGGGTATCACATCTTTCGGGGGATGAGGCGCACGGGCGAAAGGTGGGCTATCTTCCTCTCTGTCCACCCTAGGGGTCTTCGACGTGAAACCGGAGGGCGAGCTGCGAGCGAGCGAGCATCGAGACCGAGGTAGGCACCGACCGACGGCGGAGCCGGAGGGAGCGGAATGAACCAGCGCGCGCACCCGACCGTTCGCCCGTATGCCTTGGCCTTGGGGGTCATGCCCCGGCGTGGGGTCGTCGAGCGCCTTTCGGTCTTGGGTCCGGCTTTGGCCCAGGACGTCGCCAGCGCCCTCCTCCTGGACACGCTGGGAGCGCTCTCTACGTTTCCCGTCCGCCACCGGGTCGTCTTCAGCCACGGTGACGACGCCGTCACCCGCCAGACGCGCCTGCCCGCCACCTGGCGTGAGGTAGCGCAGCGCGGCGGCACGGCCGAGGAGCGGCTGGCCTCCGCGTTCGAGGACCTGCTCGCCCTCGGCGCCGAAGCGATGCTGCTCGTCGCCGCTGACGGGCCCATGCTCCCGCTCGGCCAGATGTTCGACGGCGTCATGTGGCTCTTGCCGAAGCGCCGGCTGCTCCTCGGTGGAAGCGAAGCAGGGGGCATCTACGCGCTCGGCACGGCCGAGCGCCCCACCTACCTGTCCTCGGTCGAGCGAGCGCTGGGCCTCGGCGGAGCCGGCGACGAGAGCCCTGCTCCCGATGCCGAGAAACGCGTGACCGAGGTCGCCGAGGCCGCCGGCATCGACGTCCAACACCTGCCGCAGACCTATCGCGTCGACGGGATCGAGAACCTCGCCCGCCTCAAGCAAGAGGTCGCCGGCGGCATCTTTGCGCCGCACTGCCGCAAGCTGTTCGAGCGGCCCGAAGTGGTCGCTCATCTACAGGGATGAGCCGGCGCTATGGATTGACCGGCGTGAAGACAACCCGCCGGATGACGTCCGGCGAGTCCGTGGCCGCCATCAACAGCATCCTGCCATCGCCGATGACCACTTCAGTCTCGAGACCGACGCACTGCGCCCCGTCACATCCCTCACAAAGGAAGATCGGGGGGGCGTCGACGTCGACGCTGTAGGTGCGACCGCCGCCATCGATCCCTATCCACGCCGCGTCTTGATTGTCGAGCACGGCAAGCCTGGTGTTCACCTGGGGGTCCAGCGGCACGCGCCGGGCATTCGCGCACTCGGAGGCAGTGAGCGGCGAAGGGTCGTTTTGCTCGATGCGAACCGTCGCGGAAGGCACCCGAAAGGCGTCCGCGATCGCGTAGTCGCCTGCGGGCAAGCTGAGCCAGTGGACCGTCTCGTCGCATCCTCCAAGGAAGACGCTGTCCAGGCTCGAGCAGCTCATCACCTCGAACGAGCAATCGCTGGTCGTGATCACCACAGTCGATTGCGGTTCAACGGTGAGGACCTGGTGCGGCTTGCCGTCGCATTCGAATCTGACGTCGGCGCCGAGCTCTACAGGGCCGCGTGAAGGGCAGCGCGCGAACGGCATGCACGGCGCCGCGTCCGCGCGCATCGCCTCCGCCCACACCGCGTCGATCGATTCGGGAAAGAGCTTCGAGAAGGCCTCCTCCAGATCGGTCGCCGAGCTGCCGGCGTCCACCCGTACATGAAGCCTCGCGACGGCTTCCCAGCCGTAGCGCATGGCAAGCAGCGTCACGAACCTGCCGGCTGCGACGTACCCGAGGCCTGGGTTCTCGCTACCGAATCCGACATCGATGAAGTCGCGCCAATCCGCATCGAGGTCGGTTGCCTGATTGAGAGGGTCGAGGAAGATGTCAGAACACGAGAGCGAGACCGCCTCGCCCTCCTCGAGCAGACCGATCGTGCGGCCCCAGGCGCGGAGGGTGTGAGCATGCGCCAGCTCGTGCTCGTGCAAGGAGTCCGTCGTATAGACTGCGTCCCCGGACGCGCAGGCGGGCGCGCCCGCGCACGGGTCGCCGTCGAGCAAAGCGTCCATGTCGCGGTACCGGTAGTAGAGGATCGGATTCTCGGGGTCGAGCTCGACGCCGATTCCCTCCGCGATCGTGACGGCGTGCTCGTCGAGCAGGTCCAGCACGCCAGGACACAACGGCGGAGCGTCGGTTTGCTGGTGGTACTCGAAGAACCGGGTGTGGTGCACCTCGGCATCGAATGAGATGGTGCAAGCCGCGGCGAGCGCGAGCAAAGCCCAAGGTCCAGCCCCCTTTTTCACTTCCGCTTACTCTTCGTCGAGTGACTTCGAGATTCCACCCGAAATCGCGCCACTACCCCTCGCGCGACGTCTCAGCCGACAAGCAAGTGGGGTTGGGGCCCCCACGCGCAGTGCTCTAACGGGTCAGCCGAGAGCAAGTGGGGTTGGGGCCCCACGCGCAGCGGCTGCGAAAAAAATCGGGCCCCACGCGCAGTGCTCTAACGGGTCAGCCGAGAGCAAGTGGGGTTGGGGCCCCACG
>JBGTSH010000343.1:0-11019 GCA_041940405.1 Polyangiaceae bacterium
AAGTCGTCGACCCCGCAGTTGTTCGACACGAACGTCAGATCGCGCGTCCCGAGCTCCGCCAGAGCGGCGATGCAGTTCTCGGGGATCCCGCAGAGACCGAAGCCGCCCGCGAGGATCGTCGCGCCGTGGGGGATGTCCTTCACCGCGTCGACCGCGGTCTTGACGACCTTGTCCATGGCTTTCGGAAGGTCCTAGTACATCGGGGGGGCAGACACCACTCTCGCTGGCGCTACGCAGCGCGGCAAGCGGAGAGAGCGGGCGCGAGGGCGACCCCGAGCGTGGGCGCGGGTGCGAGCGCGGGAGCGAGAGCCGGCGCGGGGACGAGGAGGGACGGAGGGTCAGGTAGACTGCTCGGCGGTGTACCGCACGCAGCCTGATCCGTGCTCCATCGCGCCTGGAGAAGGGCTGCGCGGCATCGTCGTCGGACGAGCGTCGGCCGAGGACGTGCTCGCGGAATTCGGGACCGACGCCAAGGTGTCTCGGTACGACAGCGGCGAGGTCTTCGCGATCTCGTACGACTATCGAGATGATGACGACTACGCACCCGACCGCGTCTCTCAGGAAGGGCGGCCATCGGAGCTGCGCTTCGCTTTCGGGCTGCTCCATTCGATCGCGGTAGGCGTCTACCAAACGAGTCTCCGCACCACCGGCGGCATCGCGATCGGTGCGTCGAAGGCTCGAGTCATCGACGTCTTCGGCCAGGCGTACGAGCTCATTGCCGCCGGCGAGGGCAGGGTGACGCTCCGCTACCGCGCAATCGGGATCGAGCTGACCGTCGATGAGAGCCGCGCCGAAGTGGTTGGGTTTGTCATTTTTCGTGCGCGTTGCTGAACGCGGTCCGGACCTTGGGCGCTGCGCGCCGCGCCCAGGGCGCTTCAGTGAAACAAAAGGTTTCAGTGGGCGCGCATGGGCCGGCCAAAGGCCGTGCACTGAAACGCTTTGTTTCATTGAACACGCATGCCGCGCGTGCCCGCGCCCGCACGCCCCGCGCCCGCACGCCGCGCGCGCCCGCGCCCCCGCGCCCCCGCGCCCACGCCCCGTCCTACGGACACGACGTTCGACACCTCGCCGAGCCCGTGTAGCACTTGGAAGTGCACTGCTGAAACCCGTCGTAGAGCTTCGCGTCCTTGGGCTCGTCGCCACACGCGGCGAGGCACTCGTCCTGGACGCGCATGCAAGACTTCGTGCACGAGCCGCGGCCGGGCCCGCCCGCCTGCGCCGGCGGCGGGTCATCATTGCGCTTCGGCTCCGGATCGGGCGCGGTGCGCGGCCTCACGGGACGAGGTGGCTCGTCGGGACGTGGAGCGGGCTCGTCAGCGAGCTCGGGCCGCTGGCGCTTCGGCGCTCCGGGCTTCTGCGGTCCACACGTCTCTTGCGCCACGATGAGGACGTCACGAGTCGGCGCGCCATCGACGACGAGCTCGCAGAGATCGGCGACCGAGAGGAGGCTTCGATCGACGAAGCCGGCTGCGCGTGCCGCCATCTGCGTCGGACCGTCGGGCTCGCCCTGAGACGTTGCGGCCGCATCGTCGCGGCGCCAGGCGAGACCCGCGACGAAGGCGAGACCGATGGCGACGAGCAAGCCGCCGCCTGCGATCGCGAGCCACTTCGGATCGATCCCTTGGCGCTCCGGCTTCGCGCGCATCGCCTCCGGCTCGAGGAAGATCATCGGGTTCGCCGAGCGAGGCGGTGGCGCCTTCACCGACGACGGCGGCGCGCCGCTCTCGTCGACAGGCGCCTCCTCGCTCGGCGCTTCGAGGGTCGGGGCCGTTGCCGCCGCTTCCGCTGCCGGCGCGCCTGCTACCGGCGGCGCGTCGGGCGGAGCCGGTGCGTCGACGACGGTGGCTTCCACGTCGATGCCGGGGCCCTTGCCGGCCCACTTGTCCGAGCCCCAGTCCTCCTCGGGCCACTCGAGGAGCGGCTTCTCGGCCCGGAAGCGACGGGCCATCTCGGGGACGCCGAACCGCTTGTCGCCGATGCGGACGAGGTGATGCGCGAGCGTCGCTACGTCGCCCTCGAGCTCGTCGGGGGCGGCGCCCCACGCCTCCAAGAGGCGCCGGATCTCGCCCGCGCTGAAGCTCGTCTGCACGAGCAGGCGGAGCTCGCGCGCGTTCGCGCGCGAAGGCGGGGATGCATCCGTGACGGTGTCGCTCACTGGCCTGCCCAGCTTAGCCCCAAAAGGCCAAACGCGCGTCCAGAGCGGCCGATCTGGCCATCGGCGGCCGACTGGACTAACGGTATGGTCCGGTTCCCCGGGGCTTCTTTTGGGGGACCTTCCGCTCGGATTCCCATGGTTCGAGACAACCTTCCCTTTGGCCTCGTCGGCGAGCGCGGACCGTTCATCGGCCGCGATGCCGCGATGAAGGCGCTCGATGAAGCGCTCTCGGCCGTCGAATCGTCGAAAGAGACCCGCATCGTCACGGTGCTCGGGGCGCAGGGCGTCGGCAAGAGCCGCCTCATCCAAGAGTTCGTGCTCAAGCACCGGGGCGGCAGCGCCCTCGTGCCGCGCGTCTACCGCGGGAGCACCCGAGACGCCGACGGCGCGTACGGGATCTTCGGTCGCCTCCTCAGGATGCGGTTCGGCCTCGTCGAGTCGATGGATGCCGAAGAGATCAAGTCGCAGGTGCGCGCCCAGGTCGCCAAGGTGACGGGCGATCGCAAGGTCGGCGACATCGTCTACTTCCTGGGCCAGTTCCTCGAGGTCCCGTTCGAGGAGAGCCCGCTCACGAAGGCGGTCGGCGACGATCCGGCGCAGGGCAAGCTCCTGCGCCGAGCCGTCTTCAAGTCGTTCATCGAGTCCGACGCGGCGCACAGCCCGCTCTGCCTGGTGTTCGACGATCTGCACGCAGCGCACGCCGACTCGCTCGAGCTCCTTCGCTACCTCCTCGAGTATCTGACGGGCCCCATCCTGATCCTCTGCGCCGCCCGGCCCGAGCTCAAGAGCGTGATGGAGGATTGGGCGAGCGCCGGCGGCGCGAAGCACAAGGTCGTCGAGCTCGACGTCCTCGGCGAAGCCGACTCGCACGCGCTCATGAAGGCGTGGCTCTCTCCGTGCGCCGACGCCGACGGGAACGTTCCCCCGAGCCTGGTGGAGAACGCCTGCTCCTTCGCGTCCGGCAACCCGGCGCTGCTCGACCAGATGCTCCGTCTCTACCATGACCGCGGTGTCCTCGAAGAGGAGTCGGCGCTGGCCGACAAGCCGCGATGGACGGTGCACCTCGACCGCCTCGACGCCGCCGAGCTCCCGCTCACGGTCGAGGACGCGATCGGTGCGCGCCTCTCGGCCCTTTCGGGCTTCGAGCGCAAGGTACTCGAGCTTGCCGCGACGATGGGGAGCGTCTTCTGGTCCGCGGGGCTCGTGCCCCTTCTTCGAACCGGCCACGAAGCGCCCGAGATCTGGAAGGTGGGGGCCGACGACGACGTCTCGAAGCTGAAGGTCGCCCTCACCGAGCTCGAGCACCGCGACTACATCCTCAAGCTGCCCGACTCGTCGCTGCCCGACTCCGACGAGTACGCGTTCAAGCACAACAAAGAGCGCGAGGCGGTAGCGAGTCGCACGAGCCCATCGGCGCAGAAGCACCACCACGCCGTCTTTGCGGATTGGCTCGAGCTGCAGACCCACACGCACACGAGCGAAGAGACGCTCGCGCTCCTCGCCGAGCACCACGAGAAGGCGGGCCACCGCGAGGCGGCCGGGCTCGCGTACCTCGCGGCGGGAGACAGAGCGCGCGCCGGCTATGCGGTTCAGGCTGCATGCGGCTACTACGAGAAAGGCCTGGAGCTCGTCGGCGACGGGAGCCTTCCTCGTCGCATCGACGCGCTTCACAACTACGGCGACGTGCTCGCCCTCACCGGCAAGATCGACGACGCCCTCGCGAGCTTCCGCGAGATGCTGACGCTCGCCTACCGTCTCGACATGCTCCCGAAGGGCGGCGCCGCTCACAACCGCATCGGCCGCCTCTACCGCGACATCGGCTCCCTGGAAGAGGCCGGCAGCCACCTCGACGCCGCGATGGCCCTCTTCTCCAAGTCCGGCGACGAGCGGGGCGTGGCTTCGACGATCGACGACCTGGGCAAGCTGGCTTGGCTCAAAGGCGACTACCCCGCGGCCGAGAAGGCGCTGCGCGACGGCCTCGCTCGCCGGCGCCGGCTCGGCGACCGAAGGAGCATCGCGCTCTCGCTCAACAACCTCGGCATCGTGCTCCAAGAGACGGGCGAGTTCGGCCAGGCGATCGAGGCCTGGGAGCAGGCGCTCGGCATTCGCCGCGACATCGGCGATCTGGTCGGCGTCGTCGCGACCCTCAACAACCTCGGCATGCTCGCCCTCGAGCGCGCCGACAACCGCACCGCGCGCAAGCTCTTCGAAGAGGCGCTCGAGGTCGCCAAGCAGATCGGCGATCGGAACCGCATCGCGCTCATCTTGGTCAACACGGGTGAGGCGCTCCGGCGCGCGGGCGAGCTCGACCACGCCCTCTCGGTCCTCAAGCAGGCCGAGGAGCAATTCGACGAGCTCGGCGACAAGCTCGGCCTCGCAGAGGCGCTCCGCGCCATGGGCGAGGCGCACCTGGCACGCGGCGATCTGGTCAAAGCCCGCGAGTGCATCGGGCGCTGCGTCGACATCTTCGCGACCGTGCGCAGCCGTGTGCAGCTCGGCATCGCGCTTCGCACCTTGGGCGAGATCACCGCAGCCGGTGGGTGGGGTCCGACCCACACGAAGAGCGCGCGCGAGTACTACGCGCGGAGCGCCGGCATCTTCGAGCAGACAGGCAACGAGGTCGAGCTCGCCAAGACCTTCGTCGCCTTTACGCGCTTTTTGAGGTCCAACGAAGAGTTCAAGAAGGACCCCGCGGCCCAAGCCGAGGCCGATCGGATGGAGGGCGTCGCGCGTGTGGTCTACGAGCGACTGCTCGGCGGCCGTGATGCCAAGCCGCGCCAGCCCACGTTGCCTCCTGCCGACCCTGAGTGAGGGCTAGGAAGGCCGGCCGCCGAAGGGCGGCGCAGTATACCAGAGGGTGGGCCCAGGCCGCCCGAGATGTCCGCACGTGCCCCAAACGTGACGATTTCGGGGCGATCGGGTTGGAATAGAGCTTCCAGGCCACCGCTCCTCGAGATGTACGATCCCCAGTTGGCGTCGATGACGCCCGCAGGAAGGTAGGGTCCATGAACATTGCGATCACGTTCCGGCACATGGATGGTTCGGAGGCGGTCAAAGCGCACGCGACCGACAAGATCTCGAAGCTCCAAAAGTACCTCCGACAAGCCATGACGGCGCAGGTCACCCTCTCGGTCGAGGGTCTCGACCACATCGTCGACGTCCGGATTCAAGCGGGGTCGGGCAACTTCCACGCGAACGAGCGGAACCGAGACATGTACGCGTCGATCGACCTGGTCCTCGACAAGCTCGAGCGCCAGATCCGGAGCGAGAAGGGAGCGAACGTCGCGAAGAAGCACGGCGCGATGAGCGCCGGGGAGTTTGCCGCCATCGCAGAGCGTGAATCGCAGCGCGGAACGCGCGAGTCGTCGTAGACGCCTCGCGCTGACGACGAGCGCCGTGCTCGGCCCCGTCCGCCCGAAAACCGGGCGCACACGGCCGAGCACGGCGATGAGTTGTGCTAGGGTGCCCGCGTCCTACGTCCCATGCAGGTCGTCGATATCCTCACCCCCGGCCGTGTCGCTGTTGCCCGCGACGAGCAGGTCAAGAGCAAGTCGGACGCGCTCCGGCTCCTTGCCGATCTGTTGGCGAGCGGCGACAAACGCCTCGAGCCCAGGAGCATCGAAGAGCTCCTCGTTCGGCGCGAGGATCAGCAGTCCACCGGCGTCGGCGGTGGCGTGGCGATTCCCCACGCCGCGATGGAGGACCTGGACAGGATCCTCGGCGCGGTGCTGCTCTGTCCCGATCCGATCGGCTTCGACGCGGTCGACGGGCTGCCTGTGTCGATCTTCTTCGCGGTCATCGGACCGCGAAGGTCGGTCGGCGAGCACCTCAAGACGCTGGCGCGCGTCTCGCGCCTCCTTCGCGACGATCACTTCCGCGAGCGGCTGGTGGGCGCCGCCGACGGTGCGGCAGCGTTCCAGCTCATCGCAACGGAAGAGGGCCGGCCGCCGTGAGTGACGACGACCCTCCGTCGAGGGCTGCGCCTTCGAGCTCTCGAGGCGCGGGTGGGGCCTCAGCTGCGGGCGTGGAGTGGTCCGATGACGAGACGTTCGCGGGGTCGCTGGGGCCAGAGGCCGCTCGTGCGCGCCCGACGCTCCTGACCAAGAACCTGCTTTCGGAGCAGGGCCTCGATCTGGCGCTCTCGCTCCTCGCGGGACAGGCCGGTCTCGACAGGCCGATCCAGCACACGCGCATCCAAAAATCGGGGCTCGCGCTGACCGGCCACTTTCACGGCATCGTCCCGACGCGCATCCAGATCCTCGGGCAGACCGAGCAGTCGTTCCTCGACGCGCTTCCGTCGTCGTCGCGCATTGCCGCGATGAACGGCTTCTTCGGACTGGGGCTCTCGTGCGTCGTCCTGACCGGAAACCTCGGCGTCGGCTCGCGCGACATCGTCGCGGTGGCCGAGCGAACGAACACTCCGCTCTTTCATTCGGCCGAGCGCTCCAGCGTCACGATCACCCGGCTCCACGGCGTGCTCGACGAGCGCCTCGCGCCGCGCCAGCGCCTGCACGGCGTGCTCATCGACGTCTTCGGTGTCGGCCTCCTCCTCATGGGACCGAGCGGCGTAGGAAAGAGCGAGTGCGCGCTCGACCTCGTGATGCGCGGGCATCGCCTCGTCGCCGATGACGTGGTCGAGTGCGACTTCCGCCCTCCCGGCATGATCTTCGGCCAGCCCGCGAAGCTCCTTCGCCACCACCTCGAGGTGCGCGGTCTCGGCATCCTGAACATCAAGGACCTCTTCGGCGTGACCGCGATCCGCGAGCGCAAGCGCATCGACGTCGTGGTTCGTCTGGTCGAAGAGCCGTCGCGCGCGCTCGAGGCCGATCGGCTGGGGCTCGAGGAGCGCTTCCACGACATCCTCGCGGTCTCGATCCCCGAGCTCGTGGTGCCGGTCCGCCCCGGCCGCGACATGGCGTCGATCCTCGAGGTCGCCGCGCGCAACGAGCTCTTGAAGAACGCCGGCCATCACGCCGCCCGCGAGCTCTTCGGCGTCATCGAGAAGCAGATCCGCGACGTCAACATCCGTCGGACGGACGAGAGCGCGATGCCTCCGCCTGTCGGCTCTGGTCCGAAGAGGATCCGATGACGCGACCGACGAACGTCGTGGTCGTGACCGGCCTCTCCGGTGCGGGAAAGTCGACGGCGCTCGCTGCGCTCGAAGACCTCGGCTACCACGCGATCGAGAACCTGCCACCGCCGGTGATCGAGCATGCGATCGCCGCCTGCGAGCAAGCGGGCGTCCGCGACATCGCGCTCGGATTCGGCGCCGGCGTAACCGACTTCTTGGACGGCGCGGCAGAGGCCGTGCAGCGCCTTCGCCAAGCCGCGACCGGACCGGCATCGGCGCGTCGGGTCATGGTCGTGTTCCTCGACGCCTCGGACGAGGCAGTGCTGCGTCGCTACAGTGAGACGCGCCGGCCGCACCCTGCAGCCGCAGCCGCGGCGACCGCGCACGGCGATCCGTCATCGGACGGTCAGATCCTCGACGGCGTGAAGCTCGAGCGCGAGCGGCTCGCGCCGCTCCGCGAGCTCGCGGGGGTGGTCATCGACACCAGCGGGCTGCGCGTCCACGATCTGAGAAAACGCGTGCTCGGCGTCTTCAAGCCCGAGACGCTCACCGCGCTCCGCATGAGCGTGCGGATCATGTCGTTCGGGTTCAAATACGGGCTACCGAGCGACGCGGATCTCGTCTTCGACGTCCGTTTCCTCGACAACCCCCACTTCGTCGACGAGCTCCGCCCGCTCACCGGACAGGACGCTCGCGTCAGCGCGTACGTGTTCAAGTCCGAGGGGGCCGACCAGTTTCTGTCGATGACGACCGACCTCTGCCACTTCCTTCTGCCGCGCTACGAGGCCGAGGGAAAGAGCTACCTCACGGTTGCGATCGGGTGCACCGGCGGCCAGCACCGCTCGGTCGCCACCGCCGTCGCGCTCGCCGACCGTCTCGAGAAAAAAGGTCACAGCGGCATACGTATCGTTCACCGAGATGCGCGTGACGCTTCGGTTCCGCCCGCGGGGGTGCGCCCATGAGAGCCCCCGAGGCGCAGGCCGACGTCGCCGAGGCGTCCTTCGAGATCATCAACGAGCGCGGGCTCCACGCGCGCGCGGCCACCAAGCTCGTCCAGGTCGCGAGCCGCTATGCATGCGAGGTCACGATCTTCGGCGAAGAGGCCGACGGCGTAAACGCCAAGAGCGTCATGGGCGTGCTGCTCCTCTGCGGAGCGAAGGGGACGACGGTCCGTGTTCGCGCCCAGGGAACAGGTGCGGTCGAGTGCGTCGACGCGATCGGGCAGCTCATCGCCCAACGTTTCGGAGAAGCCGAATGAGCCGCCGGGGGGCGAGATGACCGCCGGCGCCGAGCCCGTGCAGGAGCTCTTGTACGGCATCGCCGGCTCCCCCGGCGTCGCGATCGGTCGCGCCATCGTCATCGGCAACCCGCGGCACCAGGTCCCGCGGCGCCAAGCGCTGCCCGAGTCGCACCCGGCGGAGCTCGCGCGGTTCAAACGGGCCACCGAGCGCGCGCGCATGCAGCTCAAGGGCGTCGCCACGAACCTCGGCTCGGTCTCGGCGGCGCACTCGGTCATCGAGGCCTACGCGCTCATGGTCGAAGACCCGATGCTCGCGCAAGAGGTCGAGCGGCTCATCCGGAGCGAGAACCGCTGCGCCGAGTGGGCGGTCTCGATAGCGGTGGAGAGCATCGCGGGACAGCTCTCACGCGCAAATGATCCGTACCTTCGCGAACGCAGCCGCGACATCGAGTTCGTCGGCGAGCACCTGCTCCGCGGCTTTGCCAGCCAATCAGCGGGATACCCGCGCATCCCGCGGGGAGAGATCGTCCTCTTCGCGCGCGATCTCTCGCCCGCCGACACAGCGAGCATCGTCACCGGCGGATCCGAGGTCTCGGGCGCACCCATCATTCCCGGATCTACGGTCGTCGCGTTCGTGACCGAGGGCGGCACGCGCACGAGCCACACCTCGATCACCGCGCGCGCGCTCAAGCTCCCTGCTGTCGTCGGCGTGGGCGACGTGTTCGACTCGATCACCACGGGCGATTTGGTCGTCGTCGACGGCCTGCGCGGCCTCGTGATCGTGCACCCGGACGAGACGTCGCTCCTCGACGCGCGCGGGCGCGGCGAGCGCTACACGGCGCTTCGCGACGCCCTCTCGCTCGCTCGTGAGCTCGCAGCCCGCACCCTGGACGGCACGACCGTGGCGGTTCGCGCCAACGTCGAGAACCCGGATGAAGCGCGCCAAGCGCGTGAGGTCGGCGCCGAGGGCGTCGGCCTCTACCGGACCGAATACCTCTACGTCGATCGCCTCCATCCTCCGACCGAGGACGAGCAGCTCTCCGCCTTCAAGGGCGTGCTCGATGCGATGGGCAACCTGCCGGTCGTGCTCCGCACCTTCGACATCGGCGGCGACAAGTTCGTCTCGACCTTCAAGCTCCCGCCGGAGCTCAACCCGATGCTCGGGTTGCGCGCCATCCGGCTCGCCAAGACCCGGCCGGAGGTGTTCCTCGATCATCTTCGCGCGATGGTCCGGGCGACGGCCGCCGGTGACGTCCGCTTGATGGTGCCCATGGTCTCGTCGGTCGAGGAGCTTCGCTGGGCCAAGCGCATGCTCGAGACCGCATGCGAGCAGCTCCGCGAGCGCGGCCCAGACCTCGGCATCGGCCTGGGGCGCGGCGTCGAGCCAGTCCGCCACCCGGTGGAAGGTGCCGGTGCGCACCATGCCGTCCAGCTCGTCGGCGGAAAGGTCCTTCTGTTCGAGGATCAGGATCGCTGCCAGCAGCGGAACTCGCATTTCGGAACGAGAGGCGACTTCCTGAGCCGATTGTCCGCCGAATGCCGGATTCGGGAGCGCCGGCCACCGTTCAAGTATCGCAACACGCCGCTCCTCGTCCATGAGTCGTCGTCGCACATCCGGAGGGGTATCTCGTGGCAGTTGCCACCGCCAATTCAGTGCTTGATCCGTCGGTGACACGGAGCCGACGATGCGCTCCTCAGTCATGTCTCCTAGGGCATCACCAGCGACTTGCTGGAGCGCGCTGAGCGTGGCCTCGAAAGCAGGGCCCTTGTCGACCGTGAGTTCGAGGTGCTCAGCACGGTCGGTTTGGCGTCCATAGAGCGCGAGGATACCGGCCATGCGAGGCGCCTCATCGCGTGTAAGCTGTTCGCCTGAGGCGGGCATCGGCCTATCAAGCAGCACGTAGGTGTGCCGTGGACGTGGCTGATCGCTTTTGCCGAAAACGGCCGGGTCCATCTCAAACGGTTGCACCCGCTTGTCGGAAAGGAGCCGCTCCACCAGCGTGTCGAAATCTTTTATTTCGTAGACCTGTACTACGGAGTCGAGAGCCGCCTCTTTCAAATCGGGGTCAAGCAACTGCGCTATGGCTTCGGCTTCCACGGCATCGTCGAGTGGCACATCGAGTCCGGCGTAAGCATGCAAGCCCGCGACCAAGGCGCGATCGTCGGCTAGCCAGCCAGCGAGGATCGCACGATTGAACAGCAACGTGGGTTCTGCCCCGTAGGTGCCGCCGAGTTGATCAATGATCGCAACGGCCTGTTGCCACTTTCCGTTGTTCGCAAGCCGAGTAGCCTGGTCGGCCTCGGCTTTCCACGGCGCATCGCTCGGCGCGGGCCGGAGGCTAATTTGATCGCGTAGCAGCAGCGGTAACCCGGAATAGTGATGCAGCGCAGCCAGGACTTCGCGGGAACGAGAGTCATCTTTTGGCGCCAGCGCCGCGTGTAGCCATAGATGCGCTTGTGCAGCTAGAACATGGCCCGCTTCGAGTAACGCTCCGCCTACCGCCCCCATCGCCTCATACACGCGCAGCGGCATGTCTCGTTCCACATGTGCCA
>JBGTSH010000344.1:0-11008 GCA_041940405.1 Polyangiaceae bacterium
ACTGCGTACGGACAGCGTTGGCAAGTTCTTCGTCGGTCGGCGCACCGTCCTTCAGAATGATTGTCCTGAAGGCATCCGGCGTGCTGCCGGGAAACCAGCGGTCTTTGGGATTCGGAAATGACTTCGGATCAAGTTCACCCTTCTCGATGCGCGCAGCGGTGATCTGCTTCTCGGCGATCCACTGAGCGTTGCTGAGCATGACCAGCAGATGCCCGCCCCCGAGAGTGCCGATGTCGTAATACCGTACCCCCGAGTGCTCCGGCAAAACGAAGGGGTTCGTCACACCGTAGAAGCCGCGCTGTCGGAACCCCTCCCGCTCTCGGCCTTCCAGCCCGAAGACATCGAGCACGCGCTCTTCGAAGATCTGCGGACTCACCAGCCACCGGCGAGCCGGCGTGAAGGCCGCCGCATCAATCTCGCCGCTGAAGAGCGCCTCGTGGTCGACGCTGAACGCGATGTCGCCTTCGACCTCTTTGCCGACGGCCCACGCCGGAGCGCCCAGCCTGTAGATCCGGCCGCCGCGCTCGAGCGAGAGACCGAGGCCCCGATGTTCCTCGACGACCAGGCCCGCTTCGAAGCGCTGCGAGCTCGGCGGAACTGCGGCGCGTACGGCCGCCGCCTTCGGGTGGCTGCTGCGTGCGGCGAGATTGAACAAGAGGCCGAGCGATTCGGCGTCGAGGCGCGCCAGCGCGCCGCCATCCGCCAGGCGCAAGGCGCCGGTCGTCAACGTTCCGGTCTTGTCGAACACCACCTTACGCACGGCTCGCGCTCGCTCGAGGAAGCTGGAGCTGCGAATCAGGAGCCCCGCCTGGCGCAGACCTCCGAGGACGAGCTCGTGCGCGATCGGCGTCGCGATTCCGAACGCGCATGGGCAGGTCACGACGAGAACGCCGACACCAACCCCCAGCGCGAGCTGTGGATCGCCCGTGACGGCGAGCCATCCTGCGGCCCCGGTCGCCGCCGCCACGAGGACGAGGACGACCCAGATCCTCGAAAGCCGGGCCTCGAAGGGCGTGGCGACGTCGCCATAACGATCGGTGGCCCGAGGGACTCGGAGAAGATCGAGCAGCCCCGAGGCGTCGAGGGTGCCGGTCGCCTCCACTTCCAAGGCCGAAGTTCCCGCATTCGCTGCTCCGGCGACGAGGGCATCGCCCCGCGCGATCCGCTTGGGCTCGGCTTCGCCGGTGATCCAATCGAGCGAGATGGTTCCTTCGGGGCTCTCGAGACGGGCACGCGTGGGAACCACGTCGCCGGGGGCGATGAGCAACCGATCACCCGCGCGAACCTCGGTCGCCGAGACGATCTCGATGCGGGCACCTTCGCCGGCGGCGGTCACACGCCGGACGAGCAACGTCGAAGGACCGACGTCCTCGAGCAGCTGGGATCGGTTCTTCTCGAGGACGCGCTCGCGCAGGAACCTGCCGACGAGCATCAAGGCGATGAAGACCGTCAGCGTGTCGAAGTACGAGTCCTTCCCTCCGCTCGCGAAGAGCGAGATGGTCGAGCCGGCGTATCCGAGGAGGATCCCGAGCGCGATGGGTAGGTCGAGATGCAGCATCCCGCGCTGCAACGCGCGCCAGGCGCCACGGACGAACACCGTCCCGCCCACGGCGAACGACGCGAGCGCCAAGCCGAAGCAGAGGAAGTGAAACAGCCTGGCGAGCGGCCCCGTCTCGAGGCCTGCGTAGATGCTGATCGCGAAGATCATCGCGTTCATCGCGAGCGCGATGCAGATCCCCATGCGCAAGATCAAGCTGCTCGAGCCGAGCTCTCCCTTCTTGCGAGGACCGAATCGGTAGCCCAGCGCGGCCGCATCCTCGACGAGCTTGGTGAGAGGGAAGTCGGGGAGGACCCAGAGGTCGGCGGAGCCTCGTGCAGGATTCACGACGATGCGGCCCTCGGCTCCGCTTCGGCGGAAGAGCTCTTCGAGAAGCCACACGCAGCCCGTGCAGTGAAGCCCGTCGACATCGAGCGCCAAGAGGGACAGGCCCGATCTCGAGCGGAGCTCGGCCTCCACGAGGCTCACCCACTTGTCGTCGGCGTGCCGTTGCGCTTCGTCGACGGCCTGCCCTACCCCGCTTCGCAGATCGTAGTAGCGCTCGAGACCGCCCTCGAGGAGCAGGGCGTGGACGTGCTCGCAGCCGGCACAGCAGAAGCGGCCATCGGAGCTGCGAACAGGAGAGCCGCAATGCTCACAGACGACAGGCTTCGTCCTCGCGGATCGATTCGCGTCGAATCGACCGCCGTCTCGGGCTCCTATTGCGATGGTCGACATCGGTACCGGCCGTCTCGCAATGCGCGTGCCGGGCCGCGAAATGCTGGGCAGCTCATTGGGTGGCGTTGGCCGAACGCGAGTCCTTCGCCGACCCACTCTCTTCGAAGCTGAAGAGTAGGTCGCGCCGCTGCCCCCAGGACTCGCGCGTGCCCCATTTCGGGCTCATGTCCGAGACCCAATACACCTCGCCATAGACGAGTCGATCGTCGGGGTTCCCCGTCCGGTCCGGGAGACGGCGCATGTACGCCACCATCGCGTCCTGGTAGCCGCGATTGCCGGAAAAATGCATGCGGTTGAAGTAGTCGCTCCAGATCTGGTTGTAGCGAAGGCTCTCGGCGTGAATCAGGTCGAAGTCGGGCGCCTCGAGCATGAACGGGTTGATGTGCCGCCCGTCGGCGGTGACCGCATCGACGACGATCGTTCCATCGTCCATGACCGGATTCGGGGAGAACATGAACCAGCCCTGGAGGAACCGCAGTTTGTGGGACAGCGTCTGGAAGAGCTCGGGCTGCTGCGAGAGCTTGACCCCGCTCGCCTGCGCCGCCCCCGTCGCGTTGAGCGACGTAATCAGCTTGTTCCACGGCTTCTTGGTCGACCACAGCTCGACCAATGCTTGGTTGACGGCGGCCGCCAGCATCAACGCGCAGACTGCTTCCCGCAGGCCGCCGCGAGCGAACCCCAGAACGCGGCTCGCGCGGCCGGGCTGAGGGAGCACGGGCTGGACCTCGGCCGGCACCTCGAGGCCCGCGATGCGCGTGATCCCCGTGGCCCGCCGAAGCGCGAAATCGATGAAGTGCGAGATGCCCGGGACCAGCGCCAGCCAGGAGAAGACCGGACCGACGGGCAGCGCGCTCGCCACATCCGCAACCGCGCGGTGGCCGGCCACGACTTGTCCGTCGGGTCTGAGCACCGAGAAGCCCTGGCGGCGCTCCTCTTCCGAGCGAGGCGCATCGAAGCCGAGGAGCTGGAAGTGGTCGATGCGGGCAAGGATCCGGCAGACGAGCAGCAAAAAGCCGTTCGAGGCGTCGAAGATCACGGTGCGCTCGCGAGCGGGCTTCTTCATCGCCGCCTTCGTCAGCTCCCAGTCTTCGTAGCTGAAGAGCAGCGTGCTGAAGATGCAGAGCGCCCAGGCAAACGGTCCGAGGACGAAGCTGGAGCCGAAGCCGATGTGGAGGAAGCAGATGAGCACGATGGCGAGGCGCTTCATCCACACCTTGATGTCCATCCCGAACACGTTGAGCCGCGGCAGGAGCAAGAGGAACGGCAGCGCCCCCTCGGCCACCAGCACGAGCGGCGTCATCACCTTGATCGCCCAGAACGGGACGTGGGTCCGAACCGCAGCGACGATCGGTGTCGCCATGCGGTCGTTGTAGAGGACGTAGTGAACCGCGGTGCCGTTGTGCCAGTTCGGCCCCGTCTTGTGCACGACGTTGAAGTAGTAGATCGCCGAGAGCTGGAGACAGATCGCAAGCCCGACGATCGACACGAAGGGCGTCAGGCGGAAGGGCTCCGTCATCTCGGATCGATCGCAGAGCTCCTCTGCCGTTCGCTCGCGGCGGCGACGGAGCGAGCCGAGCAGCGAGTCGAGGCTGAACCGATCGCCGAGGGGCAGGAACGCGGTCCACAAGAGGAGCAGGTTCTGCACGACGTAGCCGCCGTTCTCGATCAAGAGCACGCGTCCGTTCATGCTCGTGACGAAGAGCAGCGAGAGGACCTGCCAGATCTTCGTCTTGTACCCGACCAGGAGCAGCACGTACGTCGCGAGGATCGCCGCCCAGAGCACCCAGAGCTCGGGGCCGCTCGTGAAGCCGTGGAGGAGCGAGAAGTTCGACGCCTGCGGCCGATCGAGGACCAGCCAGGTGGGCAGGACGCCGATGTCGGCGAACATGTCCTCCCAGTCCGGCGTTCGCCGGAGAAGGTCCATGATCAGGTAGAAGCCGAGGAGGATGCGGGTCAGCCCGAGCGTCCTCCTGTCGAAGGTCAGGTACGAGCTCTTGATCGACGACCAGGACATGTGCTCAACGCGCGCGTCAGCAAGCGCCGCGCCACCGCAGAGCATCGACAGAATCGCGAGAACCCCAGCCGATGAGCGCCGCAGCTGCGTTCGACGCAGGGTTTGCACCTGCGTCCGGCACGAGAGGGCAGGCATCTGCACCGTTGCGGGCGAGGCGGCGCGGAACGGAGCTTGCTCGAGGACACGAGATGGACCCCGTCATGGTGCATCGCAGGCGCTTCGTGGACGGCAAAGGACGCGAGCGCGTGGAAGAGGTCGTCCTCTGTCCCCGTGAAGGTTGCCTCCGCCCGGCCGAGACCTGCCGAACTTGCGGGTACGGCGGCGAGGTCCGGTACGACGCGCGGTTCGACGCCGACGTGGTCGACTGCAGCAGCGCTCCGCACGCATCGGTGACCGCGGTTCCCGACGCATCGCGCGCGCGCCTCGCCGAGCCGCTCCGCGCGATCTCGGTCGGGCAAGTCTGTACTCGCGACATCCTCTGCGCCGATCCCGACGCTCCGCTCAGGGTGCTGGCGCGCATCTTCGACGAGCATGCGCTCGGCACCATCCCGGTTGCGGACAGCGCGGGCAGGCTCCTCGGAATGGTCTCGCCCGCCGACCTCGTCGCTGCCGCGCCCGACGCCAAGTGTGCCGCCGACATCATGACCAGAGGTGTCGTCACCACCGTCGAGGCAATGCCGATCACCCGAGCAGCGGCCATCATGGCGTTCGAGGGCATCCATCACCTGCCGGTCCTGGGTTGGTCCGGCAGCATCGTGGGCATGCTCTCCTCGCTCGACGTTCTGCGCTTCATCGGACAAGCCAGCGGTGCTCTCATCCCGAGGACCACACGTCGAAGCCGGCAGAAGCAGGAAGAGTGAGCGCGCGAGCGACCGAGAGCTTGTACGTCGAGATGAAGCGTTATGTCCGGTTCACGGACGCCGACGCAGCGCGCCTCGGTACGTTCAGGCCTTACGCGGCACCGCACTTCGAACGCATCGCGGCCGAGTTCTACGATCGGATCCGCGAGCATGAAGCTGCGCATGCCGTGTTCACGAGCGAAGCGCAGATCGATCGGCTCAAGCGCTCGCTGGTCCGGTGGCTCGACAGGCTGTTCGGTGGAACGTACGACGAAGCGTACTTCCTCGAGAGCGCGAAGATCGGCCGCGTCCACGTGCGCGTCGGTCTACCGCAACACTACATGTTCACCGCGATGGCGCTCATCCGGGTCGAGCTGATCCGCATCGTCCACGACGCACGCGAGGAGGATGTGGGCGACAAGCAGCGCCTCACGAGCGCCATCGAACGCGCGCTGGACCTCGAGCTTGCCATCATGCTCGAGACGTATCGCGACGACCTCGTCGCTCGGGCCGAGCGAGCCCAGGCGCTCGAGCGCGAAGAAGCCGGTCGCACCCTTGCTCGGGCCGAGCATCGGTACCGGCACGCGGTGGAGCTGGCCAAGGTGATCATCATCGGGCTCGACGCGAAGCGCACGATCCGCCTCTTCAACGCAGAGGCCGAGCGCGTCACCGGATACTGGCGCGACGAAGCGATCGGGCGCTCTTTGGGGGAGCTCCTGCTCTCGTCCGAGCTCGCCGATGGCGAAGGTGCGCTCTTCCCTTTGGATCCTCCGGCCGGTTCGCAGAGCGGCGGTGAGCCGATCGAGAACGTGATTCGCACCAAGGCAGGGCATCTGCGCGAGGTGCGGTGGCAGCTCGCCCATACGTCGCATGAGGACGACGAGGTGACGCTCTTTGCCGTCGGGCTCGACGTAACGGAGCAAAAGGCGCTCGCGGATCGGGCGCTACAGAACGAGAAGCTCGCGGCCATCGGCACGCTCGCAGCCGGCCTCGCGCACGAGATCCGCAACCCGCTCAATGGAGCGCACCTTCACCTGACCTTCTTGGAACGCGGCCTTCGACGGGCGAACGTCACCGATCCCGAGACGCTCGGAGCGGTCCGCGTCGTCGACGAAGAGATCAAGCGCCTGGCGAATCTGGTGACGGAGTTCCTCGAGTTCGCCCGCCCACGACCGCTCAGCAAGAAGCCGGTCGCGCTGGGCTCGCTTTGCCAGCGAATCGTCCAGCTCATGGAAAGCACCGCCGCAGCGGCGAACGTCACGCTCGTCCTCGACCTGCCCGACGCCGAGCTGACGATCGACGCGGACGGCGCGAGGTTGGAGCAGGTGCTCTTGAACCTGGTGCAGAACGCGATCGAGGCCATGGCCCCGCTCTCGGGCGGGCGGGCTACCATCCGCGTTCGAAAGCAGCCCCGCACGGCGAACATCGACGTCGAGGATCAGGGTCCGGGAATTCCCGACGAGGCCGACCCCATCTTCGATCCGTTCTACTCGACCAAAGAGAATGGGACGGGGCTGGGGCTGGCGATCGTCCACCGCATCGTGACCGATCACGGCGGAACCATCGACTTCAAAAGCTCGCCCGGCAAGACTATCTTCCGCGTGGCATTGCCGCTGTTGGGCTGGAACCACTCGCGTATGGGAGCGACGACATGACCGAAGGAACGAAGTGCCGTGTGCTGGTCGTGGACGACGAGGCATCCGCTCGCTCCGGCCTCGAGAAGCTGCTCTCGCAGGACGGCTTCATCGTCGACACGGCCGAGGACGGCGCCGCCGCCCTCGAGATCGCGGCTGAGCGCCCGCCCGCGGTGGTCGTCACCGACCTCAAGATGCCCGGAATGGATGGGCTATCGCTCCTCCGCAAGCTGCGCGAGCAAGACCCCCACATCCCCGTCATCGTGGTGACCGCCTTCGGCGACGTCTCCTCGGCGGTCGCGGCAATGCGCGACGGAGCGGACGACTATCTGACGAAGCCGGTCGACGTCGACGCGCTGGTCGTCTCGATCGAGCGCGCCAACGAGCATCGCAGCCTCCGCGCAGAGACCGAGAACCTGCGCCGTCAGCTGGACCAGAGCGGCGCGGCGGCGCTCGGCGGCATGCTGGGTGCGAGCCGCGCGATGCAGGATGTCTACCGGGTCGCACGACAAGTCGCCGGCTCGAAGGCGACCGTCCTCATCACGGGTGAGAGCGGCACCGGCAAGGGCGAGCTCGCTCGGGCTATCCACGAGATGAGCCCGCGCAAGGACAAGCCCTTCGTCTCCCTCCACTGTGCGGCGCTCGCCGAGTCCCTCTTGGAGAGCGAGCTCTTCGGCCATGAAAAGGGCTCGTTCACCGGCGCCGACAAGCGCCGTGTTGGACGGTTCGAGCTGGCCGACGGCGGCACGCTGTTTCTCGACGAGGTCGGCGAGATTCCGCTGGCGACGCAAGTGAAGCTCCTGCGCGTGCTGCAAGAAAGGGCGTTCGAGCGCGTCGGTGGCAACGAGACGATCTCGGCCGACGTGCGCCTGATCGCAGCCACCAACCAAGATCTGCGCACCGCAGTGCAAGAAGGCCGATTCCGCGAAGATCTCTTCTACCGGCTCAAGGTCGTGCACGTCGACATGCCGCCGCTCCGGGTCCGCGACACCGACGTGCTCCTCCTCGCCTCGCACTTTCTCCGGCGCTTCGCCGCAGAGAACCACAAGGCGATCGAGGGATTCACCGATGCGGCGCGCGCCCGGATCGTGGCGCACCCCTGGCCCGGAAACGTGCGCGAGCTCGAGAATGCCCTCGAGCGTGCGGTCGTGCTGTGCGAGGGCGACCGCATCGACGCCGAGCACTTGCCGATCGACATCGCACCTGTCTCCAAGGGGTCGGTGCGTATCCCCGGCTCGACGATGGCCGAGATCGAGAAGTACGCCATCCTCTCCACGCTCGAAGCGACCTCCGGCTCGACGGCGCGCGCGGCGAAGATGCTCGACATCTCGATCCGGACCATTCAGTACAGGCTCAACGAGTACGGTCTCCACACGACGCGGGCCCGCCGGGTCACGCGCGACTGAGAGACGGCGCTTCCTTTCGACGAGGTCGGCGAGCCTGCTGGCTCATATGCGGCTCGCCTCGCGCACGACGAGAACCGAGCGATCGGCGTGGTTGACCACCTTGGACGCCGTGGTTCCGATGACCCGGTCGACGCCGGAGTAGCCATGCGATCCGATCACGATGATGTCGGCGTTATCCTCGCGCGCCGCTTCGACGATCGCGGACCATGGGGAGCCGAGTGCGACTCGGACTCCGCCTCGAACCTCCTGCGGGAGGATGCTTTGGAGCGCTTCGAGCTCCGCGCGCGTCTTGGCCTCGAACACTTCGGCGACGTTCTCCGGTGTGAGCCCGAGCGCCGAGAACGGCACCTCGCGCTGAAGTCCGACGCTTCGAAAGAGGGTCAGCTTCGCGCCGGTTTTGCGCGCGAGCGCGACCGCTGCATCGACTACCCCCTTCTGTCTCGGTGATCCATCCACGGCAACCAGCAGCTTTTGCATCTGGAACAACCTCCTGGCTGGCTTTCGTGCAAGACGGCAGCCACCGAGTAGAGCTGGCGCTGCGATTGCACCAGGGCCGTTCGTGTGGCTCCCGTTCAAAGACCATCACACGCTCGATGATCAAGCGCAGCTCGAGGCGAGCGAGATGCTTCGTCGGCTCGCGCCTCGGGAACGCTACGCCGTGCTCGATCTCCTCGAGATCGCGCAGCTCGATGCGGGCCGCCTGGTCGCTGGAAGCGACGCCGAAGGCGCGATCGTGGTTCTCGTGGGGGAGCTTAGCGGAGGCGAGCCGCCCGGCGAGCATGTGTTTGGGCCAGGCGCGGTGCTCGGCGGGGATTCGCTGGGCTTCGGTGAGGCGCCCCGTATCGGCGGTCTTCGAGCCCGCTCCGACGTCCGCCTGGCAAGGCTTCGCCGATCGCGGTTCGAAGCGCTGGCGAGCCGGGCGCCGAACGTGGCGCTGGTCGTCTCTCGCGTGCTCTTGAGCGGCGGGCAGCGCGGCGCCCCGTGCGACTCGCCCATTTTGGTGCGCCACCGCGTGCCCGTCGAGACGACCGCGGGGCTCGTGGTGGGGGCCCGTGCCCAAGGTCGGACCCTCGCGCTCTACACACCTGCACCGCCGGAGGTGGATCTCGAGCCGCTCTCGCTCGACGATTGGGAAGGACGGGAGATCTACAAGCGGTCTGCCGGGTTGGTGGTGCTCGAAGCTGCAGGCCGCGCGGGATACACCGGGCTTCGGCTCGGGCCGTCGTGGAGCTCTGGTCGATTGGTCGTCGCGCCTGGATTCGCCGCTCTGCCGGAGCGAGCCGCCGGCGAGATCAACCGTCATGTCGGTGCGCTCATCGCGGAGCGCACGCCGCTTCGCGAGGAGGTATGGAGCACGGACGACGCGGCGAGGTACTTGCGCGAACGCGCGCTCGATGACGTCGCCGACCTCGTAGCCGGAACGACGGAGTCGCATGTCGAGCTGGTCAGCTGCGGTGACGTCCGACTTCCGAGCCCCGGTCCCGTGCTGCCGGACGCCGGAATGCTGGCCGACATCCATGTCTTTCCTCACCCGGACGGACTCGCGCTCGACTTCGGCTCGGCAGTTCGACGCACGCTCGCACCCCGCCCCGCGAAGACGTTGATGTTGGAGGCCCTCGCGCCTCGCTACGGCGCCGAGATGACAAAAGAGGAGCAGGGCTGGCGACGGCTCCTCGAGGTGAGCAGCGTCGGCAGCTTCAATCGCGCCGTCGTCACGGGCGAGGTCGCGGAGGTCATTCGCGTCAGTGAGGGCTTCCACGAAAAGCGCCTCGGCCGGCTCGCGGACGAGATTCGAGACCGCGGGGCGGTGCGTATCGTCGCGGTGGCAGGTCCCTCCTCTTCGGGCAAGACGACGTTCATCAAGCGACTCCGCATTCAGCTCGAGGTCGACGGCATCCGTCCTGTCGGACTCTCGCTCGATGACTACTACGTCGATCGTGAAAAGACCGTCCGCGACGCGAGCGGAGCCTACGACTACGAAGCCCTCGAGGCGCTCGACCGCAAGCTTCTGACCCTCCACCTCGGGGCGCTCCTCTCCGGCGAGCGCGTTCGCACGGCTCGCTACGACTTCGTAACCGGAAAGAGCGATCCCACGGGTGGACCGGAGCTCGACCTGCACAAGGACAAGGTGCTGATCCTCGAAGGCCTGCACGCACTGAACCCCGAGCTCGTTCGGGGCCTGGATCCAGGCATCATTCACCGGGTCTTCATCCACCCGGCGAGCGCCCTCGCCTTCGATCCGCTCACGAGCTTCGAGCCTGCCGACGTTCGCTTGCTACGGCGGATCGTGCGTGACCGCCACGGGCGCGGCGCGTCGGCGGAGACGAACCTGGCGCGCTGGTCGAGCGTGCGGCGGGGCGAGCGGCTCGCAGTGTTTCCCTTTCAAGCGAGCGCGGACAGCGTGTTCGACACTTCGCTGCTCTACGAGATCAGCGTGCTCAAGGTGTTCGCCGAGCGCTACCTCCTCGAGGTGCCGCGAAGCTCGCCGCATTTCCCTGCAGCCCTACGGTTGCGAAGGCTGATCGCGCCGTTCGTACCGATCTATCCGGATCACGTGCCGCCGACGTCGATCCTCCGGGAGTTCATCGGCGGGGGCGGCTTCACCTGGTGAAGAACCGACCGAACCCGAGCCAAGCGAGAGCACCTTCATGAGCTGCATGCCCAGGCACCTCTTCGACCGAGGCCACGCATGATCCCTGGCGCGCCCCCGGTGATCGAGGCGCGGAATCTCGCCAAGGTCTACCGAATGGGAGAGGTGGACGTTCACGCGCTCCGCGGGGTGGACGCAACGCTCCACGCCGGCGAGCTCGTCGTTTTGGTCGGCGCCTCGGGCAGCGGCA
>JBGTSH010000345.1:0-10913 GCA_041940405.1 Polyangiaceae bacterium
CCCCGCGACATGGACGCGATGCTGTCCCTACCCGGCGTCGCCCGCAAGACGGCGAACGTCGTGCTCGGCGTGATCTGGGGCGAGCCCGAAGGCGTCGTCGTCGACACGCACGTGCAGCGCCTCTCCCAGCGCCTGGGCTTCACCAAGGAGACCGAGCCGGGCCCGATCGAGATCGCGCTCTGCGACCTCTTCCCTCGCGAGGACTGGGATCCGCTCTCGCACACGCTCATCTTCCACGGTCGCCGCGTCTGCTTCGCGCAGCGCCCGGCGTGCAGCGCGTGCGGCGTGAACGACCTCTGCCCCTCGGCGTTCAAGGCCGAGCTCGTCGGCCGCAAGAACCCCGAGGTGGTCGAGCGGGCGAAGAAGGCGCTGCGCGCCAAGAAGAAGCCCGCTACCAAGAAGCCGGCAGCGAAGAAGCCCGTCCCGAAGAAGCCCGCTGCGAAGAAGCCCGCCGCGAAGCCGAAGGGCCGACGATGACGGTTCTGTCACCGTACCGCAGCGTCCAGCGGGTCTACTTCGACGATCTCGACGCCCTCAACATTCTCCACAACGTCCGCTACATGCTCTTCATCGAGCGCGCCCGCGGCGAGCTCTACAACGCGCTCGGCTTCCGATGGGAGGACGACGTCGACGACAATCCCGACAAGTGGCAGGTCGTGGCCGAGCACTCGATCCGCTACCTCGCGCCGTTTCGCGGCGAGGGCGAGGTGCTCGTCGAGCTGACCCCGACCAAGCTCGGAAACTCGAGCCTGATCATCGACGCCCGCGTCAGGTCCACGCATGGCGACATCGTCTATGCCGAAGGGTCGTCGCGCCTCGTACGCCTCGACCCCGCGACGAATCGCCCCTGCCCTTGGTCCGATCGCTTCCGAAAAGCGATGACGCCCCTCGTACGTGCCCCGGCGTGACAGGCGGGCCCCCACCGCCTAGAAAGACACCCGTCATGCGGATCTTCAGCGGCATCCAGCCCACCGGTCGCAAGCACCTCGGCAACTACATCGGCGCGATCCGCCAGTACGTCGAGGGTCAGTCACGCGGCGAAGCGCTCTACTGCATCGTCGACCTTCACGCGACGACCGTCCTCTACGAGCCTGCGGCCCTTCGCAAGTCGGTGTACGACACGACCGCGATCCTCCTCGCCGCCGGCCTCGATCCCGCAAAGTGCATCCTCTTTCGGCAGAGCGACGTCGCCGAGCACGCCGAGCTCTGCTGGCTGCTCTGCTCGGTCACCTCGCACGGCGAGCTGAGCCGGATGACCCAGTTCAAGGACAAGAGCACCCAGCACAAGGACGCGCTCATCTCGGCGGGCATCTTCCTCTACCCGGTGCTGATGGCCGCGGACATCTTGCTCTACAAGACGACCGACGTGCCGGTCGGCGACGATCAGCGGCAGCACGTGGAGCTCGCGCGCAACATCGCCGAGCGCTTCAACGAGCGCTTCGGCGAGACCCTGGTCGTCCCGAAGCACCGAATCCCCGAGGTCGGCGCGCGCATCATGGATCTTCAGGCGCCCGAGAAGAAGATGTCGACCACCGCGTCGACCGAGGCGGGAACCGTCTTCGTCCTCGACGAGCCCAAGCAGGTCCTCAAGAAGATCAAGAGCGCGGTCACCGACTCGGGGACCGAGATCGCGATCGCCGACGACAAGCCGGGCATCCGGAACCTGTGCGAGATCATGGCCGCGATCCAGGGCAAGAAGCCCCAAGACGTCGCCAATGACTTCGCCGGCCAGCAGTACGGCCACCTCAAGGTCGCCGTCGCCGAGGCCGTGGTCGCGTACCTCACGCCCGTTCGCGAGAAGTACCTCGAGCTTCGCGCCGACGAGTCCAAGATCGAAGAGGCGCTCGCGACGGGCGCGGACAAGGCTCGATCGATCGCTCGCGAGACGATGCGCGAAGTCATGGACAAGATGGGGGTCGGCGCGCCGAAGCGCTAGCTCACCGGAAAGGATCGATGCCCTCGACGAGGGCGTCGTCGAGCCGGCCGGCGTGGACGACGGCGTGACCGTCAATCGAAACGTCCTGCTTGCGGCCCAACAGGCGGAGCTGCACCGGCGCGTCGAACGTGGCTTTGGTCTGCTCGCGGGCCGTGTACCCGAGCGAGAGCACCACACCCGGGAGCAGCGCGTCCTGGTACTCGAGACCTATCTCGGAGCGCACGAGGTAGTTCGTCGGGAGATTGACGAGGCCGACACGCGGCGCGTTGGGGTGCGCCTCCAAGAAGCCTTCGAAGGCGGCGGCGATCGGGGCGTCCTCACACGTCACCCCGGTGACTCGCCCGCCCGAGATCGCGAGGGACACCGGAGTCCGGCGCAGCTTCGCGGCCGGTATCTCGAGGAGGCTGGAGACGGCCCCGCGGTCGACGACGAGCGTACCGCTCACGCTGAGCGGGTGCGCGAAGACGAAGCCGGAAGGGAGGTTGTCGACCTCACCCAGCGGTGGACGGCCGTTGCAGCTGATGACGATGGGCTGCGAGGGCAGCGCTACATCGAGCGCCGTCCCAGTCGGGCTCGCGACGTGGATCTTCGCGTTCGGCCTGAGCCGGGCGATGAGGCGGTCGTTGATGATGGTGAGCAGGTCGGGATCGGCGCGCCCGCTCTGCGCGAGGATGCGCTGATCGGCGCGAGGGATGTGGATGTGCCGATTGGTCGGTCGCTTGGCCGTGCGAATCGCCGAGAACGAGATCTGCACCTTGTCGGGCGCGCCGACGTACACCGAGGCCGTCGAGCCCTCGAGGGCCACTGCGACCTCGTCCGCCACCCGCTCGGGTGCGTCGGCGAGGTGGTCGAGGCGCGTGCGCTCGACGATCGCACCCGCGCGCGCCAGCCCCGCCTCGATGGGATCGGCAACGTCATCAGCCCGAAACGACAAGAGCTTCACGCGCTCGCCGGACGAGACCTGAAGGCAGCTCTGCGCCAGGTTGTCCGCCCCGCGTTCGACGTTGGGATCGAATCGACCCGGCGCGCTCACGCGAGAAACTCTACGCCGAGGTCACGGCAGGCGAAAGCGCGCGATGGCGTGCGTGCGGAGCTCCGCGGGCCGAACCGTCGAGACCAGGGCAACGAGCGACCCGTCGTGGTGGAGCGCGGGCCTGAGGATGTATTGATCGCCCGGCGCATTCTCGAGCTCGATGTGCTCGAAGAGCCCGGTTTCGACGTCGAGCGTCGCGAAGCCGATGTCCTCTCCGTCCGGAAGGATCGAGCCGTCGGACGTTTCCAGCGGCCCTTCGGAGGGATAGGCGACGAAGGCGATCACGATTTCGTTCGAGACAGCTGCGGCGTACATCGACGCGCCCCCCTTGCCCCTCGAGAACGAGCTACCACTCGCGTCGGCGTGTAGCGAGCCGGCGTAGTCGCGCGACCACAAGAGCTCGCCGTCGGCCGAGATGCGCGATACCGAAGGCCCGATCTGGACGACCACGCTGTCGTCTTCGAGCGCGAAGAGGCCGACTTTCATGCCCTTCAGAGGCGCGAGCGCCCTCCAGGGATGCGCGCCGATCCGCGTGATGACGGTGTTGAGTGGTTCAGCCTCATCCCTGTGCGCCGTCACGACGTCGCCGTCGCTCAGACCGACAATCGAATCCACATGAGCTGGAAGGCCCTTGCCCGGCGCCGGTTGAAGCACCGCTCGTGGAGCCATGTCGCCGCCCAGCGCGATGACGAAGAGGCCAAAGTCGTTCGTCGACTCGAACGTGACGCCATCGAAGCTGATCGGCTCCACCCCGTAGTGGACGCCGGCCAGGAAGAAGCCGGTCGATGAGGCGCCGAGCGCCGACAAGCCTCGGCCATGCCGGCGCTCCTCCTTGATCGAGCCGTCGTCGTCGACCAAGAAAGCTTCGTCCTCGCCGGCGAGCGCCAGCGTCTCACCCGAGGGAGACACCGCGGCTAGCACACCGTCCTGCCAGCCTCTCACCCACCGCACGTCTCCTCGAGGGCCCAGTTTGGTGAGAAGCCCGAAAGACCCCTCGAAAGAGCCGTCGGGCACGCAGTCGGGCCGCGAGCTACCGATGAGGTAGACGTTGCCCTCGGCGTCGAGCTGGATGTCCGTCGTGTCGAGCGAGAGCTGCCAAGTGTCGCCAAGCTGCGGCTGGTCCCTGCAGACTACGATCTCCGTATGGGTTCGCGGTTCCGGGACGCTCAACGGCTCGGGAACCGCCTCATCGTCACACGCGGGCGCGAGCACCAAGCACAACAGCAGCGGGCGCACGTATCGCATGCAGCCGATCGTACGGCGCGCCCATCTCGTTGGAGATCAAACAGCTTCAAACGCCCCGACGCGCGATGACGCGCGATGCGAGGGTCCGCCCACGGCGCGGCCTCGTCACTTTCGTGACGCTGCGCCGAGCCGGCTTTGCCCGCAGCTGCGTCTGACGCCGATGGCACAAACTATCGGAGGGTGGCTGCGGATGCCCGGCGTAGGAGTGCCGCATGAACGCATCCGATCTGATCACCGCGTACCGGGCCGCTCCCGAGGCTGGTCGCGCCGCTCTGTTGAAGAGCGCACAAGAAGCCAATCCTGCCTTGATCGATGCGCTCGTCGCGTGGGCCGACGAGGCGGAAGGCGTCGAGAACGGCGACTTTTGGCTGTTCTCGGACTTGGCGGACCTTCTCGACGACGACGCCTCCAAAGGCGCGCTCAAGGTCGCCGAAGCGGAGCTGCGGTGGATGGAGGGCGACTCGACGCAGAACGTGCTGTCGGCGGCGATCGAAGCCGTCGGCCTATCCCCGAATCTGACGAGGCCGTACGAGATGGTCTACGAGCTGCTTCGAGGCTCGAGCGATCTCGTTTGGGAGGACGCTTTCGAGCGGCTCGAGCGGCGACCGCTGCCGCCCGACGCGCTGTTGCTCCTCCGGCAGATGATCGCGCGCGGCGACGCGCGGGCCGAAAGCGACCCGCCGTTCCTTCCGCTGGCTCCGCGGGCGGGTGCGACCAGCGAGGAGGCCGCTTCGTTCGCGGCGCAGGGCCACGGAGCCGAGGCGATCGCAGCGCGACGAGCCGTCTACGCCGAGGACTTCGCGACCGCGCGCGCCAAGGTCTTCGGCTGACGGCGACGAGAGGTTGCGCAAGCGAGCTGTACGCAGGGCGAGCTAGCTCTCGCAGTCGGGCTTGCCTTCCAAACGGCAGGCCTTGCGCTCGAGCCTCGCGCTCTTGGTGGGGTCGGTCTCGTCTCGCGCCAGCTTTCTACATGCGTCGGCGGCCCCCCATCGGCAGGCCTTCTCGATGAGGGCCGTCTTGGCCGCCGGATCTCGCTCCTCGAAGGACAGCCATGCGCAAGCGACAGGACTACCCTGCTTGCAGCTGTCTCCACGCAGTTGCCTGATGCGATCAGCGTTCTGCTTCGCATCCATCATCTCCAAGAACGTCGCGAGCTCACCGCACGCATCGACGTCGCCGCTCTTGCAGGAAAGCTCATAGAGCCGCAGCGCCTCGACCGAGTCGTGTTCCATCACGTCACTTCGATGGAGCATGGAAGCAAGGTACTTGCAGCTGCCTGCGTGACCCCTATCGCATTGGTCACGACACTCGTAGACCCTCTCGTACTCGCACTGGTGGGTTCCTCGAGGAACCCCGGGCACCTCGCTCGCCCCGCCTTGGATCTCCTTGCAACCCACCGCTTCGCCGCGCGAGCAGGCCTCGTACAACAGCAATCGGATTCGCCCCGGGTCTGCGTCGAGCAGCCGTCCTTCTCGGTGCAAGCCGACGAGCGCAAGCGAGGCCCAGCCATGGCCCGCCCGTGCGCTGCGATGCAGGAAGTCGACGGCATCCTGATGCTGGTCCGGGTGGTCGGCGTCGTAGAGCAAATAGACGCTGAGGTTGTAGCAACCCTGCATCTGGCCCAGGCGATTGTTGGACGCGCATGCGCGGCGGAACAGCTCCATCGCCCGGGGAACGTCCTTGTCGACGCCTTCGCCCTTTGCGAGGGCCACACCGAAGTTGCTGCAGGCAAGCATCCAGCCTCGATTGCAGGCACGCTCGTGAAGCTCGGCTGCCTTGCCCGGGTTCCGCTCGACGCCCTTTCCCTCGCTGTAGAGCCACGCCAGATTGGTGCACGACGGGCTGTCCCCGAGATCGCACCCGAGCCGGGCCATCTCGAGCCCGCGACCAACGTCCACCGCGGTGCCGCGGCCGTGCAGGAAAGCGTTGGCCGACTCGGCGCAGCTCACACCGCTCTTGCCCACGACGCATTGCTTGGCGCACGCTTCGACGGAAATCTTGTGGCAGCGCTCAATCGGCATTACCGCGGCGCTGGGAACAGACGGCGCCGAATCGACCGCCGAAACGCTGCCGCTCGCAATGGGAGCGCCCTCGTCCTTGCTCCCGCAGCCGATCGCGCAAAGCGCGACGACGATCCCGATGGTAAGCGCTACACGCACGCCGCGAGCAGCGTATCCGGTTCGCTCCCATGCCGGATCCCCTCCGGTCGCCTGCGCATCGCCGGACTTGTCTCCTTGCTAGACTCGCTCTGCCATGGCTCCGCAACGCTGGACCAAGTCCATCATTGTCTCGGTCCTCGCCGCCACGGCCCACCTCGCTTTCGGCGACGGCTGGATCCGAGTCTTGATCGGCAGCTTCGCCGGCTGCTTGGCGCTCCTGGCCGTCGTCGTGACCTTGCTCGCCAAGGACGAGCAAGGCGTCGAGCGCGCCGAGCATTTCGCGGTCGCCTCGATCAGCCTCAGCGGCATCGGCGCCGTCATCTACCTGTTCGTCGCCGTCGCGGCCCGCAGCTACGTCTGAGGCACGTCGCGGGCACCGCGCAAATCGCGCACTACCTCGACCGTAGCCGTCACCGAGCTGACGAGCACAGCCGCGGACGGAGAACGGAGCGATGTGCGGGAGCTCGGCGCCGAGAGGGCGCCTGGCCCCCTCACACCTTCCGGAAATCAGGCACCGTCTGGAGCACGAGGTCCAAGAACGAGTTCGACACCTTCTCTTGCACGCTCGACTGACGCAAGCGCGCACCGAGGTTCTTGAAGTCGACGGTGTCGAGGTCTTGGTCCTGGTTGAAGCACGAGAAGATGAACGTCTCTTTCCCGGTCTCCTTGTCGACGTGCTTCTGGAGGCACTGGGCGCAGACCTCTTTCATCATGCACTGCATCGGCGAGTTGATGCTGCCGATGCCGAGGTGCTTGGGATCGAGGTAAGGCTGGAGGATGCCGTGCCGCGCTTCGCGGACGGCGTTCATCATCTTGTCGCTGCCGATCGCGATGATCCGGCTGACGTGGGAGAGCGCACGGAAGTCGGGGCCGCTAGAGTCGGGCAGCTCTCTCTTGGCGTACGCGACCATCGCCTGGACGATGTTGCCGCGGAAGTGCCGGTCCTGCGGGCGGCGGGTCTGGATCTCGTCGCCTGCGTCGGAGCACCAGATGACCTGATCGGCGCCTTCTTCGATCTCTTCGCGCTTGAAGACGTCTTCACCGCGGCGGTAGCCGGCGAAGTAGATGACGTGCGCGCCGCGATCGCGGAAGGCCTTGGCGATGGAGAAGAGCACGGCGTTGCCGAGGCCGCCGCCGGCGAGGAGGACCGTCTCCTTCTCGGGGATCTCGGTCGGAGTGCCCGTCGGACCCATGACGACGACGGGCTCGCCGACGGACAAGCCGGCAAGGAGGCGCGTCGAGGTCCCCATCTCGAGCGCGATGAGCGAAAGGAGGCCCTTCTCCTTGTCGACCCACGCACCGGTGAGCGCGACGCCCTCCATCGCGAGGCGGACGCCGCCGGCGATGCGAGAGAGGCTCTCGAAATTCTGCATCCGGTAGAACTGCCCGGGGTGAAACTTGCGGGCCGCGGCCGGCGCTTTGACGATGACCTCGACGATCGTCGGGGTCAGCCGGTTCACCTCGTGCACCACGGCGCCGAGCTCTTCACTCACGAGCGAGAACAGCGCCCTACGCCGGTCGTCGCGCGCGGCTTGCGGCTCGCGATCGAGCCGCGCGAGGTCGTGACGGAAGAGATCGCGGACGGAGGTGTACGCGTCCTTCGCGCTGGCCATCGCCTTGACGACGCTGCCCGCGTAGTGCGGGTGGTTGTCGCCGTAGAAGCTGACGGCGTGCTTGCCGTCGCTGTAGCTGGTGAAGAACCCTTCGCTCGCCTTCTCGGCCGGCTCGACGTGGAGCTTCTCTTCGTCGTCGACCCACGCCTTGTGCGGGGCGAAGTACTGGTTCCATTTGTCGAACTTGAACGTGCCGGGGAGCTCGCGCTCGTAGGTGACGTTCGGCTGCGTGCCCGCGGCGACGCAGACGGTGCGCGCGGGTAGCTCTACGACCTCGCCCGAGTCCTTCCACTTGCCGTCCTCGGTCAGCACCTGCCGAGTGAAGCGCATCGCGCGGACGGCCTCGTACGGATCGAGCACCGCCTCGGTCGGAGCGAGGTTCTCGAGGTAGCGCACGCCCTCTTCGAGGCTCTTGGCGACCTCTTCGTGGTTGAGCCGGTACGCCGGAGAGTCGGTGACCTTCTTGCGGTAGACGATCGAGACGCCGCCCCAAGCGTCGATGAGCTCCGAGAAGTCGGGCGTCCGCCCCTCGGCCGCGGCGCGCGCTCGCTCTTCGCGGACCTGCGCCGCGTGGCCGAGCTGCTCGGCGATGAAGGCGCGCTCCTCTTCGTCGAACATCTCGACGACGGCTTTCTCGCCGCGCGCCGTGATGATCGCCTCGATGCGCTCGGCGGTCTTCTCCACCTGGATCGGGTAGTAGGCGATGAGCTCGGTCGCGGTGTCGATCGCGGTGAGGCCGCCGCCGATGACGAGGGCCGGGAGGCGCACCTGGAGGTTCGCGAGCGCCGAGCGCTTGAGCGCGCCGGTCAGCTGGAGCGCCATCAAGAAGTCGCTCGCCTTGCGGATGCCGCGCGCGAGGTTGTTCTTGATGTTGATGAGCGTAGGCCGGCCGGCGCCCGCGGCGATCGCCACGTGGTCGAAGCCGTAGCGCCACGCGTCCTCGAGCGTGACGGCCCCGCCGAAGCGGATGCCGCCGTGGCAGGCGAAGTGTCGCTGCCGCGCGAGCGTTACATACAGAACCGTCAGGAAGTTCTTGTCCCACCGGACGGTGATGCCGTACTCGCTGACGCCGCCGAACCCGAGCAGGATGCGCTCGTCGAGCTCCTGCACGAGGCGGGCGTAGTCGCGCACGGGCCGGGGCGCGCGCGTCTCGTCGCCGGTCAGCTCGACGGGAAGCGGCTCGATCTTCAAGCCGTCGACGGCGACGACCGCGAAGCCTTCTTGCGCGAGATGGTGCGAGAGCGTGTAGCCCGCGGGACCGAGCCCGACGACCATCACGTTCTTGCCGTTGTACGGCCGCTGGTACGGGCGCTCGACGTTGAGCGGGTTCCATCGCGTAAGGAACCCGTAGATCTCGAGGCCCCACGGAAGGCCGAGCACGTCGGTCAGGACGCGCGTCTCGACCTCCGGAATGTTCACCGGCTCCTGCTTCTGGAAGACGCAGGCCTTCATGCAGTCGTTGCAGATGCGGTGACCCGTGCCGGGACACATCGGGTTGTCGACGCAGACGAGCGCGAGGCCGGCGATCGCGTCGCCCTCGGCGCGCATCGTGTGCATCTCGCTGATCTTCTCGCCGAGCGGGCAGCCCGCGAGCGGCACGCCCAAGCCGTTCTTCTTGAGCTGACCGGTCTTGGCGTCGTGGAGCCCCTTGGAGCACGAGTCCTTGCTGCGATCGTGGCAGAGGAGGCAGTAGTCGATCTCTTGCTCGACCTGACGAGCGCTCATGCGCTTGTCGGTGAGGCCGAAGCCGTCGCGCGCACGGCGCTCGTCGGCGGGTCCTACGAAGAGCTCGGGCAGATCCGCGCGCGTGCGGCGGAGCTTCACGAGCGACTGCGGCTCGATCGTGTGCGGGGCCTTCAGCGTCGGCCACTTGTGCGCCGGATCGTGATGATCGGCGCGACGCGCGGCGAGCCACGCCTCGATCGCGTCGAGCGCGTAGGTCGAGACCTTGAGGTCCTCTTCATCGGTCGGCGCGGGCCCGGCGATGGCTGCGACCTCGGCCGGCGCGACCTTGGCGAACGCGGCGCGGATCTTCGCGGCCCGCTCGTGGAGCTCCGCCGTCCAATGCGCGCCGCCGGCCTTGGCGGCCTTGCGACCCGTATCGTCGACCTCGAAGATGCGCAGCGTCGCCTCGGCGACCGCGCTCTCTTCTTCGGTGCTGCCGGTGCCGAGGAGCGTCTCGGGTGCGCCGGCCGCGGCGAGCGCTGCGCGTGCGACCGACGTAGCGAGGCTCGCTGCACCCTCGAAGGCCTTGCCGGCGTTCGCCTTGTGGACGCGCTTCTTCACGAACTCGCGCTTGAACGCCCAGAGCGGCTTGCGGCTCTCTGCATCACCGGCCAGGACCGAGGCTGCCTCTTCTACGTTGAAGAGCCGCGCCACGAACCGCGACACGCTCGGCGCCGCGGCGAGGAGCGCTTCGCTCACGGCCTCGGGCGTCATCCCCTCGCCGAGCGACGCGCGGTACGCGTCGAACTTCGCGTACGCGTCGGGTTCGGCGGCCGAAAACTCCGCATCCCAGATCTTGTAGAGCGCTGCGAGCTTCTCGGCATCGTGGAGGTCGGCGTAACCGAACCCGGCGATGCCGAGCACGAGCTCCGAGGGCTCGCTCGTTGCGGCGATCCAGGAGGAAAAGTCGCGCTGGACGGTTTCGTGGTTCAAAGCGGAGCTCTTGGTGGCGGACCCGTGTCCCGCGGCGCCATTGGCCCCGCGGGCCGGCTCTCGCCCGGGGGTCGAGACGGCCATGTCGGGGCTCGCTCTACCACACCGGAGAGCCGGTCACGAGCACAGGAAGGCCTCAAAAACCGCGCGCGACGACCCGTTCGATGGTCCGCGTGCTCATCGTGCCCTCGATGACGAAGAAGACGTTGCCCTCGGTCTCTCGCTGCAGAAGCTCGACGAGCGTCGCGTCGCGCTCGGTGCGCATCTTG
>JBGTSH010000346.1:0-10851 GCA_041940405.1 Polyangiaceae bacterium
GTCCGTTCGCCGGGCGCGAGCTTCACCGGGTACGCCCAGGCGGGCGCGAGATCGAGCGGCAAGAGAGCGTCCGGCCAGACGCCCAACATCATCTCGTCCGGTGGTCGCGCCGCCGGGTGGAACGCGAGCGACTCGCGCGCGGGGTCGTCGTTGCGCGAGCGCCTGTCGACGCTGACGAAGTGCTCGACGAACACGTCCATATCGAGCTTACCGGGCATCGGCACGACAGTGACGGATTCGTCAGTATCGCGCGCCTCGACCACGACCTGGAACGCGGCGTGCTCGCCGCGCAGGACCTCGAGCGCGACGCTGACGGGGCCGTCTCCGAGCGAGGGCCCGCGCTTCTCGACCCGCACGCCCTCGTCGACGACGAGCACCGTGAGCGCCGAGAGCGCGAGCGCCGGAATCATTCAGTCCCCGCTCCCCCCGCGCTTGTCGCGCTCTTCCTTCTTCTTCTTCTTGTCCTCGCGCTCGTCGCTCTCGACCCCCGCCTCGTTCTTCGGCGCCTGGTTCAGGATGATCTCGGCGTTCGCGCTCGCGGCCGGAACGACGACGAACGGCGCGGCGCCGCCGGCCGTCGGGCTGTCGGGATAGCCGAACTGCGCCGTGAGCAGGCCCATGTGCCGCTCGAGATCCGGCGTGAGCAGGTTGCTTCCCTCTTCCTGCACGCCCTGGATCTGCCGGTTGTACGAGTACCGGAGCTCGAGGCGCACGAACCAGTTGTTCGGGATCCAACCCACGGACGCGTCGGCGAGGAACGTGTGGCCGCTCGGCGGACCGAAGCCGGTGGTCGGGAGGAACGCGCGCGCCACCTGGTATCCCCCGCTCGCACCGACGTCGAACTCGCTCCTCGGGATGGGCATCGCGGCGACGAGCGCCACGTTGTCGTTCGCGGTCACCTGCCGCAGAAGCAGGTTCGGCTGCACGGTGTGCTCGTACGAGAGAGCGGCGGTGCCGAGCGTGTTGCCGTAGTTGAGCGCAGCGCGCCACGTCGGGTGCGGCAGGACGACGAAGTCGTCACCTTCGGCCGCCGCGTCGTAGCCGACGATGGCGCCGATGCCGAGCAGCGTGCTCCAGTCGTCCGACCACTGGCGCGCCCAGTTCATGTTGGCGCCGTGCAGGACCTCGACCAGCTGAGGCAGCGTGGTGTCCTCGGTCGTCACCTCGCCATCGACGTTCTGGGTACCGGCAGGGATCACCTGCTCGGGCGTGATTTGCGACGTCGTACCGAGGTCCCAGAGCAGCGTGTCGTACTCGAACTGCTTACTGAACCCGAGCGAGCCGGAGGCCACGTAGGTCCGCGCGTCGTCGCCTGGATCGATCCAGGTGTGCGTGTAGCCGAACGACGCGGCCTCGTAGAAGTACGACGACTCGGTCATCTCGACCGAGATGCCCTGCGAGACGCCGACCGAAAAGAGGAGCGAGTCGCCGCCGGTGTTCGGTGTCACCGGCGTGTTCGCCGAAGACGTCACCAGGTTGAACGTCGAGAGGTTGGTCTGCGACCCCGTGACACCGAAGGCGAGCTCGACGGCCGGGCTGACCGGCGCGCGCACCCCGTAGAAGAGCGCGTTGGAGAAGGTGTTCGCTTCAGGGTGCGTGAAGAAGAAGTTGTAGCCGAACGCCCACCCGAGCGATTGGGTCGCACCCGGCGACTCGAAGGTGACCTCGACCGACGGCGTGAGCGATCCGAAGCCGTCGGGCTGCGGCTCGATCGTCCCCTCCGGCGGGTCGTCCGGCGGCTCTGGCGTGTTCGCGACGTTGTCGGTCACGCCGACGCTCGCACCGACGGTGACCTGCCAATCGACCGCCACCTGGGCGGACCCCGGCAACGCCCACACGAGCGCGGCCGAAAATGGAAGGAGGGTCACCCCGTAACGCAAGCGCATTCTCCCTTACCATGAGCGGCGCCGTTGCCGTGCTAGGTTCTCCGAGTCCCGTGGACTACGCACCCGTCGGCGTCATGAACGACTTGCTTCGGCTGGTCGCCGAGCGCGCCCCGAGAGACGCCGCGCACGCGATCGACACGGACGCGGCGCGCCTGGCGCGGGCGATCAAGCATTGTCGTCACACCCGGGTAGGCTTCCTGCCGGCGACGCCACGCACGGACGTGCAGGGGACCGCGGCCCTGGTCGGCCGGGCCCTCACGATGCTGACCGAACAGCTCGTGCTCGTCCTGGATCCCGAACGGACGACGGCGCCGAAGGAGTCGCCTGTCGGGTCCACGGCCGAGGCGGTTTTCGCCGCCCCGCTGGCCCCGGGGCTGGTCCGCATGGTGCCGTTCGCGCCGGCCCCGACGGGAGCCAAGGTCGAGAGCATCCGGTTCCTCCTCCATTTCGCCGAGACCGATCCCGACGCTTGGGGGCACGTCCTCATCGATCTGTCAGGGTGCTCACTTCCGGGCGAGCTCCTCGGCGTCCTCCGCCTGGTCGACGCCATCGTCGTCGTGGGGACCGCGGGGGTCACGACGGAGGCCGACCTGAAGGCCGCCGCGAAGCGTGTACCTGCCGAGCTTGCGATGGGCGTGCTACTCGTCGAGGGCTAGCGCCATGGGCTTCATCTCGTACTTGCGACAGAAGCAGATTCACCGCTGGGGCGCCGACTACGCCCGCCACGTCATGTCCCGCGCAAAAGAGTCGCGGACGGCGATGGGCACCAGGCACCTGCTCTTCGCGTTCTGCGACCACTGGGAGCCCCTCTTCGGCGGGGCGACCGACGAGCACGGCGATCAGCGGGTCGAGATGTGGGCGAAGGGGTACCCCGCCCTCGCCGACGGCTTCCGCGACGCCGACGGCGTCCGCCCGCAGCACAGCTTCTTCTTCCCCGGCGAGCACTACCGCGGGCGCTGGCTCGACACGCTCGCCGACCTCTCGAAGCGCGGCTACGGCGAGGTCGAGCTTCACCTTCATCACGACGGCGACACCGCGGCGAGCCTCGCGGCCGACGTGCGCCGGTACGTCGGCGAGATCGCGTCGCACGGTCACTTCACCCGCGACGGTCGAGGCGATCCGCGCTTCGCGTTCATCCACGGCAACTGGTGCCTCTCGAACGCGCGGCCCGACGGCCGCTACTGCGGCGTCGACTCGGAGGTTTCGCTCCTCTTCGATCTCGGCTGCTACGCGGACTTCACCTTCCCCGCTCCGGACAACGACTCGCAGCCGCGCCACGTGAACCAGATCATGTGGCCCACCGGCGATCTCTCGGCGCGGCGCACGTACGAGACGGCGAAGCGGGCAAAAGTCGGCGAGCGCAGGACGGATCGCATGCTCTTCATCCAGGGGCCGACGTCGCTCCTCCTCCAGCAGGGTCGCCGCCAGCCGCTGCGCATCGAGTCGTCGGCGCTCACCGCGCACGATCCGGCGACGCCCGAGCGGGTAAAGGGCTGGGGCGATCTCGGCATCTGCGTCGAGGGCCGGCCCGAGTGGGTCTTCGTGAAGATGCACACGCACGGCGCGCCGGACAAGGAGGGGGAGAGCCTCCTCGGCGAAGGCGGCCGGCGCCTGCACGAGCTCCTCGCCGAGCAGTACAACGACGGCGCCCGCTGGAAGCTCCACTACGTCACCGCACGCGAGATGTTCAACATCGCGAGCGCCGCGATGGACGGAAAGAACGGCGACCCCGGGGCCTACCGCGACTACGTCCTCTCGAAACCTCCAGTACGCTCCTGAGAAGCAGTCATGTCCGACGCCGCCGATCGCCTCATCGAGACCATCCGAACCAGCATCATCGGTGACGACCAGGTCATCATGGGCCCCTACGGCCCGCGCCGGGTGACCTACGCCGACTACACCGCGAGCGGCCGCTCGCTGAGCTTCATCGAGGACTTCATCCGTGAAGAGGTGATGCCCTACTACGCGAACACGCACACCGAGTCGTCGGGCACGGGGCTTCAGACCGGGCGGTTCCGCGAGGACGCGCGCCGGATCGTCGCCGACGCCGTCGGCGCCGACGATCGCGACGTCGTGATCTTCACCGGATCGGGCGCGACCGGCGCGATCAACAAGCTGCTCGACGTGATGAACCTGCGCCTCCCGTCGGAGCTCGACAGGCGCTATCGCCTGCGCGAGCAGATTCCGGCGGACGAGCGCCCCGTCGTCTTCATCGGTCCCTACGAGCATCACTCGAACGAGCTCCCGTGGCGGGAGTCAATCTGCGATGTGGTCACCATCGACGAGGGGCCCGACGGCAAGATCGACCTCGCGCAGCTCGAGCGCGAGCTCTCACGTTTCGGCGATCGCCCGCTCAAGATCGGGAGCTTCTCCGCCGCCTCGAACGTCACCGGCATCGGGACGAACACGCGCGCCGTCTCGTCGCTCCTTCACCGCTTCGGCGCGCTCTCGTTCTGGGACTTCGCGGCGGCCGGCCCGTACGTGAAGATCGAGATGAACATGGCCGACAGCGAGCCTGACGGTCACCTCGTCTACAAGGACGCGATCTTCATGTCGCCGCACAAGTTCATCGGCGGCCCCGGCACGCCCGGCATCCTCGTCGCGAAGAAGAAGCTCTTTCGCAACAGCGTCCCCGCCCAGCCCGGCGGCGGCACCGTCTCCTACGTCAACCCGAAGGAGCACCGCTACCTCGACGATCCGGTGCACCGCGAAGAGGGCGGCACGCCCGCGATCATCGAGTCGATCCGCGCGGGCCTCTGCTTTCAGCTCAAGGAGTCGGTCGGGGTCGAGAACATCAAGAAGCGCGAGCACAGCTTCATCCGGCGCGCGATCGAGCGCTGGGAGAAGAACGAGAACCTCCTCATCCTCGGCAACCGCGACGCCTGGCGGCTCTCGATCGTGTCCTTCGTGGTGAAGCACGGCGGCCGATACCTGCACCACAACTACGTCGCCGCGCTCCTCAACGATCTGCTCGGCATCCAGGCGCGCGCGGGCTGTTCGTGCGCCGGCCCGTACGGGCATCGCCTGCTCGGCATCGATCTCGAGAAGAGCCGCGAGTTCGAGCGCGAGATCGTCCGCGGCTGCGAGGGCATCAAGCCGGGCTGGGTCCGCGTCAACTTCAACTACTTCATCTCCGAGCCCGTGTTCGAGTTCATCCTGCGCGCGGTCGAGCTCGTGGCCGACGCCGGCTGGCGCCTGCTCCCCGACTACGAGTTCATCCCGTCGCAGGGCTTGTGGCGCCACAAGAAGGGCCACCCCCACGCGCCGCTCGGCCTCGGCGACATCTCGTACCGCGACGGCAAGCTCGAGTACCGATCGCGGCACGTGCGCGAGCCCGCGTGGGTGCTCGAGAGCTACCTCGAAGAAGCGAAGCGCATCCTCTACCGCGACGTCGCCGACATCGGGCAGGGCCACCTCGAGGATCCGCAACGCTCCGAAGATTTCGAAGCGCTCAGGTGGTTCCCGCTCCCGGGTGAGGTGCTCGCCGAGCTCCGAGGCAGCGGGCCGACGTCACGTGGGCCGCTGCCGCTCCGGCCTCATTGACGAGCTTCGGCTTCTCGGGCTCGGCTTCGGATCTCGGACTCGGCTTCGGCTTCGGCTTCGGCTTCGGGCGCGGTCGATACCGATGCCGACGCCGAAATGCATTCCGGAAGACGCGTACGAGATCGAGACCGCCGATGATCGGCTTCGGATCTCGGGCTCGGCTTCGGATCTCGGGCTTCGGGGCTCGTCGCCCGGCGTTGCTCGAGAAGAGGCGTGGCGTCTTGTTGTCCGCCTTACACGCAGTTCCCACATCATTCACTGGACGCATACGGAGTCGCGCTCGAAGCGCTCGCGAGAGCCGACGCGCTCGCGAAGAAGCTGCCCCGCGGCTACGGGCCGCTGAGCGATCAACTTCGGCGAGCCAGTCAGCGTTCTTGCAGCTCAGTGAGGGCGCCGCGCGCAGCGGCGCCGACCGCGCCCAGCGGCTGCGGTGCGCGCGAGCGGAAGCATGCGAAGCCGCCGCCTGCGTCGAAGCCCTCGGGCGCCTGGGCCTCGCCACCAGTGACGAGGTCCGCGAGCTCCTCTCGCTACTCGGAAGGCTCGCCGCGATGCTCACGAAGCTCGCCGGGCGGTGAGCCGCTCGGCGAGCCGCCGGCGAATTCGAAGCCGGTGCCGACATTGATGCGATACCGATACCGAGGTCGACGCCGACCCCGATGCCGATGCCGATTTCGACGCCGATGACGGGTACGGGAGATCTACCTCAGCGAGGCCGCCGGGTGTCTAGCCCACGATCGCGCCGAGACCGTCGGTATAGATCTCGTCGACGGCAAGCTCCACGTCGAGCGCTGCGATCGAGAAGCGCTCCGTGCGACCGTATTCGTCGAGCACCCACCTGCGACCGTCGCGCCGGTAGATCTCGACGCGCCGTTCACGCTGCGAGACGAGGACGTATTCGCGCAAGGATCCCAGCTTGCGGTAGTCGGCAAACTTCTCGCTCCGATCGGTGTCGGCGGTCGAGTCGGAGAGCACTTCGACGATGACGATCGGGTTGACCACGGCATTGGGGTCGTCCGGATCGCGGGCGATGTCGCCGCACACGACATGCAGGTCGGGGTAGGTCGCGCGATCGGCTGCACGGATCCGCACGCGCACGTCCGCCGGGAGCACGACGCAAGGTTTCGCAGCCAAGAGGAGCGCTGCGCTGAGCAGCCGGGTCAGCGAGCTCATGAGGCGACCGTGCTCGATCGTGCCACCCGCCATGGCGATGACTTCACCGGCGATGAACTCATGCCGCTGCTCACTGGACGCTTCCGCAGCGAGGTATTCCGCGTAGGTCACGCGCCGCTTCGCGGCTGCCTGGCTCACATGGGCAGCCTACCACGCCAGTGACGGCTGCCACGCCGAGCGCCCCCGTGGGTGCTCTTGACCTACCTCGAAGAGGCCAAGCGCATCCTCTACCGCGACGTCGCCGACCGCGGCCTCCCGGGCCTCACTGACATTCGCGGCTTGAAGACATGACTTGCGCCGGGCCTGAGGTCGTTGGGATCCTCAGCCGATGCGGTCCTCCTCTCGTGGCGCCACCGGCATCGTGGCCGTCTTCCCGCTGCTCGCTTCTCTCTCGTGCTCCGCGACCTCCGAGACCGGAACTGCGTCCGCGAGGACTGCGACGTCCGAGCCCCCCGCCCAGACAGGCGCTTCTGCGGTAGTTGGTTCCTCGGCGGCCGCTGACGCGCCGTCCACCGGCAGCGCTCCGATCGCGAGCGCGCCCTCCGCGGCTGCCGGCGCGCCCGAGCCGATCAGCCTCCCGACCATCGAGAAGGTGTGCAAGGCGGCGCCTTGCTCCGGCCCCATGTCGCGCATCGCGGTGCTCCGGAGCGGCGAGAAGATCGTCCGCTACCTGCATCACGGCGACATCCGGCGCTGCTCTCATCCGCCGAGCGTCTACTTCGACGCGAGCGGAGCCGAGGTCGGCACCATCCCGATGAAGCCGATCCAAAGAGGATCCGACGACGAGAAGAAGATCGACGCCGACCACACGAAGTTCGCGGCCGGCGGAAAGCCCGTTGAAGAAACAGATTGTTCGGGGAAGGTCAGGGCGGCGAGGTAGTCGCTGCCTACGGAATCACTGCGGCGTCGCGCAGTCCATGGGAACGTCGTTCCAAGCACCGCCCAAGCAGATCCGGCTGGCAGAGATGAGCTCCGAGCCGTCATCGGGGGAGACCTCGAAAATGCAGTCACCGTAATCGCACTGCGTACCCTCGGGCACGTCGGGACCACAGCCGAATCCGATGAACGGCGCGTATGGCGGGCACGGATCTGGCGGCAGACCGACGCAGTGCCATCGCGGCGTGCCCATACAGTTTGGATAGTTATCGAGGCAGGGCGTGCACGTGCAGAACACTCCGTCCCCATACCCGCACATGTCCGTGTAGTTCGCGGCGTCACACTCGGCGGCCTCCTCAGGCAGGGCCATCGGGCAGGTCGCGTCCGCGTCCCAATAACAGCTGCTGGAGCTGTCGCTCTGCCAGCCGTCGACGGTGCACGACCAGAGCCTGCGACAGTCGGGGAACCCGGCCACGTCGCCGTAGCCCGTGTTGTACTCACAGATGGCGCCCTCCATGCAGGGCTCTCCCGTCGACGGGTACTCTGGAGTGTTCGGGTTCGGGCAGTAAAGGTTGCAGGTCACGTCGAACGCGCCCTTGCACTCCCCGTTGCCGTCGCAGACCTGGTTGCACGGCTCCTGGTCGCAGGTGCTGCACGGCGTGCCGCACTCCTTGCCGCCGCATGCTACGGCGTCCTCGCCGCCCACGTTCGTCGCGCCGGCACCCGAGCCGTCGTCGCCGTCACCGTCGAGCGTGTCGGCGCACGCGAACGCTGCCACCGGCAAAACCAGGGAAAGAAGCCAGTACCTCACGGCCGCGATTATACGTACGGCGCCGGGCATTTCCTCCACGAGACGTTCATCTTTCCTCCATGGCGCACCCCCTTTGCCGGGTGTAGCTCTCCTTTCCATGCGGGCTTGCCTCGTTCTCGCGCTCGGCCTGTTCGCCCTGGGCTGCTCGTCGAAGACCCAGCCGGAGGTGACGTCCGCCGAGCCGGCCGCCAAGCAGACGCTGCCGTCCGCGTCGCAGCGCCCGGCGCGAACCGAGGCTCCTTCCGCGCCCGCGGCTGCGTCGGTGCTGCCCGCGTGGCCTGCGCTCCCTTCGGGCAGGCCCGGAAAACCGCCAGCGGTCACTTCCTACAAGCGCGCGAAGGAGCCGACGCTCGTCATCTTCTTCGGCACCTGGTGCGGCGGCTGCGTCGCCAGCATCCTCGCCGATGCCGAGCTCGCGAAAGAGTTCGCTCCGAAGGTGCGCGTCGGCCTCGCGCTGATGGCCGACACCGATCAGAAGTTCGCCGAGTTTGCGCGCGGGCTCACCGTCCCGCTCACGATCGACGTCTGGCGCGACGACGCCGCGACGCGCGAGCTCAAGGAGCTCTGCGACATCCACGGCCTTCCGATGTCGTGTCTCGTCGACGCCGATCACGAGATGCTCTGGCGAGGCGAGCCCGGCAACGCGAAGAAGATCCTGACCGCGATGGAGAACGGTCGCCTCGACCAAGCGGTCGCAGCTTCGAAAGAGGCCGCCGACATCGTGGACAAAGCCAAGGCCGCGCCCGATGACAAGACGCTCCGCGCGCGTGCGGTCGCGGCGGCCGCCGGGCTCGGCGGCTACGAGAACAGCGTCGCTTGGCCCCTCGTCGAGAAGGGCGAGGCGCTCGAGCTCGCGGTGGCGCTGGCGCGCGACGCGACGATCGCGACGGGCGGCCTCGACTTCGCGTCGCTCGACACCTACGCCTTCGGGTTGTGGAAGCTCGGGCACAAGGATCAGGCGCTCGCTGCTGCACGGCGTGGCATGGATGTCTGTGACGCCCTGAAGGTCGCTTGCACCGAAGAGCGCGGGCGCTACGACGAATTCAAAGCCGCCCTCGAGAAGTAGCCGTGCGAACCGCGAGCCGACTCCCTGCAGCGTTCCGATCGCTCAAGCTCCTGAAGGCAACGAGCATCGCTGCCATGGGGCTCGCGCTGTCTGCCGCCACGGGAGCCGTGTTCGGACACGTCTTTCAGTCGGCTCATTTTTCGGTGATCACCGCGCTTCCGACGCTCTTCTACGGCGTGATGTGGGGCCTCCTCTTGCGCGACCGATCGACGGTCGGCAAGCGGGGCGTCCGCACGGGCTGGATCGCATCGCTACCCCTCGCGATGGCCAACGGCGCGCTCGCGAGCGCATTCCTCGCCGCGTCGATGCCCGGGAAGGACCTGCTCGAGAAGTTCACCATCGGCGCGGTCGCCGGCGCCACCATTGGCGCCGTCTTTTGGATCCCCGGCCTCATCGCCACCCTCATGGTCTTCGGTCTTCCGATCGCCTGGTCGCAACGCCTCGCAGAGCGGGGGCTCGCGGGCGAAGAACGCGGCGAGCGCGTCGTCGGCCTCACGAGCGCGGTGATCGGCGTGGTCGCAGCCGCCCTGAGCCTCACGATCGACACGACCTACCATCACGATGCGGACATGGTCCTCGAGAGCGTGGGCGTCTGGCTCGTGTGTGGCCTCTCCGTGCTCGCGGTCCTGGCCGGCGGCGCGTCGACGTTGCTCGCTACCTATCGCGCATCGCGACGAAAGGAGTTCGTCGCCGGGGTCGAGGCGGGGTCGGTCATCGGCTATCGCATCGACGCCGCCAGTGAGGGCAAAGTGCTCGTCCGCATCGCCAGCGCCGGCGAGGGCTATCGCGTCGCCGACGTGGAAGAAGAGGTCGCGGCGCTCGACGAGGCCGGAGAGATCGTGGCCCCGCTCGAGCGCCGCCTTACCTGACTACTTCGCGAGCTCGGCCTCGATCGCGACGACGATCGGATTCGTGTCGAAGCTGTCGTTCGGGTTGTTTGGATCGTCCCCGGGGTAGACCTCTTGCAGGAAGTGGCGCACGAGCTGCCCGTCCCTCGTGATCAGGTACTTGTGAAAGTTCCAAGTCGGGGCGAGCCCATACGCTTCGGGGTTCGGCTGCGAGAGGAGCCACTGCCACACGGGCTGAGGGGTCTCTGCTCCGGCGCCGTCCGGATCGATCACGTTCTCCGTCGCGAACTGGTTGAACGTGACCATGTACTCGTCGGTGCACGCGTCGATCTGGTCGTCGGTGCCGCCCTGGTTCCCGAAGTTGTTGCTGTAGAAGCCGAGGACCTTGAACCCCTGTGCCGCGAACGTTTCCTCCAAGACCTGGAGGCCCGCCATTTGAGGCGTTGAGCCTCATAAAGCCGCTGTGTTGACGATCAAGAGCACCTGGTCTCGGAACTCGCACATGCTCACGGGCTCCTGCACGTTGAAGTCGAACGACTCCGCAAAGAGCTCGTAGAGACTGCCGGGCTCGGCAGGCGGATCGCAGACGTAGGAGCTGCCGCCGACGCCGCTCGACGACTGCGCCGACTGTGCGGTCGTCGTCGTCGCGCC
>JBGTSH010000347.1:0-10830 GCA_041940405.1 Polyangiaceae bacterium
CCCGAGCTCGCGGTAGACGTCGCGCGCCGTCTCGTGCAGCCCCGCCGCCTCGCGCGCGGCGTCGTCGTCGACCGACTTGCACACTGCGAAGACGGCATGGTCGTCGATGTAGACGCCCTCGAACACGTCGCCGTAGCGGATGCCGTCCTCCTCGCGGTCGTCCTGGTGCTTGAGGATCACCCCAAGGGTGTCCCGGACGAGCTCCGCGTCGAGCTGCGATCGCCCGAGGACGATCAGCGCCCGTGCCCAGTCGATGGTCTCGCCGACGCTCGGGGCCTTCTTGAGGTCGAGCTTGCGCACCCGTCCGATGAACCCCGCGAGCGACGCGGCGAGCGCCTGGTCGATGCCGGGGACGCGTGAAGCGAGGATCTCGATCTCCCGCTCCGGGGCGGGGTAGTCGACGAAGGCGTGCAGGCACCTGCGCCGGAGGGCATCGGTCATGTCCCGAGTACCGTTCGAGGTCAAAACGACGAGCGGCGTGTGCTTGGCGCGAATGGTCCCGACCTCGGGGATCGTGATCTGCATCTCGGCCAGGATCTCGAGGAGGAACGCCTCGAACTCAGGGTCTGCCCGATCCACCTCGTCGACCAGGAGGACGACCGGCTGGTCGCTCTCGAGCGCCTTGAGGAGCGGCCGGGGCAGCAAAAAGCGCCGATCGAAGAAGCTCGCCTCGCTGGCGGCGACGGCGCTGACCGCAGCGTCGACCGTCGGGGAAGCCGCCGTCGTCTTGTCCAGCGCGGACCGGACGAGCTGGGTGTAGAGCATCTGCTTGGCGTAATCCCACTCGTAGAGCGCCTTCGCCTCGTCGAGGCCCTCGTAGCATTGGAGCCTGACGAGCTCCCGGCCCCGGGCTTGGGCGGCGCTCCGGGCGAGCTCGGTCTTCCCGACCCCCGCTGGTCCCTCGACCAAGAGGGGTCGGCCCAGCTGCTCGACCAGAAAGACCGCCACGGCCACGTTCTCATCACACACGTACCCGGTGCGGCGGAGGGCGGCCGCTACCTCGGCGGCCGAGGTTACCGGCGTGCCGGGCGCTCCAGCGGCCGGACCAGGCGTGCTCACGCCTTTGGGTGTATCACGAAGGACTTCTACGTCCGTGGAGAAGAGGGGTAAAAAGGTCCGAGATGTCCGAAGACCGTGCTGACCTCGTCCGCGTCGACGCGACGGGCGCGGCCCACCCGGTGGGCCGGCTGGCGAGCCAGTGGATGCGCGGCCGGCAGGGCACGTTTCGGGTCATGCCGGGCCCGCGGCACCTGGTCTTCATGCGGCACGTCGGAGAGGACGGCGTCCGCGACGAGCATGACGGTGCCGTCTGCCGCCTCGCGGGCGAGATCACGACCCCGGGCGCCATCTGCGACATCGTTTCGTTGATCGGCCAGGCGAACTGGAAGGGTGAGCTGATCGTCACCAGCCCGAACGCGACGCGGTCGGTCTATTTCGATCATGGGCACGTCGTCAAAGCGAACTCCGACGCGGAGGGCGAGCGCCTGGGTGAGGTGCTCTACCGCTACGGCGTCCTCAGCCGCGAGCAGGTCGACGAAGCCGCCGCCGCGGTGACGAGCGAGCTGCGCTTCGGTGAGGCCGCGGTGAACCTCGGGTTCGTCACGCGCGAGAAGCTCTTCAGCGTGATGCAGCGGCAGACCGAAGAGGTCGTCTACGCGGTGCTGCTCGTGAGCGACGGGATGTTCTACTTCCTCGACACTTACGACGCGTCGCGCATCGCGGTGCACCTCAACCTGTCGGTGGGCAGCATCTTGATGGAGGGGGTGCGCCGAATGGACGAGACGCGCTACTTCCGCGAGCGCGTGCCGAGCGAGCTCCACGTGCCGGCGCGCGTTCCGGGGCGGCCAGCGCCCGCCGAAGAGCCGCTCCTGCCGTTCTGGGAAGCGATCGACGGTCAGCGAAGCGTGAGCGACATCTGCCGTGAGGTCGGGCAGGGCGAGTTCGAGGTGACGCACGCGATCTTCCAGCTCCTTCAGGCCGGGGCGGTCACCGTTCATCCGCCGCGCCCGACAGGTCCGGCCGCCGTCGTCGCGCGCTTCAACGAAGCGATGAGCCTCCTCCTTTCGAACATCGACGCCCTCGGGCGCGGTACCGAAGTCCGGTCGCAGCTCTCCAGCTTCTCGACCGGCGCCGGGATCTACGACGCGCTCTTCATGGGCGCCGGCCCGGCCGAGGACGGCACCGTCGTCGTCGAGAAGATCATCGAGAACATCACGATGCTCGCCGGTCCCGGTGAGCAGGGCGAGGCGATGCTCTCGCAGTGGCTGTACGAGTACGCGTCGTTCGGCCTGTTCGTGTGCGAGCCGATTTTGCGGGTGAGCCCCGAGCACGGTGGCGTCGCGCGTCGAGCGGGTGAGCTCTTGGCGCCGCTGGCGCCGCAGTAGTCTTCCCGACCCTTTCGCGCGGGGCCCCAACCCCGCGCGAGGCAGCTAGGCGGTGATCAGCCGGCGGAAGTGGTCCGCCATCGCCTCCGGCGATGCGTCTCCGTGATGGGCGCGGAACGCTTCGCAGAGCTCGCCGGAGACGCCCTCTTCCGGGCTCGAGACGATGCGATCGACGACGCGTTCGTCGGCGTACGCGCCGGCGTCGAACGCGAGGCGGCGAGGGTAGTCGTCGCGAGGCGCATCTCGGTTCACGACGACTTCCAGGCTCTGCGCGGCGCGGGCGCGCGCCGAATCGACCCAAGCGCCGGTCATCGCCCCCACCGTCGACAGGATCGACGTGTGGTCGAACGTGACGCGCTTGTCAGGGTCGAACGCCTTCCACCCGAAGGCGCTGCCGCGCGCGATCCACGGCGATACCACCACGGCCGGCACGCGCGGTCCGAGGGTCGAGAACGTGTAGCCGTCGTCGGGACCGCCGGGGTCCGCGGTGAGCTCGTCCGGCGGCAGGACGTCGTGCGCGATGCCGGAGTAGGGGCTTTGCCACCCTTCGTAGCCCGGCGGAACCACGTGATCGTAGAAGCCGCCGTGCTCGTCGTACACGATGAGAAGGAGCGACTTTTCGAACACGTGCGGGTTCGAAACGAGCGCGTTGTAGACGTCCGCGATGAGGCGCTCGCCGTGGCTGACGCCCGCCGAGGGATGCTGGCTGCTCCAGGGCGGCACGATGTGCTGCGGCTCGATGAACGTGTAGGTCGAGAGATCGTCGGCCCGCACGTCGCGCTCGAAGCTTCGCATGTAGTGAAAGCGACCTTTGCAGGTGTGCGTCCAGCCGTCCCCGGTCAGCCAGAGGTGCGGCATGTCGTGGAAGTAGACGCGCCAGTCGTTCGGATCGAGGCGGTCGAAGACCATGCGGCCTTCGACGCGCCGGTAGTACGCGCCTTGGCGCGTCGCGCCCCGTGACGTGCCGGCGTGCGCGAACATTCGATTCGGGGTCGTGGAGCCGGGGAGCGAGCAGAACCAGTGCGTGCAGACGCCGAACTCCTTCGCGAGGGTGTGCAGGATCGGCAGGCGCCCGTCGCCGTAGATCGTCGTGTAGTTGCGGATCTCCTCGGCGGTCACGCCGGGATGGTCGGCGACGTAGCGGCTGACGAATCCGTCCATCGTCCCGTGCCTAGGGGCGCCGGTGCCGCGGATCTGATCGGCGACCGCGGGAAAGCTGTGCCCCGGATCCGGCGAGAAGCGATCCGGAGGCTGGCCGTGGCGGATCGGGACCGTTCGCCTCCTGCCGGCAGCGTCGACGTAGAAAAGCTCGGAGCCGTCGTCGACGCCGTCATACTCGGGGCCGACGAGGCCGCCGAGCATGTGGTCGTAGGAGCGGTTCTCGAGCATGAGAACGATGAAATGGCGGATCTTGCCGCCGAACGCTCTGGCGCTCCCCGAGCGGGGGCTCGCGCGTACTGCGATGGGGGGCTTCGCGCAGCCTGCGGCGGTCGTCGCCGACGCTGCGCCGAGCTTCAGGAAGCTGCGTCGGCGGATCGACACGCGAGAGAGGCTAGCGCCAGGATCGGGCGCCGGCACAGCACCGAGGCGGGCGAGCACAATCGCGCCGTCTCCCCTGGTGCTGGCGCTCGGCGTACGCCTCGGGTAGACACCCGATCGCTCATGCGTCCGGCTCGCCTCCTCGCGCTCGCGCTCGCGCTCTCCGCCATTCCGGCGGGCGGCTGCGCGTCGACCTCGCAGACCCCGAAGAAGCTCAGCTACACCGAGGACGCTCGCCGGGACTACGAAGAGGCGATGAAGGCCTTCCGGGCCAAAGACTGGGAGGGCGCGCGGGCGCTCTTCCAGGACGTGAAGAAGAACTATCCGCAGAGCCGCTACGCGCGCCTCTCCGAGCTTCGCATCGCGGACATCGATTTCGCGCAAGAGAAGTACACCGACGCGATCGGCGCCTACCGCGCCTTCGCGCAGACGTACCGAACCGATCGCGAGGCCGAGTACGCGCGGTACCGCCTCTCGAAGGCGCTCTTCTTCGACATCAGCGACACGATCCTCCAGCCGCCGGCCGAGGAGCGCGATCAAGCGGTGACCCTCGACGCGCACCGCGAGCTCAAGGCGTTCCTTCGCGCGTACCCGAAGACGCGCTGGCGCAAGGACGTCGAATACATGCTCGAGGTCGTCACCGGCCGCCTCGTTCGGCACGAGCTCTACGTCGCGCGCTACTACCGCCGCCGCGACAACTTCGACGCCTCGCTCGCGCGCATCGACTACGCGCTCAAGACGTTCCCCAACTCCGGCCTCGATCCCGAGGCGCTCGTCCTCAAGGGCGAGACGCTGATGATGATGAACCGCCGCAAAGAGGCGAAGCTCGTCTTCGAGACGGTCATCAAGGATTGGGGCGGTCCGTTCGCCATCACCGCGAAGGCCTTCCTCGACGAGATGAAGGACCCTTCGCAGGACCCCCCCCGGATCCGCCGCCCCGCGGATCCCGGCCCGGTGAAGAAAGAGGAGCCGAAGAAGACGCCGGCTCCGAAGGCTCCGCCGACCGAGGCCGAGCCGCCGGCTCCTGCACGATGACGGGACTGTCAGGCGCGCCGTCCCACGGCGTCCGGCTCGAGGTGGTGCTCGACGAGGACGCGTCGACCAAGGACCGCGCGGTCTATCGCGGCAAGCTCCACGAGCCGGAGGCGAGCCGCGACGTCGAGGCCGTCGCGACCAAGGACGGCGTCGAGCTCCGCCTCGAGCCCGACGATGAAGCCCTCCGCAAGGCCGCAGCGGCGCTCGTCCGCGCAGCGACGCGGGCCGAGCTCACGGCCGGCGATGCCGCACCCCGCAAGATCGTCCGCTGGCGAGACAAAGGGTGACCAGTGAACGACTGCCCGCGCTGTAAGCAGTCCGGCGGGTGCGAGCGCCTCGAGCGCTTCTCTCGCCCGGTGCGCGAGGGCAGCGCCTTCGTCGAAGCCGCGATGTGCCTCCGTTGCGGCGGGCTTTGGCTCTTCGAAGCGGGGATTCCGATCGCCTTTCCGGAGCTCCTCCCTTCGCTCGAGACGGCCTCGCGCGAGGGGTCGGAGCAGGACATCGCCTGCGTCGAGTGCCAGTCGCCGCTCCGCGGCTTCGTGGTCGAAGGCCTCGCGCTCGACACGTGCAGCTTCTGTGGCGGCGTCTGGATCGATGGCGGCGAGATCACCCCGCTCGAAGAAGCGCGGACGGCGATCGCGAAGCTCGGCGAGCGCGTGTACGAGGGCGGCTATCGCACGCAGGCCAAGCGCGGCGTCGAGACCGACGCAGTGGAGTGCAGCGGCTGCGGTCGGGTGGTCAGAAACCGCGACGTGACGCCCGGTGCCGACGGTCCGCTCTGCAAGGTGTGCAGCGACGCGATCGCGAACCCGATCGAGCCGCCCGTCGGCCTGGCGGGGCGCATTCGCCGCGGGCTGCGCGACATTCTCTTCAAGCCTTGCGACGAGTGCGGCGAGCACGTTTGTGCCCATCGCGCCGCGAAACGCGCCCCGGATAAGCTCGAGGAGTGACATCGCTTCGAATCGCATCGCCGTGCTCTACCTCCTGGGACGAGATGGCGCGCGTCGCCGGCGGGCGGTACTGCAGCTCCTGCAAGACGCGCGTCCATGACCTGACGCGCATGACAGCGACCCAAGCCCACGCGTATGCGCTTCTCTTCGGGGGGCCGGGGCTCTGCGGACGTCTGCTTTCGGACGCCGATGGCGCGGCGAGGTTTCGCCCTTCCTCGGGACGGTCTCGCGGCTTTTCATCGGTGCCGCTCGCGATCGTCGCGGCGGCCGGCACTGCGTGCTCACCAACACCACCGCCGGCCAAATCGGCCGAGGCCTGCAAGCCGACGGCGACGATCGTTACCGCCGCGCCCGAGCCCCCGGCCACGCTGCCGGGGGAGCCGAGCGCGGCGGCGACGGACAGCGACAATGACGGTATCGTCGAAAGCGCGGATGCGTGCCCTCGTGATCCCGGCACCGTGGCGAACGGGGGCTGCCCGGAGCTCCGGCGCGTGATCGTCGCGACGACCGGAGCGCTGATGATCCTCGAGCACCTGATGTTCGAGCGCTCGGCGATCTCGCCGCGCCCGGGCTCCGTACCGGTCCTCGAGGAGCTCGCCAAGCTCCTCCGCGAGCATCCGGAGATCACGCTCGTCTCGGTCGAGGGACACGCCGACGTCACGGAGCCGAATGGCGAAGCCATCAGCCGAAACCGCGCCAAAGCGGTCATCGAAGCTCTGGTCAAGCGGGGCGTCGAGCGCACGCGGCTCTCGCCGATCGGTTTGGCTGCGTCGAAGCCTCTCGACGAGGGTAAGGGCCCAGCGGCGCTGCAGCGAAACCGAAGGGTCGAGCTGCGGATCGTGGAGACGCCGACGCGTTAGCTACTTCTTCGCGGGAACGCCGCGCAGACCGCCGGCGCCGAGCCAGGTGCCCTCTACCCCGCGCGAGAGCGAAGCGAGCGGGACCTTGCCCTTGCCTGTCTGGGCAGCCAGGCCCTCGCCCCACTTGCCGGGCGGCGGGAGCGACAGCTTCTTCTCACCGCGGAGCGATTTGAGCCCTGCGTCGTCGGTCGAGAAACATGCGACGCCCTCGGCTGCGAGCGCGCTCGCGGCCTGGCTGGGGATGAAGGGGGCGATGACCACACGGACGCCGTCACGCGCGAGCGGCCGCTCGTAGAGAGCGCGAGCCTCTTCGGTGGTGAGGAGCGCCGCGAAGCCGTCGCCGTTCGCCTTCTTGGCGGCGAGGCCGCCGGGTTGAGAGAGCGGCACGAGGCCCTCGACGATCTCGAGGTTGAGCGCGTCCTTGTGAGGAGCGAGGGGCAGGGTGGTCGGCGCCTTCTTCGTGCCGGCGGCTTCGCCCTTCTTGTCGCGCAGGACGAGGACGTCGTCGGTCGGAAGGACGCGCGGAACGGTGACGCGCACCGGCCGCTTGAAGCTGCGCGGATCGCCCACGGAGCCGGTTGCGACCGCGTAGGCGAGGGTCTCGGCCGACGCGACGACGAAGCGCGGCGTGCCCTCGACGAGCGGCTCGGGATCCGAGGTGCGGAGCGACAGCGTCCCCTCGGGCGGGGGATACACCTCGCTCGAGACGACACGCGCGTCAGGCTCGATCACGCGCGCGCCGGTCGCGACGAGATCGACGAGCGCCCCTTGTTGTGCGAGGACCTCGAGGACTTGGCGCGAGGGGGGCGAGACCAAGAGATCGAGCCGCGACGGAACGCGCTTGGACTTGAGGAGCGCAGCGGCGGCGAGCATGTCGCGGAGCGTCGCGCCGCTGTCGCCGCCGAGGACGACCTGACCCACGGGCTTGCCGGCGAGATCGCCGACGCGCCTGACCTGACCGTTCTCGTCCATCAGGAGCGGGTCGACCGTGGCCAGATCGATGCCGACGACCTCTTCGCAGGGCGCGCCGGGATCCGGAACGATCGCGCGGTGCGCCTTGCTGCGGCGCTGGTCGCGCAAGAAACCCTCGGTCTTTTCGTCGCTGACGAAGATCGCCGCTGCCGCCCCGACCTGAGGCGCGATGCCGGCGAGGACGCTGCGCTCTTGCACCGAGAGGAGGCGAACGCTCGGCCCGGCGAACTCGAGCACGACCGGCGCCGCGTGCTCTTTTTCGATGCGGCGGACGATCTCGTCGAGGTTCTTGCGAAGGAGCTCGAGCGCGACGTCACGCGCGCAGATGAAGGGACGCACGCGACCGGAGAGGTGCACCTGCACGCTGCGCGGCGGACGCAGCCAGACGCTCCCCGTCGCGAGGGCTTGGCCGAGCATGGCCGGCGAGACGACGAGCGAGAGCATGCCGACGCCGCCGACGGTGGCGCGGATCGTCGGTGAGACAGAGCCTGGCCGGGGCGGCGAAGCGCTCGAGATGGACCGGGCCGGGGAAGCCGATGCCGGGCCGGGCGATCTGGATGTTGTAGCCGGGAAGCTCCGGCGGCGTGGACCCAGGGCCGCGCTCCTCGGTGTCGCGGAGCGACGCGCGGTCGGTCACGCAGGTGCCGTCGTAGGCCACCGCAACTTCGACCGTCGTCTTCTTCAGGCCGAGCGCGTTCGCTTCGGCCAGAGCACGCGCGGGCGCGCGAGAGAGAACGACCTGGTCGACCTTGACCTGGACGAGGTCGCCACGAAGCTGGGGGTCGCTGCATCTCCCCGCGAGGATCTTCTGTGGCATCGTGCGGGGCGGATCCCCGGCTCGCGCGCGCATGGTTCGAGAGGTTCCTTTGGAGGCGCGCCCTCGGTACCCCTGGGGCGCGCGGCAAGGGACGTTAGCCGCTCGCTAGCGCGAGGGTCAAGGCGTCCGAACATGCGTGCCCGGTAGACAGCCTCCCTCGGCTGTATCCAGGACGCAAGGGGGCTCAAAAGGCACTTTGGTCGGGAGAACTTGCTTTGGTCGGGAGAACTTGACGGTGCGAACTTTACCGGGGGCCGTCCGGCCCGATAGAGTTCGAAGCCAGCATGTTCCAAGCGCTGCTCAAAGAGGTCGTCGACGGCATCGACGGGGGGCTCGCGACCCTCGTGATGGACTACGAAGGCATCGCGGTCGACAGCTACTCCAAGCCCAACCCCCCGGTGAATTTCGACATCCAGACGATCGGCGCGGAGTTCAGCGTCGTCGTGAAGGGGATCCAGCGCGCGAGCGAGATGCTCGAGTCCGGTGAGCCCCAAGAGGTGACGATTCAAGCGGGGAAGGTGACGACCCTGATCCGCGTCGTGAACGACACCTATTTCGTCGCGTTCACGCTCACGCCCGACGCGAACCTCGGCAAGGCCAGGTACCTGCTTCGAACGCGCGTCCCGGCGCTTCTCAAAGAGCTCACGTAGGGCACATGCCCCACAGCGTGCTCGTGCTCTCGGGGCCGAACCTCGACCGGCTGGGAAAGCGCGAGCCGCACATCTACGGCTTTACGACGCTCGCCGAGATCCACGAGCGGCTCGGGAAGATCGCCGCGTCTCACGGGGCGGCGATCGACTGCCGGCAATCGGCGCACGAGGGCGATCTCATCACCTGGATCGGCGGTGCCCAAGAGTCGGGCTTCACGGGCATCCTGCTGAACGCAGGATCGCTCACACACACGTCGATCGGCCTCCTCGATGCCGTGCGCCTCGCCGGCGTGCCCGTCGTCGAGGTCCACGTGTCGAACCCCGAGGCGCGCGAGAAGTTTCGCAGGCGCTCCTACGTCGCACGCGTCGCGCTGGCGAAGGTGACGGGCTTTGGTGCTGCATCGTACGAGCTGGCCCTCTCTGGCCTGCTGCGTCATCTCGACGAGCAGGCGACGACCAAGGGCGCGTAGGGACTTTCGCGCTCCGCGCGTGTTGGCAGCGGGCGCTTGTTTTGGTAGCGAGGAGCGGCCCGCGTGAAGATCGACATCGACCACATAAGCGCGTTGATCACCGCTCTCGCTGACGGAAACGTCACGGAGTTCGAGTTCGAGGACGAGAAGGTCAAGCTCCGGATCGCGCGCGGCACCCCGCGCGAGGTCGTCGTGCAGGGGCCGGCGATCGCTCCAGCGTTCGCGCCGGGACAGATCCCGTACGTGACCCAGATCTCGCCCGTCCCGACGCTCGTCCCCGGAGGCGAAGCCGCCCCGGCGAGCGTTCCGCCGCTCTCGATCCCCTCCGGCGGTGTCGCTGCGGCAGCTGCTGCTGCGGATGACGACAGCGTCCACTACGTCACGTCGCCCTTCGTCGGCACCTTCTACCGCGCGCCCTCGCCCGACGCTCCGTCGTTCGTCGAGGTGGGGACCAAGGTCCGCGAGGGCCAGACGCTCTGCATCGTCGAAGCGATGAAGCTGATGAACGAGATCGAAGCCGACATGTCCGGGACGATCGTCGATTGCCTGGCCGAGAACGGCAAGCCGGTCGAGTTCGGCCAGAAGCTCTTCAAGATCAAAGCGGGCTGACGCGTGTTCAAGAAGGTCCTGATCGCGAACCGCGGCGAGATCGCGATGCGCATCCTGCGCGCGTGCCGCATGCTCGGCATGCGCACCGTCGCGATCCACTCGCAGGCCGACGACGCTGCGCTCCACGTCCGCTTCGCGGATGAAGCGGTCTGCGTCGGCCCGCCTGAGCCGGGAAAGAGCTACCTCAACATCCCGGCGATCATCGCCGCAGCAGAGGTGACCGGCGCCGACGCGATCCATCCCGGCTACGGCTTTCTCTCCGAGAACGCGGCCTTCGCCGAGCTCTGCCGAAAGTGCAGGCTCACCTGGATCGGCCCTCCGCCCGACGCGATGCGATCGTGGGGCGACAAGGTCTCGTCGCGCGAGAACGCCAAGCGCTTCGGGCTGCCGCTCCTTCCCGGCACGGGCGTCCTCAGGGACGCCGATGACGCCGTGGCGCAGGCCAAAGAGATAGGTCTCCCGGTCATCCTGAAGGCTTCGGGCGGCGGCGGCGGGCGCGGCATGCGCATCGTTCGCGCGATCGAAGACCTGCCGCGCGCGTTCG
>JBGTSH010000348.1:0-10825 GCA_041940405.1 Polyangiaceae bacterium
GTCGAAGTAGCGATGCCCGTGCACCGCGAGGGTGCGGACGCCGGCCTTCTGGAGGCGCTGGGCGAGGAAGATGTCGGCGGGCTCGAACTTGTTGAAGTGGCCCCAGTTGCGGTTCGTCTCCTCGCCGTACTTCCCGATGAGCATCGGACCGATGCTCTTTCCCGTGTAGCTCGCCAGCGAGTACGCGCGATCGAACACGACCGAGCGAGCGGCGAGCGCGTCGATGTTCGGCGAGATGGGGCGCTGGTAGCCGGCGTAGCCGAGGTCGTAACGGAGCGTGTCGATCGTGATCAGAACGACGTTCAGGTCCTGGGGGATGAGTCGCTCGTCCACGCGAGCGGCCTCGGGCTGGGGCGCGAGCGAGTCGACGACCCGCTTCGTCAGGTCCGCGCCGGAGCAGTCTTCATCGAGGCCGTTGTCGAGGATCTCTTCCGCGCCGGGATACACCTGAGGGTTCTTGTCGTCGCAGTCGCCGCCGCCGAAGCTCGCACCGAAGCCGTCGCCGTCTCGATCCGACAGCTTGCGGAGCGGGGCGAGGAGCATCTTCGTGAGCGGCGCGCCTCGCTCGATCGCGAGCGCGACGTCCGAGCTGGTGGTCATCCTCGCCGACGAACGGAAGAAGAGCGCGACCGGTGCGAGCGAGAGCACCGCGAGCGACACCAGCATGACGAACGACGGCGAGCGCGGCGGCTTTGCCAGGCTCTGCGCGAACGTCGCTGCGATCGCGACGCACAAGAGCTCGATCGGCGCGCGGAGATCGAGCTCCGGCCTTCGGAAGATTCCGTAGATGCCGAGCGGGCCACCCTCGCCGGACACCGTCCCCGATGCCATGCCGAAGACGAAGAGCGCACCCGCGACGAGCAGGGCCAGCGTGCCGGTGAACGCGGGGTCGACGAACGCCGGGCGCCCGGCCGCGAGGTTCGCGAGCGCGCGCCGAAGCGGCGGGACGCACGCGAGCGTGACGACCGAGAGGACGAGGGCGAGACCCACCGCGCCGCCCATCACCGCGAGCCCGGCGAGGCGCGGCTCCACAGAGAGACCGAGGACAACGCGCGCGATGTGCGCCGAGCCGGTCATCCAGGCGAACGCGGCGAGGACTGCGAGCGGGACGAATGCCGCGACCGAGGCCTGCCGACCGCCGCCGACCGCGCGGAGCTGCGTGACCGCGCGCCGCAGGCTAGGAGGCTGCGCAGGCGAGAGCCACGCCCCGAGCGCCCACGATCCGAACGCGACGGCGAGCGCTATGCCCGCCAAGAGACCGAACGAGGTGATCCAGAGGTCCACCCATCCCGGCGCGTGCGGACCTGCTGCTGCGCGCGCCCAGATCGCTTCGAAGGCCGCGCACACGAGCGCGGCGACGGCGCCGCCGAACAGCGCCTGCACCAGGCGCCGCACGTGCTCTACCGGCCGCGTCACGGCTTTGCACCCCGCGCGCGGGCGAGGGGGTGCGCGGCGTCGTAGACGCTGAGGATCCGATCCATCGAGACGTGGGTATACCGCTGCGTCGTCGCGAGGCTCGCGTGACCGAGCAGCTCCTGGATGCTTCGGAGGTCCGCCCCGCCTTCGAGCATGTGCGTCGCGCAAGTGTGGCGGAGCGCATGAGGGTGCACGTCGCTCCGGGCAGCCCCGAGCATGCCGGCTGCGCGGACGACGCGCTGGACGGCTCGAACGGTCACGCGTTTGCCCTTGGTTCCCAGAAACACAGCGCGCATGCCGCCTTGATCGAGGTCCCGTCGCGCTTCGAGCCAACCTCGGAGGGCGGCCGCAGCCCGGCTGCCGATGGGAACGCGCCGCTCCTTGTTCCCCTTCCCGACGACGCGCGCTTCGAGCATGTCGAGGTCGATCGCGTCGAGATCGAGGGACACGAGCTCCGAGACGCGCAGGCCGCTCGAATAAAGGAGCTCGAGCATCGCGTGGTCGCGTCGCGAGAGGACGTCGTCACCCGCGCGCGCTTCGACGACGGCGGCCGCGGCGTCCGCGTTGAGCACCGTAGGCAGCTTGCGACGAACACGAGGTAGGACAAGCGCCGCTGCAGGGCTGTCCTTGACCACACCGCGTTTGCACAGGAATCGATAGAGAGCCCGCACCGCGGCGATCTTCCGGGCGATGCTGGTCGTGGCGTGCGTCTTGCCGAGCGCGCCGAGCCAGCGGCGGAGCAGCGTGACGTCGATGTCGGCGGGGCCCTTGATCCCCGGCCTCGCGGCCTCGACGAACGCTCGCATCTGCGCGAGATCGCGGCGATACGCGAGCACCGTGTGCGGCGATGCGCGGCGCTCGCGCTCGAGCGCAGCGAGGAATGCCTCGAGCGCCGACTCGAGGTCGCTCGCCGCTGTCATTTCATCGCCGTCAGGTGATGAACCATGAGCAAAAATTCCCGGCGCCTCCGAGAAAATGAGTGCGCGAAGCGCACCTTCACCTCGGCGCACCGCGCCGGGGATTTTCTCGGCGTATCACTCACCTACCGGAGAGGGAAGTTTCGCGGGTTGACGCCCCGTGCTGTGGCTTGCTCCCATCGCACCCCATGATGCCTTTAGGGAAGACCCTCAGTGCCGTGCTCTGTGTGGCAACCTTTGCGCTCGCGGGCTGTGAGCAAAAAGGAGCGAACGAACCCAAGGCAGTCAGCATCGACCAAGGCTCGTCCGCGCAGCGCTACCCGGCGATGCTCGAGCACGAGAACAAGTTCATTCGGGACAGCGAAGCGAGGGGGAAAGAGAAGATCGCCAAGATCCCGACCGCGGCAGACAAGCTCAGCGACACCGACTGGGCCATCGTCGAGCAGATCGTGGATGCGGCCGACAGTGCCGGAAAAGACGGAGGATACGCCGCCACGATGCGCGAGCTGCGGCCTGCCCGCAGCTTCTTCGAAGAGGAGCGCGAGCCCATCGTGAAAAAGGTGGGCGGCGCCGCCAACTACGCGGCAAAACAGAAGAGCTGCGACGCCGACCTCTGGGGTCCCGTCAACCAGGGCTTGAAAGACGGCGTCGACGACGCGATGCGCGACAGGCTCCGCGCCTCGAACGACGCGTTCGTCCTCATCGACCGCCACAAGGAGGCGCTCGGCAAGAAGAACATCGCTGCCCTCGAAGAGATGGCCGACGACATCGCCGAGACGAGCTACGTCGTGAACGTCGAGATGCCCGAGGCCAAGCAGCGCCTCGAAGCCGTCGCCTCCGGCGCGAGCGACGCCCGGTCGGCGCTCAACTCCTTCATCGCCGACGAGAAGAAGTTCCAAGAGGATCCGAAGCGCAAGCCCGAGGAGAAGCAGGCCTCGGACGCCCGGATCAAGAAGGCCGAGGAGCAGCTCAAAGCGCTCGAAGCGCAGGAGCAGGCGACGCAAGAGAACCTCAAGGACCTCGAGCAGCGCGCCAAGGACCTCGAGTCGCAGTACGACGACGCCCTGAAGAAGCTCAAAGACGCGATCGCCGCGAAGAAACCGAAGTGAACAAGCCCCTGGTCATCGTCAACCCCAAGGCCGGCTCGGGACGTGCCGGCCAGGGGCTCGACGAGTTTCTTCGCGTCGTCGAAGGCGCGCTCGGATCGATCGACGTCGAAAAGACCGAGCGCGCGCGCCATGCGGTCGACATCGCCGAGAAGGGCGCCCGCGAAGGCCGTGAGGTCGTGGTCGCCATCGGCGGAGACGGCTCGGTCCACGAGGTCGCCAACGGCCTCCTCCGCGCCCGCGAGGCAGGCTTCACCCAGGCCGCCCTCGGCGTGATCGGCCGCGGTACCGGCGGAGACTTCTGCAAGACGCTCGGGATCGAGCACAAGCTCGAGCGCTATTTGTCGACGATCGCCGCGCGAAACTCGCGGACCATCGACGTCGGGCGGCTCACCTTCGACGGCAAGACAGGCCGCGAGACTTCGTTCTTCGTGAACATCCTCTCAGCCGGCCTCGGCGGCCTCGTCGACACGTACGTGAAGAACCACGCGCGCTGGGCCGGCGGAAAGCTCGGCTATTTCCTGGCGAGCACCCAGGCGCTGATCGAGAGCGACCTCGCCGCAATCCGCATGAAGATCGAGCACGACGGCAAAACGCGCGAAGAAGAGCTCCGCACGCTGTCGATCGCGATCTGCAACGGCCGCTATTTCGGCTCCGGCATGCACATCGCGCCCATGGCCAAGCCCGACGACGGCGTGTTCGAGGTCGTGAGCCTGGGGTGGCGCAGCAAATTGAAATTCGCGGTCAGCGGCTCCTCGGTCTACTCGGGCGCCCACATCAAAGATCCCGACGTAACGCACTTCCCCTGCCAGAAGCTCTCGATCGAGGTCCTGAACGACCGAGCGAAGGGCACGTTCCTCCTCGACGTCGACGGCGAGCCGCTGGGCGCCCCCCCGCTGGACGTCGAGGTGCTCAAACAGGCGCTTCCGGTCCTCGTCCCCCCGTAGCGACCATTTTCGGAGGGCCGGGAATACCTCGCGGCTCGACAACGAGGACGGCGACGGCTAACTCATGTGGCCATGCAGCTGGTCGCCTGGGGCGGGTTCCTCCTCCTCATTGCGTTCTTCCTGGCTCTCGACCTTGGCGTCTTCCACAAGAAGGACGAGGTCGTATCCACGAAGAGCGCCCTTACGTGGATGGGGATCTGGTTCGCGGTGGCGCTGAGCTTCAACGCCTTCGTCTACTACGGCTACACGCACCACATTTTCCAGCTCGGCCTCGCCGAAGGCTCCGAGCCGACAGGAAGAGACGCGGCGATCAAGTTCCTGACCGGCTACGTCGTCGAGCTCAGCTTGAGCCTCGACAACATCTTCGTCATCGCGCTGGTCTTCAAGTTCTTCAAGGTGCCGCCGCAGCTCCAGCACCGGGTGCTCTTCTGGGGCATCCTCGGCGCGGTCATCCTGCGCATCACGATGATCCTGCTCGGCGCGGCGCTCATCCGGAACTTCCAGTTCACGATCTATCTCTTCGGCGCCATCCTCGTTTACACCGCGCTGAAGATGGCGTTCTCGAAGGGGGACGACGACTTCGACCCCGAGGACAGCCGCGTGGTCAAGTGGACCCGCAAGCTGATGCCGATCAGCCCGAAGCTCGACGGCAACAAGTTCTTCACGCACGTCGACGGCAAGCGCCTGGCGACGCCTCTCTTCCTCGTCCTGATGGTGGTCGAGGGGAGCGACATCGTCTTCGCCGTCGACAGCATCCCGGCGATCTTCGGCGTGACGACCGACCCGTTCATCGTCTTCACGTCGAACATCTTCGCGATCCTCGGCCTGCGCTCGCTCTACTTCGCGCTCGCCAGCCTGCTCCGCCAGTTCGCCTACCTGAAGTACAGCCTGATCGTCGTGCTCCTCTTCGTGGGCGTGAAGATGCTGGTGTCGAAGTGGTGGCACCCTCCGTCAGTCGTCTCGCTCGCGATCATCCTCGGCCTCCTCGGTGCCGGCGTCGCCGCGTCGATCATCTTCAAGAAGGAAGAGGACGAGGACCCTAACCCCGCGTCGGTCAAGGCCGCTGCCGACGCCGGGGGTCCCGAGGCCAACGGCTGACCGAGATGACGATCAGCACACCGCCCCCCAACGGGGCATCGGCACGCTCGCGTTATCTGGTCGTCGGCGCCGGAGGGATCGGCGGCATCGTCGCCGCCCACCTCATCGAGCAGGGCCACGACGTCACCGCGCTGACGACCAACCCGCTCATCGCCGACGCGATCAACGCATTCGGCTATCGCGTCCGCGGCGACGGCACCCCGGGCACCGTCCGCGGCGTCGCCGTGCAGAGCCTCCGTCCCGGGCAGCGGTTCGATTTCGCCCTCCTGGCGACCCAACCGCCTCAGGTCGAGGCAGCGGCGAGGAGCGCGCTCGGCGCCATCGCCGACGACGGACGGGTCGTCTGCTTTCAGAACGGCCTCTGCGAGGAGAGGGTCGGCGCGATCGTCGGATCCGACCGCGTGATTGGCGCCGTCGTCGCGTGGGGCGCCAGCATGCTCGAGCCCGGCGTCTACGACCGCACGTCGTCCGGCGGCTTCCAGATCGGGCGCTGGGACGGCGCCGACGATCCGCGAACCCTCGAGCTCGCCGGCGCGCTCGAGTGCATCGGTCCGGTCACCGTCACGCACAACCTCGTCGGCGCCCGCTGGTCGAAGCTCGCGATCAACGCGGCCATCTCGTCGCTCGGCACCGTCGGCGGCGATCGGCTCGGCGTCCTGATGCGGCACCGCTTCGTCCGCCGGCTCGCGCTCGAGGTCATGACCGAAACGACCGAGGTCGCTCGCGCGATCGGCGTCCGTCTCGAGAAGGTCTCCGGCACGCTCGATCTCGAGTGGCTCGCCCTCACCCCCGAGGACAAGAAGAGCCGCGGCAGCGCGAGCCTCCTCGCCAAGCATGCGCTGCTCCTCGCCGTCGGCGCGCGCTATCGCCGTCTGCGATCGTCGATGCTGTCGGCGATCGAACGAGGGCGCGAGCCCAGCGTGGACTATCTCAATGGTGAGGTCGTATCCCGCGGCGCCACGCTCGGGATCGCCACGCCGATCAACGAGGCGCTCCGCCAGCAGGTGCTCGACATCGCAGCCGGCAAGGCCAAGAGCTCGCACACGCTGTTGCGGCAGCTCTTCGATCGCACCCGCCCCCTCGTCGAGGCGACGCCGAGCCCGATCTCGGTGCGGCCACCCGAAGCGCCTCGACCGCCCGAGCCCGCGCCCGAGCCGCCGCCGCCTGCAGTCGCAGCCGACGGCGGTGTCACCGAGCCGTCCGAGCCGCTCCCCGAAGCGATGGAGGGCGCAGCCCCCGCGCAGGCTGAAGGCGACGAGCCGCGCTGACCTCCTCGTGGGGTGAGCGGCAGAGCGGTCACTCTCGGATTTCGATCTCGTGGACGGCGTCGTAGGTCTCGACCGTCGCGACGTTGCCGGCGATCGTGATTGATCCGGGCGCGCTCTTCACCGGGACCTTGTGTACGACCTCACCGGTGTCCTTGCGGAGCAAGAAGACGTTGTCGGGCTCATCGGTAAAGCCGTAGCCGGTCACGATGAAGCCTTTGAAGAATGCGAACGCGCCGCCGCCGTGCACGAGCGGCTGGCTGCGCCACAAGAGCTCGCCCGACTTCAGATCGATGGCGCTCACGAAGCCCTTGGTGCCGCCCATCTCCCGTGCGTAGCTGCCGCCGCCATTGCCCACGTAGAGCACGTCGCCTTCGGCCATCGCGAACGTGACGTCGCTGATCGCGAACTCTTTCCACTGGTCGTTCACGCGAGGCGGCTTGAGCCAACCCTCGAAGTCGAAGATGGCCTCGGTGTCCGAGCCCTTCACCACGGCGAGGTAGCGACCGCCGTAGATCAGGATCAAGCGATCTGCGTGCGGAATGGCTGCGCTCAGGTGAAGCAAGCCATACGTCGACGGAATGTCGGGCCGCGCGCCGGGGGGAAGCCGACCCATGTCGACCGGCGCGAGGAAGAAAGGCTTGGTGGGGTCGACACGACCGCCGCGCGCTCGGACGCCGCGCGCCGGATCGGCAGGGCGAGAGCCCTTGTCGACGAGCTTCGGCTTTCCGGTCACCGGCGCTGTCGCGGCGCGCACGAGCTTGTACGCCCAAGGCGGGGGTGCGAGCTTCTTTGCAGTCGCCGTCGTCAGATCGATCGCCTTCGAGCTGCCGCTCTGCTGTTCGAGAAAGGCCTGCACGCCGTCGAAGGCGCCGGCGACGTCGGCTGCGGCGCCGCTCGCCTTCAAAGCGTCGATCGCAGACTGAAGAGCCCGCGGATCGCGAGCCTCGATCGCGGCGACGGCAGACCTGACAAAGCAGCTCGCGTCACTGCTCATCCCTTGCGCGCCGGCGGTCGCCACGGCGAGATCGGCCCTGGGGGCCGCGCCCGGATTGGGCGACATGCGAAACACCGCTTCGGAGTCGTATGTCCGCACGAAGATGCGATCGTCCTTCCGAAGGATGAAATCGGGCCCTGATCGCAGCTGAAGCTTCTGGATCGTCCTGCCCGTCGCGAGCTCGAGCGAAAACAAGTTGTCGGGCTCGGCGGTGAAGCCGTAGCCGGTAACGATGTGGTCCTTGGTCACCACGAACCCTGCCGACGTCGTGACGAGCGGCTCGCTCGACCAAATGAGCTTTCCGTTCTCGAGAGAGAACGCGGCGATGTTCCCGGTCTTGCCTCCGCTGTCCTTCGCGTATCCGTTCCGCCACGAAGCGACGAGGAGAGCTCGGCCGACGACCTGCGCAAAGTGCACCTCTTGGAGCGCTTTCGCGTCGAAGAGGAGCGGCGTGCGCCCGGGCGCGATGACGAGCAGCGTCGTGTCGTACTTCACGATCTCGTGATCGGCGTGCGAATAGAGTTGGTTGGCGCGGGCGCCGAGCGCCTGCGGGGCTCCCTCGGGCAAGTCATCAGGGCCGGGGCGCTTCGAGGTGACCTCGAGGCCGTTCTTCCGCAGCCAGTCGTCGACCGAAGAGAGCACCGCAACCGGCGCATCGCTCACGCGATCGATCTTCAGCGGAGCCGCCGGCGTCGCACCGGCGATCGATCCACTCGACTGCGCGTCACCCGTGATCGGCGCGAGCCGCACCACGGGCAGCTTCTCGAGCGCCGCTGCGTTCGTCTTGCTCGCGATGTCCGCGCGCGTCTTGCTCGCGACCAGGAGCGCCTGCGCCGCCAGATCGCTCGGATCCGCCTTCACGCGCTTCGAGAGGATGTCGATGGCCTCGCGAAGCGAGCCTGCGATGAACGCGTCGACGCCGCGATCTCTGTCGGTCGGGACCGCCTTCGGCGGAGGCTGCCTGCATACGCCGTTCGGCCCGGCGATCTGTGCCTGTGTCCCGGGGAGTGGCGCTTGCTTGTCGCCCGCATCCCGAGCTTTGCCGGCCGGCGTCGTCGCACAGCCGGCGACGAGAAGGAGTGATGCGAGAAGAAGCGGGTCTCTCATGGCTGACGAGGGGTGGTAGGGTGCCGCTCGCTCATGCGTAGGCTATCCGTTCTCCTGGTCGCCGCGGCTGCGGCTTGTTCGCCTTCGTCTCCCGCTGTCGAGCCGTCGACGACGGCCGCACCCGTTGATACGGCGAGCCCCGCTCCGACTTTGACGGCCAGCGCAACCGCCGCGCCCGCCAATGCAAAAATCGACATCCCGCCCGAGATCCGAGCGGTGGTCGATGCGCCGGATCGTTCGGCGGATGACAAAACCCTCGACGCCGGCCGGGACCCTGCAGAGATGCTCGCCTTCTTCGGCGTCAAGCCGGGCATGACCGTGGCCGAGCTCGGCGCCGGCGGCGGATACACGTCCGAGCTCCTCGCGCGCGCCGTCGGACCCACAGGCAAGGTCTACGGCCAGAACACGAAGCTCATTCTCGAGAAGTTCGCCGAGAAGCCGTGGAGCGAGCGCCTCAAGAAGCCCGTGATGAAGAACGTCGTCCGCGTCGATCGCGAGTTCGACGATCCGCTGCCGCCCGACGCCAAGAACCTCGACGCCGTGTTCGTCGTCCTCTTCTACCACGACCTCTACTGGATGAAGGTCGACCGGGCGAAGATGAACAAGGCGGTGTTCGATGCGCTCAAGCCCGGCGGCATCTACGCGATCGTCGATCACGCCGCGCGGCCCAACGCCGGCTCCTCCGAGGTGCAGACGCTCCACCGCATCGAGGAGAAAGAGGTCCTCGAGGACATCGAGGCCGCGGGCTTCAAGCTCGACCGCGCGGGCTCGTTCCTCCGCAACCCGAACGACACCAAAGACTGGAACGCGTCGCCGTCCGGCGCCGGACAGCTCCGCGGCACCAGCGACAGGTTCGTCCTCGCCTTCCGGAAACCGTAAGGCCGGTCTCCGCGAAACGTCAGGAACGCAGCCGGGGGGCCGACTTGGAGGAGAGACCCGCGAGCTTGCGGAGCTCTTCCATCATGGCGTCGCGGCGAATCTTCGTGGCGACGGCGCTGACGAGCTGGGTCGCGTACTGCGGGTCGCGGCGGCGCTTGGGCGGGTCGACCCCCAGGGCCTTGGCCAACCGCTCCACGTTCTCGAGCCTTGCGCGACGCAGCAGCGAGACGTCAATCAGCATTGGCCGATGCGTCTACACTGTTCTGTCACCTGAGTCCAACATTCTGCAGACGGCTCGATTCAGCGGCCCAAAAGTTCTGCTAAAGCTCGGTCCGCAGCTTCGATGAACCCCTCTGTACCCGCTCCGGCGACTCGCTCATTCGCGGACCTTTTCAAAGGCTTCCCGGTCATCCTTGCACCGATGGAGGATGTGTCGGATGCTGTGTTCCGTCGTCTCACTCGACGGTACGGCGCCGACCTGTGCGTCACCGAGTTCGTAAACGCCGAGGGCCTCCTTCGGGGCTGCCGGAACGCCAAGCGCAAGATCACCCTCGAGCCCGGGGATACCCCGACGGCCATCCAGATCTACGGCGCCGACCCCGAGCGCCTCGCTGAAGCAGCGCGCGTGGCCGAGGCTGCAGCGCCGGCCTTCATCGACATCAACTGCGGCTGCTGGGTGCCCAAGATCGCGGGCCGCGGCGCCGGCGCAGGCTGGCTGCGCGATCCCGCGGCGATGGTCGCGATGGCGAAGCTGATCCGGTCCACCGTCAGCCTTCCCGTGACGGTCAAGACACGGATCGGTTACGGGCCCGAGAGCGACATGCCGATCGTCGATCTCGCGCGCCGGCTCGAGGACGCCGGCATCGCTGCGCTCACCATCCACTGTCGCACGGCGCAGATGGGCCACTCCGGCGCCGCCGACTGGAGCTGGGCGGCCAAAGCCAAGCGCGCCGTTTCGATTCCGGTCATCGTGAACGGCGACGTCAAGACTGCCGAGGATGCGCTCCGCGCCAAGGAAGAGACGGGCTGCGACGGCGCGATGATCGGCCGCGCAGCGATCGATCATCCTTGGGTCTTCGACGAGGCGCGTGCG
>JBGTSH010000349.1:0-10777 GCA_041940405.1 Polyangiaceae bacterium
ACCCGCCCCGTCCGAGCGAGGGATACCAGACGAGGGAGTCGCCACGCGTGATCAGGATGTCGTCGAAGCCGTCGCCGTTGAGGTCGACCATCTTGAGGTTGGGATCACCCCAGTCGATGTTGGGGTTGGACGCGAACGTGCGAAGCGGTCCCCACCCGTCGGTCGTGCGCTCGTGGTAGCCGGATACGCTCGGAGCCAACCGGAGCATCGACATCGTTCCACTGCCTGCGACGTCCGTGAGCTGCGCAGCCCCGGGCCCCTGCGTCGACATGTTCGGCGACGACGAGAGCGTGCGCGCAGGCGCAAGGTGACCCTCGCCCAGGTTGCGCTTGAACGTGATCGCGCGGCCGCGATCGGTGAGCACGCCAGGGATCCCTTCCCCGTCGAGATCGACCCATTGGGCTCCCTTTCCCAAACTCGAGGGGTTGAAGTCCCGGGCCTCGTCTTCGGCAAGCGTCCCGATCTGCTTCGTGAAGGCTGCCGTGGAGTATGCGAAGGTCACCGAGGGAAGCTCTGCGGTGTCGTAGCTCGACCCGTTCGGCCTGTAGCCAACGACCTTCGCCGAAATGAGTTGGGTGACCTTGGTGCTCGGGAGGTAAGTGAGATCGAGGGATCGAACGAGCTTCGCTTCGGTCGGGCTGGTCTCGAAGTAGTGAAACATCAGGACGCGCTTGCAGAGACGGTACGTACGCATCTCGAAGCCGGCGCGGTACGACGAGAAGGGATCCAGCCGAACCGCCCACGCGCCGCTGTCGCTCGGGAGAGGCGTCGTTGCGTGATGCTCGCCATAGTCGAAGACGAGCTCGAGCTTGCGCGTCGTGCCGTCTCCCATCGTGGTGTTCCCGTAGGTCACCGACTTCAGGTACTTGTTCGGCAGATTCGCGACGCCCTTACGGTGCGCCTCGGACGCCTTCTCGTAGGTGACGCCCTGGTTGTTCTCGCCCTTGTACGAGTAGACGACGACGTGCCTGCGGTCATCGCGCACCTCGTCGAGGAGCCAGGCGTAGATCCGCCGAGGGCTCGCGGGGTCCACGATTCGGCTGGCCGCGGTGGTGCCGAACTTCGACGTCGAGTTGTCGCGTGACGTCACGCGCCAATGCACGTCTTTGGTGGTCTGGTGCGTCCATCGCTCGATCCTGCTGAAGCCGCCTTCGATCCGTGAGCGGTAGCGTTGCCGATCGTAGGTGTCGGATCCCTCCGTCACGGGAGGAGGCACGTCGCGAATCCAACTCCCGCTGACCAGGTCGTGCTTGGGGACGAGGTCGTTACCGCCAAAGAGGAAGACGTCGCTCTCCTCGGAATCGAGGTACTCGGGCAAGCGCTTGTCGGTCTTTCGCACGATCTGCGGCACAGCGACGTCCCAGCCCAACCCGAAGACGCCGTTGCCCTGCCCCGAGTCGTAGGACAGAGAGAGCTGCGGCGTCGGCCCCCGCGGCGCTTGCGTGAGCGGCAACGGAATTTCGGCCGAAGCCGTCCCGGTGACGGGGTTCGTTCGGAACGTCTCGCCAATGCCGCGCAGCGCGCCGCCGCCCTTCGGCACGTTGAGCGACGGCGGCTTGAGCGCGGCGAAGGTCGCGCGCGGTCCCTCCTGCTGCTTCGGAGGGTTGCGCGGCTCTACCGGCTTCGGAGCTTCGCCTCGCCAGCGGTCGCGAGGCTCCTTGCTCTTGTCCGACGGGGAAGTCTCGGTGCTCTGGGCCGCCTCCTTCGAAGCCTCGTCCTGCTTCACGGGGCCTCCGGGACGACGTCGTACTCGAACACGATCCAGAGGTCCTTCAGCGTCGATGGACTCCCGGGCGCGATCGACCAGAGCTGTGCCCCCGATGCGATGGGGTGAGCGACATCACCGGACCAGGACTTCTCCGAACCGAAGGGCGTGGTTCCCAGCGTCAACACGTGGTCGTCACTAGGGGACGTAATGGTCAGGCTGCCTATCGGCGCGGACGCGCTCCACCAGCCGTACACCCGGACCTTGGTCACCTCGGGAGCGGTCTCGTTCCGGCCCCGCATCCAGGACGGGTCAGGGAGCGACATCAGGATCGCTGCCGCCCCTTCGACGTACGCCTGCCACGCATCGGCAAAGTCCTCCCGCACGCGCACCAGCCGCTTGAGCGTGCGGGTCGGTGGAAGCTCGAGCTCACGCGCGGGATCTTTGCGCGCCGTGTAGCGGAGCTCGAGGACGAGATCGTCGATCGAATCGAAGCGGAAGCGGTTGCCCTGCTCGAGCTCGAAGCGCCATTGGGGTCCTCCGTCCGAGTGGGCGCCAACCCCTTCGAAGGGGAGGAGTCGCTCGTCCTTGAACTGGAGCTCGAACATTCCGCCGTCCGACTGACCTTGGCTGGTGCAAACGCTCTGAATGGCACCAAACAGGGCTTGCGGTTCCTCGCCAGGAAGCCGGCGCGTGGCACCCTTGAGCAGCGTGAGGGTTCCATGGACACCGTGATACGGCCCGGTCGTGCACGGAACGGTGACGGTGGCTGCCTTGAGCCGGCGGAGGAAGTGCGTCGCAAAGTCGCGATCGAAGTCATCTTCGGTGATCGAGAGCTCGGCTGTGCCCGCTTCACGCAACCTGACCAGCTCATCGGGCGCGTGATCGGCGAGCGACACCATCTTCGTGAGCTCGAGCTCTCGCCGGTTCTGCGCCACGTAGGCGGCGTCCATTCGGCGCAGATCCTGCGTGAGCCGCTCGCCGGCCAGGAGTCCCTTCTTGAGGCTGTCCCAGGATCCGAATTGGATGAAGGTCTGCCCGGGCTCGCCCCGCTCGTGCTGAAACGCTCTCTCCGCGCGCTTGGCGGTCTCGAACGCGAGCTTGTAGGCCTGGTAGTAGACGGCAGCGAGCTGGGCCTTCATCCAGCCGTACAGGTCGGCGTTGGTGAACTTGCGGTGCAGGAACCGATCGACCTCTTTGGCCTGTGCGATCTGCTTCTCCACCACCGCCACTTCATGGCTTGCGATCTCCACGCGAATGCGGGCTGCCTCGATTTGCCGCTCGATTTGAGGGATTTCGAGTGAAGCGAGCTCCGCCTGGTGATCCCAGTCGTCCTTGCGCCGGCCGTAGCCGGCCATGGTGCCCACAGCCTCGCCCCTGGCGGCGACTGCGCCGGCAGTCGCCTCGATCGCCATGGCGCTACCCTCGAGCCCGCTGGCGATATTCGCGCCGCCCCATGTCGTCACCACCACAGGGCTCGCGCCTGCTCCGGCGCCACCGGTGGTGAAATTGGGAATGTTCGCGGCGCCGCTCGCGGCGCTATGGAGTTGGTTGGCCACAACCGAGAGAATCGAAGCCTGCGCACCAAGGTCGAGGGCCTGTTGCTCGGCGTCGTTCACCTCTTCGCGCGAGGAGTAGTAGTCGAGGCGCTCCTGCGCGAGCGCGAGTGAGCGCTCGGTGGCACGCAGCGACTCTCGCGCCTCGCGAACCTGCTCTCTGCGCGTCTCCAGGATTGCTTGCTGCGTGGCGATCTCGTGGCTCTGGCGCAGGTTCGAGAGCGTCTCGGCGTCGCCCTTCTCCAGCACAGAGAGATAGGTGCTGCCGAGCGAGCTGACGGCGCCGGCGAGCTCCATCGCCTTGCCGTAGAGCACGGCGTACCGATACGGCGGCGCGGCGACGTTGAGGTCGTTGACGACGCTCGAGAAATCGACGCCGGCGGCTGCCGCGCGGACCAAGAGCGCTGGATCGATGGGCGGCTGGAAGAGCGGCAGGGTGCGCACCACGCCGTCGATGTTCATGCAGTGCCGGATCTTGAAGAGCCGGTCGGCCACCATGTCCCAGTACCCGAGCAGCTTCTCGTTCGGCGGCACGCAGAAGTAGGGGGAGCCCCACAGGATCGTCGGAGGCGGCTCCCTTCCGTCGCAGCGGAAGCCCTCGCTCGGAGCCGGGGGCGCGATCACTTCGGTGCCCACGAGCGCATTCGAGAACGCGTCGAACGCGCTCTCCTCATCGAGCTCCTTGTACGACTGAACTTCGACCGGGTCGGGATCCGGAATGATCGTCGGCTTGGGTCCGAGGATGTTGAGCGCGTAGATGTAAAGCTGCGTGGCTTCGTTGATCGACTCGATCGTGTCCTGCGCGAACAGAGAGTCGCCCCATGCGAGGAGGTTCTCGATGTACCGCATCACGACGGCCTTCTGGTACGTGACCGGTCGCATCCGCGCGATGAGGTGCGGCTGAAACGGGTTCAGCCGCCACCAGCCGATCTGAAGGGCCACGTCGGCTGCAGCCGGCAGGTCGAAGTCCCCGCTCGTGAGCTGGAGGATGGCCAACGCGTAGACGCTCTTCGTCAGGTTGTCGAGCTCGTCCTGGATCTCGGCCAAGCTCTTGTTGTCAGCGAATGGCTTGAACTTCCAGTACCGCGCGGCACCCTGACCGGGCTTTCCGTCCGTCGGATCGAAGATGTAATGGAACCATCGCTGCGCTTCCTCATAGCGACCTTCCCGCGTCAGCGAGATCGCGACCGAGAACGGGATGTGAAAGAAGAGCTCCCAGTTGTAGACGCCAAAGGCGGAGGTGTGGCGGAAGTCGACGTACAGCTTGAGCGGTAGGCTGTCGTCGAAGTTGGCCGCGACAGGCTGGTAGGTGGTCGAGACATCGACCTCTTGGTACTGGAGGCCGTCATCCGCCTGCTCCGCGGGCCGAAGGAGGCCCTCTAGCCCGCGCGCTGCGATCGCATGCCGGAACGAGTTGACGTAGGGGTGATTGAAGAGGTCAAACCGATAGACCCGATCACCGTCCAGCTCGGGAGGGTTGAAGCTCGTGGCATCGAAGTAGCCGTTCAAGACGGTCTGGTTCGTGGTGGGCCCCAGGTTGCGAAGCTCGAGAAAGAACGAGCTCGTCGCGCTGTCTTGCATCACCAAATAGGGACGCTCGCCGGCGGGCTCGAGAACGCGATCGACGATGAGGCGCGTTCTGCCCACCGCCACGTTGTCGAGGATCTTGGCATCGGGAACCGGCGTGCCACTTTCATTCAGGTATAGCCATAGCCCCGCGTCGGCGGCTCGCCACGCTTGGTAGTGAGGCAAGTAGTTGGGCGGAAACGTGATGTCCGCGAATTGGGCGTTCGGGTCTGCCGGTACCGTGATGATCCCGACCCCGAATCCGCCGGCGATCGCGTCAGGGGAACCGGCGTCGACCAAGGGGCTCAACCCCAGGTGCCGGTGGAGCTGCGTGCCGGGAAAGAACTCGAACGTGACGACGGGAAGACTGAACGCGAGCAGCTTGGTGATGATTCGGTCGGGCTGGACCTCTGTCAGGAACGTCGTGTTCATTCGAAATGGCGATGCGCCGAGCCGGACGGGCTCGCTCTGTAGCGGTGGCGTCCAGGCCCGACCTCGCAGCTCGCTGACTTCGAGCCGTACGACCGACTCGAACTGTGGCCGCGTCCCTTCCAGCTCTTGTGGCGAGGGCGGCGGAGAGATCTGTCGCTCCGTGTCCTCGAAGACCGCCCAAAAGAGGTAGAGTCGCCCCCCGAACGTGCAGGGCATCAAATGGTCGCCCTGAATGTCGACGTCCAACCGGCCCCAAGGGGACCAGTGGCCGAGCTCGCGCTTACGATGGAAATACTTGTGACTCTTTCGCGTGCGGCCGAACACGTGGATGATCGTCCGCTTTGTTGGCGTCTGGAGCTGGGTGTTCTCGTCCGTTTGCACGTGAAGGGCGACGATCTCCAGATTGGACAAATCCGCGAGGCCGTCGAGGTAGGTCCGGTATGCGTCCTCGGCTGCGGCTGTGTCGATGGGCCCGGAGAGGAGCGCCTTCTCGAATTCCTCGTAGAGCGGCGTCTTGTTGTCGCGCAACTCGGGCTCGATCCAGTTCTCGGGCCAGAGGAAGACCTTCCGGTTCGCCTCCCATACCCGGTAGTTCTTCATCCAGCGCCACTGGCCGCCGAGGAACTCTGAGGGTGCGAGGTCTGCGTCCTGCTCGAGGTTGAGCTGGATGCGCTGCACGAAGAGCTGGCATGAGCTGTGCGCCAGGACGAGGCGCGAAGTGAGGGTGCACGGGTCCATCTCGACGTCGATGAGCAAGCGCTCATAGAGGTCGTTCGTGCTCTTGAGACCCAGCTTGTGGAGCATGTGTCCGGCGAGCGCGTCGCGCTGCTTCTCGCGAACGGCGTTGCGGATCGGACGCGCCACGGAAGACCACGCCGCGTCGTCGTGCTTGGCCGCCGCCGCTTCGCGGATCTGCCGCGCGATCCTCAGCGCATTTGCTCCGGGCGCGGGCGGCAGCGGTGCCTCGACGTCGAGCCAGCCAACGGCCATGGCTGCTGGAACGCCGAGGCGCTTGGCGATCGCGAGCGCGTTCTCGACGCGGAGGAGCGGGACCGCATGGGTGAACGCGGCTTCGGCGATGTCGAGCGCGTTGGACGAGCAGACGGCTGCTATGTCGCTGCGATCCCAGCCGCTACCGGCTGCAATCCTTTCGAAGACGGCGCCGGCTGGTGGGGAGGAGCCGGCGAGGGCAAAGACGTCGAACAGCGGACCCGAGCCAGCCGCCCAACGCGAGCGCAGCGCGGCAAGCTCCCCTGCGCGAAGCAGGAGCTCGAACCGATTGCGCGTCTCGGCGGAGACGGCTCCGGCGGCCGGGCGCGTGATGGGAACGAGCATCCAATCGATCGCCGGTAGCGCGTCATCTGCCGGATTCTGCTCCGCCCAGCCGTTCGGATAGAGCGCATCGAGCTCGGCGCTGGTGAGCTCGAGCTTCCGGGCGAACAGGAATGCTTTGTGCGCGCGCACGAGGAGCGCTTCACGGTCGGCCTCCGATCCTGCCGGCGCCGTCCACGTGGCCCCCGGGATGAAAGCCCGGACCGCCGGCTGGCCGCTGCTCCAGGTGAGGATCCGTCCGGCTACGAGGCGCGCGGCCACGTCGTTCGCGACGACGAACTTTTCGCCGAACCAGTAGGTGACGGCCGTTGTCGTGGCAATGTAGCGCTGAAAACGAGACGCGAGGTACGCGTAGCGGCCCGGCAGATCCGCATCGGGGACCGGCGCGGTGATCGTCCCAACGAGAAAGGCCACGGCCGCGGTGACGGGAGCACCCGGCCCGCCGAGGAACGGCGCGAGCGTATTGGTGACGAACTCGGTCGCGGTCGGTGACGTGAACGACGCCGGGTCTTTGACGAGCTGGTCGACCTCCGCCGAGCCACCGAGCAGCTGGGCAGCGAGCGAGAGCGCGATCGCGCCGGTCTCGTCCACGATCGAGCGCGTCTCTTCCGAAGTGGCCTTCACGAGCTCCTCGAGCTCCGCGCGCCAGACGTCGATATCATCCTCCTCGTCAAGGACCAGCCGGCTCCCCGCGGGAGCCACGTGCCTCAGCAGGTAGTGGATCTCCTCGAGGGACAGCTCGATCCCGGCTGCACGCTCCACCAGTTCAAGGAACGCGAACGTCGCATCGGGCGAAGCGGTCGCGCCGCTGTCGCCGGTGATCGCCACGACGCCAGAGAGCTGATGAAAGAGGACGAGATCTTTGAGCTTGATCCGGTTCGCCTTGGCGAATGAGGCCATGCGGTACAGACGCGACAGCCTTGCGAGCGTAACGGTCTCAGTATCGGCGACGGTCGGCAGCACGGCGAGCGTTTGATCGGCGACGGCGGGGTCGGTCAAAAGTGCCAGATCGGCGGAGCCGAGCCGGAGGGCGGCGACGAGCCCCGCTCGTACGGAGCCGATGGTCTCGGTCGGGCTGCCGCCCTCGAATACCGAGAGGAAGACCGCGTCGCTCGGGGCGATCACCCGCTTGTTCAAGAAGACTTGCTCGAACAACGAAGGAGACCACGCGTTGTGCCGCCCGATGTCCCGATACCAGGCGAGCAGCTCGGCCGGCTTCAGCTTGTACCGGCGCTCGAGCTCACGGATTCCGCCCAGGACGGTGAGCGCGTTCGTGTCGAACGCGCCGAGGGCCGAATGCGCTCTGTCCGTGTCGGTGATGCTCCACCCGAGGACTTTGCGCAGGCGGAGAAATCGATGCAAGAAGTGACGGCGGTCGTCGTTGGTGAGCCCGTCGATCGTAATGAGCTCGAGATCGCAGGGCGCTTCGTCTGCGAGCTTGATCGTGTTGTCGACGCAGTACTTCGTCGCAAGGAGCTCGCGCAGCTCCTCGAACGTGATCTTTGCTTTTTCCAGAAAGACGCGAGCCTTCTGCAGGCCTTCGTCGGGATCGTCGGGCCAAGCCGCCGCGGTCATGCCCCAGTAGAGGCGCGCCTCGGGCCCTGGCGGAGACGCCGGCGGCCCCGTCATGATGTCGAGCTGCCTCCCGGTGGTGCCGAGCCGCTCCAAGGTGAGGTGGCGGACGCTGAGGGCCGCGGTCGACTTGAGTCCCGTCAATAGCTGGGCCCGGCTCACCCCGAGGTGCGTGAGATAGACCCTCGCCTCCTCCTGCCAGAGGTGGAACGGCAGATTGAACGGGTACACCTCGGATTCGAGCGTGGTGTACGCGGTGATGTGCTCGGCCGGATAAATGATCTCCGGCTGGGCGAGCAGCTCCTCGCTCGTAAGCGTCGTGTCCACTCGCTCCGGGTTCGTCGGCCACGTCGTGGTCGCGGTCTTCACCTCGAGGATCTCGTTGACGAGGTCGACGTACGGCAACGCGGTGTCTCCGTTCTTGCAGGACAACGCAAGAATCGGGATGTCGGGCCGGCGCTCGAAGAGGACGTCGCGCGCGTTGCCGGTCGGGTCGCGAGGCACCTTCTTGATGAGCTGGAGGACATCCGCCAAGTAGGCCGCCGGGCCGAGCACCGAGCGGCAGTGTTCGCACGCGCATTGGTCGGGTGCGCCGAACAGGCTCGTCCAGTCCACGATGGATGGGTGGGCCTCGAGCTGCGCTGGCGACAGGATGGTCTTCTTGTCAGGCGTGACGGCCGTCCCGACCATCTCCAGCCGCGAGTCGAACATCGTGCGAATCCCTGTCGCCGCGGTTCGGGCCCAGCAAGCGCGGTCGTACGCGGCATCAGCTTTGGCAGCGTCCATGCCGGCCGTCGTCATGTCGGCGACGAAGCGCTCGCGTCCGGCCGCGTCGATCGCCGTAGCGCTCGTGTATCCAGCGTCGACCGCTCGCTTCGTGTCTTCCCAGCCCTCGGTGACACGAAACACCCGCTCGATGTTCTTGAGACGGGTGACGAGCGCGGGACGGTCGCCCGACGGAACGTTGTCCAGGGCGGTCGGGTTCTCGAACAGGTAGCGACCGACGCGCGTGCTTTCGAACTCGAACGCCGCGTTGTCGGTGAAGAAGGTCGTCAGCGTCGACGTCGGCTCGGCCGCGGCGACACGGCTCCGGATCACCGCGGTGCGGAACCGCCGTTCGACGTTGCGCGCGAGCGCGGCAGCGTAGTTGTCGCGTTTTGCGTTGTCATCGGCGCCGGGCGTGTCGCTCGGATACCTCGGCGCAGCCGGAATCTCGTCGATGAGAGTGCGCCAAGTAGTCGCGGTGTAGGCGGCGAGCGCCTTTGCGTCGGCTGCGAGCGTTGCCGCCGCCACCCGTGCCTGCAGTCGTGTGACCACGGGGAAGAACGACCCTGACAGCTTGCTCGCCTCCATCGTGAAGCGAAAGCGAGTCCTTGCAGTAGCCGAGAACGCCGGGTCAACGTCGATCGCCGCCCAGAACGCTTGGGAGGGACCTGTGTGATTGATGACGCGCTTCAGGAACTCGTCCGCTTCGGTCGTCGTCACCCCTGGGGTGTTGTCGACGGGAGCGCCGAGCGGGAGCCGATCTGAAACGGCCGTTCGCAGGGCCTCCAGCGCCGCCGTCTCGAGACCGGCCTTCAACGTCGTCATGTTGGACGTCACATCGGGCGAGACGAGCCGCGCGCTCACCGCGGCCTGCAGCTCAGCGAGGAGCGTGGGGATGCGGTGCCTGAATATGCCGTCGCTCGTCGTCGGGAGCTTACGGGCGACGAGTCCATAGAAGGCTTCTGCGGAGACGCTCGCGTGGGTGTCAGCGAGCCTGTCGGCGTCGACGACGCGCTGGATCTCGGCCGCCGGAACTCTCGCCTGGGAGCTGAGCACATCGACCTGTGCGACGGTCAGGTCTCGCGGTGGAATGCTGCCGACCTCCTGCAGGAGGTGTGGCGCAATACGTGCGCCTACCGACGCGTAGCTCGTCGGACCGGCAAACCGACTGTTGTCGTCGCCCCCGATGATGAGATCGACGTATGTCCGTACACCAACCGCAGGCACGATCCGCGAGGCGACTTCGGTGGTTCCTCCGGTAAGCGCCACGACGCGGAATTCACCGTATTGACCGAGCGCCACAGCGGGGGCATTGAATGCGACGTGGAACTGGCCGGTTGCGACGACGCTGGCGAGGAGGGTTTCAGTGATGCCGGTCGGCGAGACCTTTCGCTCGAGGACCCGTACTGTGATGTCCGGGGGGAGCGTCCCGTCCAGGTTCGCGACCGTTCCCTCGACGAAGTATTTTGCGACACCCGCGTCGGAGCTCAGCACGGTGCTCGTATCGACCTCGATCGTGCCCACGCCGTCCTTGAACGGCACCCACCGATGCGTGGACTCGGTCGAAGCGAGCGTGCCAAAACTGTTGGAGACTTTGAAAAAGAGCGTAGGCGTCGCGGTGCCGAAGTGCTCCTTCGCAGCGGCGTCCGATACCTCGATGACAAATGCGCCGCGCTCGTCGGTCCGAGTTAGTCCGAACGGCGCCTTCCCGGACGTTGCAAAATCGTATGCAATGACCCGGCAGCCCTCGACGCCGAGCTGGCTGGTCTTGTCAATTACACGTCCGCGATAACGATGCGTTGCCATGTTCGACCCTCGGATCTCGTACCGTGAATGGTCAGGGAAAGCT
>JBGTSH010000350.1:0-10716 GCA_041940405.1 Polyangiaceae bacterium
CTGACCGTCGCCGTGGACGCTCGCGTCATCGAGGGACCGGTCATCGAGGTCGCGCGTGCCCTCTCGCAGAAGGCCGCCGGCGGATCGCTCGAGGTGCACGGCGGCGATCGCCCGTCTTCGATCCTGCCGAAGGCGAAGCGAAAGGTCGGCAAGTGGGGGACGAGCTCGATGCAGGAGCGGGGCACGCGGGTCGAGGCGGTGGGCGCCCGCGAGCCGCTCCCGGTGGTCGCGCCCCCTCCCGCCGCGAGTCCCAAGAAGAAGGCGCCCGAAAAGGGCTCGACGCTGCTCGCTCCGGCCACGCCGACCACGGGCGCGCAGCTCCTCTCGAACCGCAGGCTCGTCACCTGGAGCGAGCAGTCGGTGGCGATCTGGGACATGCCGCTCGCCGCGCCGGCGTGGTCGATCAAGCTGCACGTGGACGGCGACTCCGACTTCGGCTGGCCGATCCTCGGTATCACCGAGATCACCCCGACCAAGATCGCCGTCTTTCACGAAATGAACGGCGACGTCGACTTCGTCGACTTCGAGCGTAAGGAGCGCAAAGAGGTCCCCATCCATGGGCACTCGGTCTACGGCGTGCGGCGGCTGTCGGATCGGCTCGTCTCCTGGTCGCTCGATCGCTCCGTGCGCACGTTCACCTTCGATGGTGAGCCGATCACCACGATCTCCACCGGCGTCGACAGCGCCGTCGACGACATCCACGTCGAAGCCGAGGAGAAGGTCCTGATTCGCACCGGTGACCTGCTCTTCGTCCATGATCTGAAGACGGGCGAGAAGCTCGCCGAGCTCGGCGCGTGCAGCGCGCTGCACTCCCTTCCGAAGGGCCGCCACCTCGTCGTGCGCGATCAGCGTTGCGAGCTGCGCGAGGGCGACACGACCCTCTGCTCTTGCGAGGTGCAGTCCCTGTTCGGCAGCCAGGTCGCGATCGCCGGCGACGACCGGTACTTCTTCTACGGTACGAGCGGACGACAAGTGACCGAGCTGGTGCTCCGCGACGGCAGCTGGAGCGCGCGCGCCATCGCGACGAAGCACACGAGCGATCTCGGCGGTTTCGTCCCCCTCGGTGAGGGGCTCTTCGCGAGCCACGGCAGGACGTTGCCCGGTTTGGAGAAATACGGCTTCGATGGGAACGTGCGGATCTGGAACGACGCGCTCGAGCCGATCGGAGAGGTCGACGTGCGCGCGCCGATCAAGACGGCGATCCCGCTTCCGGGGGCGCGCGTCGCGGTCGTCATGCAGGACGCCGTCCGCGGCAAAGAGCTCGTCGTCATCGACGCCGCCAAAACCAAGCTCACCGCCACTCTCAAAGGATCAAAGAAGCAAGTCATCGGAGCGCTCTTCATCCCGGACAGCGGGCTCCTCGTCTGGTCGGCCGACAAGACGACGCGCCTCTACGAGGTGTAAGCTCTCCCCCGATGCGTGCACATCACTACGCCGTCCTCGCCCTCGTCCTCGTCGCTTGCTCCTCCGGATCAGAGGACGACGAGCCCACATCGAAGCCATCGTCGAAGCCGTCCACGAAAGAGACGCCGTCGGCCGCTCCTTCGGCGACGCCCCCCGCTTCGGCATCGGTGAAGATCGAGTCCGACAAGAAGCCCGGCATCGACGCGCGCGTGAAGCAAGAACTGGACAACCGCGCCGACGGCATCACGGGTACGGCGCTCGCCCCGACGGGCGCAGCCGCGGCGCTTCAGCGGCACAAGGATTGGACCGAGACCAAGGGCGACTTCACGGCGGTGATGTCGGCCGACAAGAAGACGGGGCTGTCAGCAGGAACCGGCGGCTCCGAGAAGGTCGAAACGGCCGCGACCGCGCTCGGCCTCTCGGCGTGCGAATGGAACCCGGCCGAGTCGGTGACCGTCGGCAAAGACAAGCTCGCAGGATCGGCGGCCGACGGTCTCTGCACCAAGGGCTCCGCCAAGGTCAAAGCCGCGATGGTGACGCTCTCGGGCGAAAAGCTTCTCGTCGTCGGCGCGTGGGAAGACGGCGGCGACGACGCGAGCATGTTCGGCGCGATGCGATCGATCGTGAAGTCCGGCCCCGGCGGAGGAAGCAACGTGGCTGCGTGCTGCAAGGCGCTGGAGAAGTACTCGGTGTCGGCGCCGCCCGAGCAGAAGGGCGGCTACCTCTTGGCGATTGGGGCGTGCAAGGCCGCGCTCTCCAACAAGGACACGGCGGCCGCGATTCGCGCCGTCCAAGCTGCAGCCAAGGGCATCGGCCTGCCCGCCGAATGCAAGTAGGTGCGCCGTGCGTTCGACCTACGCCATGCTGGCGCTCCTGGCGCTCGCTGCCTGCTCCGAGCCGTCGAATGCGACGGTGAAGAAGTGCGTCGAGGAGTGCGACTCGTCGTCTGACTGCCCGGGCGGTACCGGCGACTGTCTCGAGGTTTGCGAATCCGAGTACGGAAACGCGGAGAAGGTAGGTTGCGTGCCGGAGTACCAGGCGATCGTCGATTGCCTGGCCAAGGATTCGACGCTCTGCGATCCGAGCGCGTGCGCGACCCAGCTCTCGACCTATACGATCTGTTTCGGCGAATACTGCGGATCCGACCGCAGCACCTTCCAGGGTTGTCTCGGTGCGGGGGGCTGCATCCCGCAAAAGGATCCGGTCTGCCCGCCGCCACCGACCGGCTCGGGCGGCGGCGGCGTCGGCGGCTTCGGAGGCTAGAAGGCCTCGTCCGAGAGCTGCATCAGCTCGAGGCTGCTCTCTTCGACGAAGCGCTTCGTGAGCGATACGCCCGGCAGGACGTTCTTGCTCCAGTAGCGCACCGTTGCGACCTTGCCTTCGTAGAAGGCCGCGTCTTCGGGACGCTCGCTCTTGTTCTTGAGCGCCACGACGGCGCCGCGAAGGAGCAGCCAGCCGACGATCACCTCTGCCAAGGAGAAGAGGATGCGGTTTCCCTGCATGCCCACGTGGTAGAGCGACTCGCCGACCTTGCCCATCATGGTGGCGAAGATCGAGCGCAGATCGGCGAGCGCCTGCCCGAGCGCTGCACGGTCCTCGGCGAGCGCCGCGCCGCCGAGATCGCTCTTGGCGAGGGCCTCGATCTCGTCGAGCTGCTTCATCAGCGTCTGGCCGCCGTCCTTGGCGATCTTGCGGAAGAAGAGGTCGAGCGCCTGGATGTGCGTCGTGCCCTCGTAGAGCGAGTCGATCTTCTGATCGCGCACGTACTGCTCGATCGGAAAGTCCTGGATGTACCCCGAGCCGCCGAACGTCTGCAGGCTGAGCGCGAGCTGCTCGTAGCCCTTCTCCGAGCACCAGCCCTTTACCAAGGGAAGGAGCATGTCGTTGAGCTTGTCGAGCGAGTCGGCTTCCTTCGAGCCGTGGCCGCCGAGGATCTCGACCTGATCCTGAATCCACGCGGTGTAGAGGCAAAGCGCGCGCATGCCTTCGGCGTGCGCCTTCTGGCTCATCAGCATTCGGCGAACGTCGGGGTGCTTGATGATCTTCACGCGCGGCGACGCCTTGTCGGCGGCCTGGAGCAGATCGGGGCCCTGCGTCCGGTCCTTCGCGTACTCGAGCGCGTTGAGGTACGCGGTCGAGAGCGTCGCCATGCTCTTGATGCCGACGCCCATGCGCGCCTGCTCGATGACGTGGAACATCATCCGGATGCCGTCGTGCTTGTCGCCGAGGAGGAGGCCGCGCGCCGGGGTGCCGTCGCCGAACACCATCTCGGTCGTGGCCGAGCCCTTGATGCCCATCTTCTTCTCGACCTTGCTGACGACGGCGCCATTGCGCTCGCCGAGCGATCCGTCCTCGTTCACCCAGAACTTCGGCACGACGAAGAGTGAGAGGCCCTTGGTCCCGCCGCCGGCCCCCTCGGGCCGCGCGAGCACGAGGTGAACGATGTTCTCGGGGACGTCGAAGTCGCCATTGGTGATGAACCGCTTGGTGCCCTCGATGTGCCAGGTGCCGTCTGCGGCCTGCTTTGCCTTGGTCCGACCGGCGCCCACGTCGCTGCCCGCGTCGGGCTCGGTAAGGACCATCGAACCGCTCCAGTGCTTCTCGAGGATGTTCGAGATGAAGCGCTTCTTCTGCTCCTCGGTCCCGTGGCGATCGATCGTGCGCGCGGTGAAGTTGCCGAAGAGATAGAACGCGAGCGGCGCGTTGGCGCCCGACACGAGCTCGAAGGCGGCCCAGCCGACGCTCGGCGGCGCGCCCATGCCGCCCATGTGCTCGGGCAGGTTGAGGAGGTGCGCGTCCGCCTCGTAGAACGCGCGGTAGCCGCGGGCGAGCCCCTCGGGCAGCTTCACGTTGCCTTTGCCGTCGAACTCGAGCGGGACGCGATCGCTCTCCACGTAGCTCTTTTGCAGCTCGGCCGTGCAGAGCTTCTCCGAAGCCTTCAGCGCCTCGCGCGCGATGCCCTCGTCCATGCTGGCGAACGGGCCCTTGCCCAAGCTCGTTCGCTGAACCTCGAAGAGCTCGAACAGGTTGAAGAAGATGTCGCGGAGATTCGACTTGTAGTGATCGACCAGCATCGCCGGGCGAAATAGCACTGCAAAAGAAGGGCGTCACGGCTACGTTCGAGCCCATGCGTCGTGGCAGCGCGCCGGTCGCGCTCCTTCTTTTGGCGTCCGCGTGCGGCTCCGATCCTGGGCCCGGGCCCTTGCCCCCCGCGGGACCGGCCTCTGGGGCGCCCGCTCCGGAAAGCCTCCCCCCGTCGGAGCTCACCGCGCTCGGCGTGGTGGAGACGGTGACGGCGGGTCGCCCGCACCTCGAGGTTGGCGCGCGTAAGGCGATCGCCGACATCTCGAAGAAGCTCGCCGATTGTCTGCGCGACTCGCTCGAGCGCGACCCGAAGCTCGCGGGCCAGATGGCCTTCACGATCCAGCTCGGACCCAGGGGCGCCCCGACGGGCCTCGTGACCAAGACCGGCAGCCTCTCGAGCATCCCTTCGGCGACATGCCTCGCCGGCGTATTGGGCAGGGTCGGCGTCTCGATCGGCGACGAGGGCGACACGATCAAGTACGCCATCGAGCTCAAGGGCACCTTCAAGGAGAAGACCAGCCCGCCTCCTCTGCCGGAGCTCGAGCGCCGCACACTGGCATTCGATTGGACGTCGCTTTCGGACGTCGTCGCGCCCTCGGCGGTGAAGCCGATGGAGGCTGCGGACGCTGCGGTCGCTCGTTGCCTGCTCGGCGCCGAGACCCGCGGACCGCTCCAATCGACCTGGGTCGTGCTGCGCGTGCTCGAGGACGGTCATGTCATGCTCGACGCCGCCGGCAGCTCCATCAGCGTGACCGAGGCCGAGTCGTGCGTGCGGCGCAAGCTCGAGGCGCTCCGCTTTCCGACCACCCGGGGGCCGTTCGCCATCGCGACGATGTTCAGGATGCTGCCCGCCGGGACGCAGCCGATCCCCATGGGCGATCCGATGGGCCAGGGCGGCTTCGGCAAGGGCAAGCTCGGCGGTTCTGCGAAGGGCAAGCCACCGAGCGTGCGCGTCGGGGCGACCAACATCTCCGGCTCGCTCCCGCCCGAGGTCGTGCAGCGCATCGTCCGGCAGAACTTCGGACGGTTTCGGCTCTGCTACGAGGACGGGCTGCGCAAGGATCCTGCGCTCGCCGGCAAGGTGACCGTGACCTTCGTCATCGCCGCCGACGGCTCGGTCTCGAGCGCGGCCGCCTCGGGCGATCTTCCTGACACTGCTGTCAGGTCGTGCGTCGCCCGATCCTTCAACACCCTCTCCTTTCCGCGGCCCGAGAAGGGCGGGGTGGTGAAGGTCTCGTATCCGATCATCTTCTCGCCGGGCGAAGGGAACGAGGCGTCCTCGCCGCCCGAGGCCGCACCGGTGCCGAAGATCGACGGCAAGCCGTTCGAGAAGGTCGACGTCGTCGCGCTGGAGCGCGTCCTTCAGCGGCGGGGCTTCGTGACGAGGCGGCTCCCCGGCTCGGACCCGACCGCTCCCGCCAACGAGCCGATCGTGGTCCTGTTCCGAGACGACGCAGCGAGCTTCGGCGTCGCCCGCTTCGTCGACGCCGAGAAGGCGGACGCCGAGTGCTCGGTATCCCACGGCGGAAAAGCGCTCATCGTCACGCGCACGGGCGCGTCGTGCGAGGACGTCATCGGACGGATCGTGGAGCGCTGAGCGGAGCCCGCGCGGCTACCAATTGGGCGAATTGCTCAGCTTGCAGGTCAACGTGTACTCGTTGACGCACTTGGTAACGCCGCCGCTCGGCGCGACCCGCACTGCGAAGGAGTACGGATCCGCGCCGGACGTGGGATTCGTGATCTGTAGGGAGCAGTACTCGTCGTTCTCCAGGTTGTTGCAGCTGTCGCTTCCGTGGAAGTACGGCATGGCCGGATCGCCGCTTCGCCGGTAAGCGAGCTGCAGGTCGACCTCCATGCTTCCTGACATGCCGGCGATGCGGCAGAGCACGTAGGCAGGGACGGGGTTACTCAGGACGTCGGTCCAGTAGTAGTGGTCGAGGTCGCTCAGTGCGCTGAAATACGTGTCCTCGGCCGGGCTGAAAGCGGTCAGCGGATTCGAGGCCTCGGAGAGCTGCGCCATGTTCCCGACGATGCCGAGCGGGCCAGGGTTGGGCTCGTAGGTGTCGTCGTCGGGCCACTGCGTGCTCGAATCGTTGGCATCGGTCTGGCCATCGCAGTCGTTGTCGACGCCGTCGCACAGCTCCGCGGCGCCGGGGTTACGGGCGGGATTGTTGTCGGCGCAGTCGCCGCCCCCGTTCGTGCACGTGGCCGGCGTCCCGACGATGGTCATCGAAGAATCGCAGTAGTTGTCGTTGTCGTCGTCGCAGCCGTCGTCGACGGCTCCGTCGCAGTCGTTGTCCTGGCCGTCGCAGATCTCGACGATATTGCTATCGCCTTGGCAAATGACGCCGGTGCCGGCCCCGTTGCAGACGTAGTCGCCGTTGGCGCAACTGTCGGCGTCGTTACCGTCGCAGGGGTCACCGAGCTGCGCCGCCCACGTCTCGTCGATGAGGCCGTCGCAGTCGTCGTCGGCGCCGTTGCATGTCTCGGTCCCGTTCGTCGTCATCGGGCCGTCGTTGCATTCGACACCGGTGCCGTCCGAGAGGCACACGATGGCGCCGTCGCCGCATAGATCGGCGTCGCTGCCGTCACATGCATCTCCGAGCGTCGGGAACGGGTCGTCGATCCCGAGGGCGCAGTCGTCGTCGATGCCGTTGCAGACGTCGGCGGCGCTGGGGTTGATCGACACGTTGCCGTCGTCGCAGTCGCCGTTGATCGTGGCCGAGTGCGGTGCCGCCGGTGCACAGAGGCAGAGCGCGTCGTCGACGCCGTACGTGTCGCCGTCGGTGTCCGCGTAGTACGTGACACATCCGCCAGCGTCTTGAGGATCGGTCACGTCGTCGCAGTTGTCGTCGATGCGGTTGCAGACCTCGATCGCGTCGGTATGGACCGCCGCGTCGAGCGGAGCACAGTCGTTCGCATCCGGATCGCCGTCGTCATCGTCGTCGTCGTCGCAGGCGTCGCCGTCACCGTCGCCGTCATTGTCCTCCTGTTCGGGGTTGGCGGCATCGGGGCAGTTGTCGGCGGCGTCCTCGACGCCGTCCTCGTCCGAGTCGGGCGCGCCCGAGCCGCTTCCGCCTTCTCCACCGCCGCTCGTCGTCGGCGAGCCGGTCGTGGGTCCGGCTTCGGTGGTCGAGGTCGAGGGGCCTTGACCCGACCCGCCTTGGCTCGTGGCCCCCGTCCCCCCGCCGCCGTCATCGCCGCACGATGCCGCGAGCCCCCCCAACAGCCCGGCGGCCACGAGCCAACCCATGTGCCGCGTGCGCCTCGGGCACCTTTCGCCCCCGCCTGCCTTCGACATCGTGCTCCCCTTTCGAGTCCGCGCACTTGGGCGCTGGGCGCGACGAAGCTACGCCTGCCGGTCCGGACGCCTCCATAGTCAATTGGCCCAACGCGGGCGGCCGGTCACTCGAGGTCGAGCGCGGCCAGCTCGGCGCGCGAGCTCACCCCGAGCTTGCGGAAGATCGACGCGACCTGATTCGCCACCGTCCTCACGGCGCTGCCGCGCGCCCGGGCGATCGCTTCATTCGAGTCGCCGGCCAAGATCCGAGTCAGCACGTCTCGCTCGGCGTCGGTCAGCCCGGCGGTGGAACGTGCCTCGACCTCCGGCACGCTGACGACCGCGAGATCGGCGTCGCCGACCCGCAAGCGATGAATGCGGACGCGATCGTTGGTGGTCATTGGGGCGGCTTGACGAGAGGCGCTCGAGCCTCCGACCATGCCACATCTCGCAATGGCGCGCGCCTCTGATCCGATCGAAGCCCTCGAGGCCGCGTACGACCTGTCGGGTGACGAGCGCGGCTGGCTTGGAGGCCTCGTCGCGCCGCTTGCGAACAGCGTTGGTCGCGCGGGCATGCTCTTCACCTTCGACGCCTCCGCAAGTCAGCGCACTTCGGCACCCACGTTTCACGGACTCGGTGAAGCAATGCAGGCCGCATTCGCCGAGGAGTTCGACCTCACCGCCCGCGCCCTCGCGAGCAATGAAGGCGCGCGAGCTGCCTTCCTGGGCAAGACGGGCTGCATGACCCTGAGCTCGCTGCTCGATGCTGTGCCGGGATCTTCTGCCGAGCCGATCGCCGCGCACCGCGCCGCCGTTGCACGATTGGGCTTTGCGGACAGCTTCGGCATCGTCGGCCGGAACCCCGACGGTACAGGGATCTGCTTTGGTACGACGGTCGAGGTCGGCGCTGTCCTGCCTGCGCACTTCCTGCGGCAATGGACCCATGTCGCCGCACACCTCGCCGCGGCGCTGCGCCTGCGCCGGTCGCTCGAGCGCCATGCCACGATCGACCTGGATGGCGAAAGCGTCATCGACCCCTCGCGCAGTCGCGTCGAGCATGCCATCGGGCCGGCGAAGTCCGCGCCGGCCCTCGCGACCCTCCGCGACGCGGTGCGCGCCGTCGATCGTGCTCGCACCCGCCGCGTGCGGCGCGAGGACCCACTCGCCGCGACGGAGCTCTGGCGCGGCTTGGTCGCAGGACGGTGGTCGCTGATCGAGCGCTACGACTCCGACGGCCGCCGGTTCTACGTCGCTCACAAGAACGATCCCCGCGCGCCCGAGCTCCGCGCGCTCTCGACACGCGAGCGGCAGGTGGTCGCCTATGCCGTGCAGGGCCATTCCAACAAGCTCATCGGCTACGAGCTGGGCCTGTCGAAGTCGACGGTCGTCAACCACCTGACGGCGGCGCAGAAGAAGCTCGGGGTCGAGAGCCGTACCGAGCTGGTGCGTTTGGCGCGACTGCTCGGAGCCGAGCGAGCCGTCCGAGCGCGAGCGGACGACGCCTAGGAATTCCCCTAGGGCCAGCGGGTGAGTCGCGGTAGGAAGCTCCCGTGGCCACCGCAAAGAAGCCTCGCGCAAAGAAGGCCGCCGAGCCGAAGAAGCCCGGCACCAAGAAGCGAAAGGGCGTATCGCTCAAGCCGACGGGGCCGGCTCCCGCCGACGTCCCGCTGGCCGAAGCGCCGGCGGCGCTCGCCAAGGCGATCGGTGATGCCGGCGGCGCCGTCATCGGCGCGTACCGCGAGCCGCTGGGCGGGCACACGCTGGTCTTCGCTGCCCTCCCGGTCGACAAGGTCGAGCCGACGCCGTTTCAGCGTGACGTCTCGGACGCGCACGTCCGCAAGCTCACCGTCGCGATGGACAAGACGCGGCGCTTCCTCGATCCGGTGATCGCGGTCCACGAGGGCGAGAAGTTCTGGACGCCCAACGGAAACCACCGCCTCACAGCGCTGCGCGAGCTCGGCGCGAACAGCGTCATCGCGCTCGTCGTGCCCGAGCGCAAGGTCGCGTACCAGATCCTCGCGCTCAACATCGAGAAGGCGCACAACCTTCGCGAGCGCGCGCTCGAGGTCGTGCGGATGTACCGCGACCTGCAGAAGTTCGACGACCGCAAGGAGAGCGAGTGCTCGCTCGAGTTCGAGGAGCCGCTGCTCGTCACCCTCGGCTTCGCCTACGAGAAGAGGCCGCGCCTCTCCGGCGGCGCGTACGGGCCGATCCTCAAGAAGGTCGACGGCTGGATCGAAGACAGCCTCGCCGGCGCATCGAAGGAGCGCGAGCGCCGCGCCCAGCTCGTCCTCGATCTGGACGACGCCGTCAGCGAAGCCGTCGCCAAGCTCAAGGCGCGCGGCCTCGTCTCGCCGTACCTCAAGGCGTTCGTCGTCGCGCGCATCAACCCGCTCCGCTTCATCAAGGGCGATCCGCCCCCGATGGACGAGCTCCTGCCGAGCATGGCCAAGCGGGCGCGCGGCATGAAGACCGAGGGCGTGAAGGTAGAAGACCTCGCCCGGACGGGCGGCGCGCCCGAAGAGGAGTAACCTTGTGCCGAGACTGGCGGCGTCGCGCCGCTTGGTGACGTTCTACCTATGATTTCACCCCCCCGGCCCCCCTCACAGCGTGAGGGGGGAGAACGAAGATGACCCCGGCCGGCGAGAGGCTCGAGCGGCGGCTCTATCGGACCGCCAAAGCGACCTGTGAGGAGCACCAGCTCCTCGCGCCGGGCGATCGCGTCCTCGTGGCGATGAGCGGCGGCAAGGACAGCTACACGCTGTTCCACCTCTTCAAGAAGCTGGTGCCGCGCCTGCCGTTCCAGATGTCGTTCATCGCCGTGCACCTCGATCAGCAGCAGCCCGGCTACGACGGCGCGCCGCTTCGCAGCTTCCTCGAGTCGAGCAACGTCGAGTTCGAGATCGTGAGCGAGGACACGTACAGCGTCGTCATCGATCACGTGAAAG
>JBGTSH010000351.1:0-10606 GCA_041940405.1 Polyangiaceae bacterium
GGGGCCGAAATCGTCTACCGGTCGGGGCCGCTCCGCCCCGCGGTGTTGGGGAGCCTCGCCCTACCCGGAGTGTTTCCCCCGGTCGCGGTCGACGAGCGCCTGCTGGTGGACGGGGGGTGGACCAGCCGGGTCCCGAGGAGCGCGCCGCGGCCGTGTGCGCACGACCGCCCACGAGGAACGGCCTTCCTGAGCCACAGCAGCCCTCGACCACTTCGAAGCAGCATTGCCCGTCCAGAAGAGTCGGCTCGCCTATGCTGATGAGGCCGCAGCCGGAGAGCATCAGGAGACCGGCTTCGAAGGCCTCGTCCGCATTCGGACAGGGGGCCACGCCTGCTCCTCCGGCGCCGCCAGCTCCTCCCGTCCCTGATGCCGCTCCCGAGGTACCACCCACGCCACCGCTTCCTCCTCCCGACGTTGTTGGAGGCTGCGGCCAAGCGAAGCAGCGGCTGGTCTCGATTGTGGGGCTGGAGCAATAGGCGGTCGACGGTAGAGGACCTTGGCTGGTAGAGGAGCTGCTGGAGCTGACGCTACCGTCAACGTTGCTGCCGTCGGCGGCGCCGCTGCCGTCGCCACCGCCCGATGTACCCGAGCTGGCGTGCCTACAGGCGCTGTTGATCGATGCGACGCCCAAAGCGCCGAAGATGGAATACGCGAGACTTCGTCGGAGCGAAGCGGATGGAAGCATCGGCGTCGTGCTCCGCAATCGCCATGCCGAGCTGCGCGTGCGAAAATCCGCGAAAAATGCTCAGCGCGGCGAAACAGACTGGCACAACCACATCCACTCCGATGAAACGCGCGTCATGGGCGTAGACTTGGCGCATGCTTACCGGGCGGGCACCCTTGCGGGTCGGGTTCATCTCTCTCTGTTGCGCAGCGGGCCTCCGTGCGGCTGCCGGCTGCGACGCCGGCGTCGAAGGCAGCGGGGGCGAAGGAGCCAGCAATGCCGGCCCGAGCGTGGGCTCGTTCAACCAAGGCGGCTCGGCAGGGACGTTCGCGACGGGCAGCTCGAGCACCGGGATGGGCGATCCGTGTCACGTCGCCGACGATCTCGACGCGCTACCACCGTGTGAGGTCCAAGCACCCGCCGACGCGTTCGATCCGGTCGTGCAATGGACGTGGACCGCGCCCGGGGCTGGATCGTTCTACAGCGGCAGCCTCGTGACGCCGCTCGTCGGCAATTTCACCGACGACGATCAGAACGGGGAGATCAACCTGTGCGACGTGCCCGACGTGCTCGTCGAGGTCTTCACGAGCGGGCCCACCGGCGGTGAGGCGACCATCTACGTCCTGTCCGGCGACACGGGCGACGTCAAAGCGACGATGAACGGCGTCGTCGATGGAAACGTGAACCCCGCGTTCGGCGACATCGACAACGACGGCTTGCCCGAGGTGATCGCCGCGACCCCGCAGGGCAATGTGATGGCCTTCGAGCACGACGGAGCGCTCAAGTGGACGGGCGCCCAAGGCACGTGGCCGACCTACGCGAACCTCGGCGGGTCGGCGAACCTCGGCGCGTACTGTCATGCGTTCGCCATCTACGATCTCGACGCCGACGGCTCGCCCGAGATCCTCGGCGGCTTCGACGTCTTCGACGCCCAGGGCCAGCTGCTGTGGACGGCGCCGGGCAGCCTGAACGACATTCCCGGCGAGCCCTTCTGGTGTCCGACGCCGACGGCTGCCGACCTGGACGGCGACGGTACGCTCGAGGTCATCTACGGCCACGCCGCCTACCACCACGACGGCCAGCCCTACTGGCAGGTGGGGGGCAACCCCGGTCACCCGCACGTCGCGAACTTCGACGCCGATCCCGAGCCGGAAGTCCTGGTCAACACCGACCAAGGCATCAGCCTCATCGACCATGACGGTACCGTCAAGTTCGCAAACCTTCGTCCCAATGGCGAGGCGCCGAGCGCGCGCTGCTGGGGCAAACCGGGCGTCGTCCACGACTTCAACGGCGACGGCCAAGCCGACCTCGCGACGGGCACCTGCCAGAGCTATTCGGTCTACAACGTCGGCGCCGGGCTCACCGCCACGTGGACGCAGCCGGTCTCCGACATATCGGGCCTGGCCACCGGAACGGCGTTCGACTTCCTGGGCGACGGCATCGCCGACGCCATCTACGCCGACGAGACGACTGCCTACGTCTACGAAGGGGCCTCGGGCATGCTCGAGCTCAGCGTGCCTCGCGCCTCGGGGACGCTCATCGAGTATCCGGTCGTCGCGGACGTGGACAACGACGGCTCCGCCGAGTTCATCGTGGTCTCCAACGCGACGGGCGCCCCGGTCGAGACCGTCACCGTATACCGCGATGCCATGGACCGCTGGACGCCGGCGCGTCGCATCTGGAACCAGCACGCCTACCACGTCACCAACGTTCGCGAGGACGGGACCATCCCGCAGAACATGAAGAAGAGCTGGCAGCTCCTCAACACGTTCCGGACGAACTCGCAGGTCGAAGCAGGCGGCAACTGCGAGCCGCCCGTTCCGCGCTAACTGGGCCCACCCGAAGCCGAGCCCACGTCGGGTGGCCTACTGGATGATGACGATCTCGTCGGTCGCGTCGTCGAAGGTGTACAGCGTGTTCGTCGTCGGATCGAAGGTGAGCCCGAAGGTCGACGTCGACGTGGTCGCCCCGTACGTCGTCAGCTGGGAGACATACGGCGCTGCTCCAGCGGGATCGCAGACGAAGCCGATCCGCTTCTCGGGCCCCTTGAAGTAGAGGTAGTCGGCGGTGCCGTCTGCGTCGACGTCGTTGGCGACGATGGCGTTGGCGTTGACTTCGAGGTTGAACGCCGTCGACAGGAGCGTCACCGCTCCGGTCACCCTGTCGACGCGAATGAGACGGTCGCCGAGCCCGCACGCGGTGTAGAGGTAGTTGTCGTCGAGGGCGACGCCGGAGCAGCGGCCCTCGCCGGCGAACGTCACCGCGACCGTCGCTGAAACCGGCGCCGGTCCGCCCAGCGGCATCTGGTAGAGCTGCGTGGGTACGCTCGAGAGGACCTCGTTGGTGATCGTGAAGAGCTGGCCATCGTAGGCCACCGCCCCCTGGAGCCAGTCGCTGGGAGTGGCCGAGAACGAGGCGTAGTCGGTCGGCGCCCAGCTGGAGCCGCCATTGTCGGAGATGCGCCAGATGTGCCCGTTGGTTCCGCTGGTCTTCGCATCGACGGTGTAGATGTCGAGACCGTCGACGAGCATCGAGTACCCGAGGTTTACGGCCGTCAGACCGGCCAACGTGACGACGTTTTCATTGGGGCCACCCGCCTTGGGCACGCGGTGCAGCGCCGTCAGCCCACCCACGTAGATCCAGCCGGTCGGCGAGCTGTCCACCGCGAGGTATCCCTCGATGAGGGCCGACGGCAGATCGGTGGCGAGCGTCGTGATCGTATTGCCGACCATCCCGTTCGTTCCCAGCGCGCACGGCGGAACGAAGCAGTTGCTCGGCTCGCCTTGGCACACGTAGGTGGGCTCGATGTCGCAGGCGCTCGAGCAGCCGTCCCCCGATCCTGTGTTTCCGTCGTCGCACGCCTCGTTGCCGAGGATGATGCCGTCGCCGCACACCTCGGCCGTCTCGGTCAGCGTGACGGTGAGCGGATCGCTGAGGGTCGCGCTCCCCGAAGTCGAGTCGACCAAATAGAAGTAGTACGTGGTGCCGGCCGTTATCGGGATCGCCCCCGTGAGCGCCGGAAGGGTGAAGTCGGAGACGCAAGCGAGCGGCGGGGTCAGCGTCCCGCAGGTGGCGTCGTTGACCAGCAGGTGCCAGCGGTTGCTCGTGGGCTTGCCGATGGAGAAGGCGAGCTCGCCGTTGACGGTCGCCGTGTAGTGCATGACGACGTCCGGCCCGGATACCGACTGTCCGTTGCACGGCGGCGGCGTCGTGAAATAGTTCTGCTGCGTCGCCACCCAATCGACGGTGTTCGGTCCGGTGGTAAGAGCGAAAGACGTCCAGCAATCCTCGCCGGGCGTGATCGCACACGTGCTGGGCTCGCCGAGGCACGAGTAGCCGACCTCGATCTCGCACGTGTCCGAGCAGCCGTCACCGGACGTGACGTTGTCGTCATCGCAGGCTTCGTTGCCGACGATGAGACCATCCCCGCACGTCAGCGGGATCTGGGTGATCGAAACGTGGAGGGGCTGACCGAGCGGCAGCGAGCCGTCCGTCGAGTCGACGAGGTAGAAGTAGTACGTCTGACCGGCCGTGACGTCGAAGCTCCCGGTGAGGTCGGCGTTCGTGAGCTCGGACACGCAGAGGAGCTCGGGCCCGGTCGTCCCGCAGGCGGCATCGTTGACGAGCAGGTGCCAGCGCTCGTTCGCGGGCTTGTCGATCGAGAAGTCGACCTCACCCGTAACCGTCGCCGTGAACTGCATCACGACATCCGGGCCGTCGGGGACGTTCATGCTCGACCCGCCGCACGCGGGCACCGTCGTGATGTAGTCCTGCCCGGTCGCCGACCAATACACCGTGTTGGGGCCGGTGCTCACGACGATGGGGAAGGCACACGTGTCGCCGGCCACACTGCTGCAGACGCTCGGCTCGCCACTACACACGAAGCCCGGTTCGACCTCGCAGCCGAGGCTGCAGCCGTCCCCTGAAAAGGCGTTTCCGTCGTCGCAGTCCTCACCCGGGAAGATGAGCGCGTCGCCGCACAAGAAGCTGCAGACGCTGGGCTCGCCCTCGCATCCGTAGCCGACCTCGATGACGCACGTCGCGTCGCAGCCGTCGCCCGACGTCGTTCCGGCGTCGTCGCACTCCTCACCAATCGTGATGATGCCGTTGCCGCACACCTCGTTGCAGACGGTCGGCACGCCGTCACAGACCCAGCCGACCTCGATGGCACACGTCGAATCGCAACCGTCGTTGGGCAGCGCGTTCTCGTCGTCGCAAGTCTCCTCGCCCTCGAGCACGCCGTCGCCGCAGATCGGCACGCACACCGAGGGAGAGCCGGTGCAAGTCCAGCCGTCCTCGATGACGCACGCGCTGGTGCAGCCGTCGTCCGCCGACGCGTTGCCGTCGTCGCAGGCCTCTTCGCCCTCGACGGTGCCGTCGCCGCATCCGGGAGGGATGACTCCACCGCCGCTTCCTCCGTCGCCGGCCGTGGAGGTCGAACCGCTCGTCGGGACGCCGCTCGCCGTGCTGCCGCTCGCCGCTTCGGTGCTGTTTCCGCCGGTGCCGCTTCCATCGTCGCCGCAGCCGACGACGGGAACGACGAGACACAAGAAGATCGAGAAGGCTTTGGACGTCGCTCGGTTCATCGGCACACCACGGTGAAGCAAAGCCATGTTTTCCGGTTGAAATGACTGTATCCGTCTCCTCCTCACAAAGCGAGGCGCGGCCGAGGGTCTCGCCCTCGACCGCGCCTACTCCCCTCTCCGGTTTTCAGCTGAACGTCGGGTTGTACGGCACGTTCTGATCCATCGCGGACGCCATGCCGCTCTGGCTCACCGCCGTCCGGATCGCGTCGCCCATCTTCTGGCGCATGACGCTCCAGATCTGCTCCCTGACGCCGTCGACGATCCGCTCCCGACAGGCGTCCGCGACCCGGTCGCGGACCGAGTCGGCGAACGTCTCGGGATCGAACGGACCCTGCGCAACCTGCTCGGCGAAGGCGCTTCGAACCGCCGTCTGTAGCCGCTCGCGCAGCACCTCTTCGAGGCGCTCCTTCATGATCGGGACGATTCGCTCCTTCATCGCCTGGAACACGCGCTCGCGAATTGCGTCGTGCATCTTGTCGCGGAGCGGCTCGGCCCACTGCGCCCACTGCTGAGCCGGCCACCCGCTGCTCGCCATCGGAGCAAACGGCGACTCGTTCGCCCAGCTGCTGCCGTACCAGGAGAACTGCCCCACGCGGCCCTGCAACCGCTCCATCACCGCAGCACGGATCGCCTCTTCGAGGCGCGCTTGAACGCCTTCTTCGATGCGCTCGCGCACGATCTCCCTCAGGCGCTCCTTGGCGCCGGAGTGAACGCGCTCTTCGATCGTCTCCGCCAAACGGTCGCGCAGGATCGATACGGCACGCTCGGTGTCGAACCCGAACGGGCTTCGGGCCTGCATGAACGCCATGCGAAGGGCTTCGCGAAGTCGCTCGCGAACCGCCTGCTGCGCACGCTCGCGAACGACGTCCGCGAGCCGCTCGCGCAGCGCCGACCCGATGCGCTCGGTGATCTCGGCCTCGAGGTGCTCGCGAATCTTGGCGACGAACCGCTCGGGGTCTCCTCCGGCGAACCGATGGTCGCCGATGGCCTCGCGGATCGCGGTGCGGAGCCGCTCCCGAACCGCGTCGGCCACGCGCTCGCGCACGCCCTCGCTCAAGCGCTCGTGGATGGCCTCGCCGATCCGCTCGCCGAGTCGCTTCTCCATTCGAGAGAAGTCGAAGCCGCGCTCGGTGGATGCCTCGACGAGCGCCGTCCGAAGCTCGGCGGAGAGCTTCTCGCGGACTGCGTCACGAACGCGCTCACGAACCACGTCGACCAGGCGTTCGTGGACCCGGTACTCCAGCCGTTCGCGCAGCGTTTCGCGGACCCGGTTGCGGAGCTCGCTGACGAGGTGCTCGTCGGTCTGCGCCCCCGCGGCCTCGGGTTGGCCGGACTTCGTCTGGGCGGCGCGCATCGCGGACTGGAGTGCCTGGTTGAGCCGCTGAGCTTCGCCGATATCGATGTTCATCATTTCCGCTTCTCCCCGTTCTTTCTGTTTGCTGCGCTTTGCTGCTCGGCCTCTCGTTTCGGAACCGAGAGGCGAATTCGAAGCACGCCCCGGTCGAGCTCGACGAGCGGATCGCCGTCGACCGCGAAGGGCACCGGGATCGCCCGAGCGAAGGGACCGCGCGGCGTCTCTGCGTAGTGGTAGGCGCGCTGATCCCCCGCTGCTTCGGGGCGGATACCGTGCACCATCAGGCCGCCCTCGATCCGCTCGACCCTCACGTCGCCGCGATCGACGCCCGGCACCACCAGCTCTAGGATGACGGCATCGTCATCTGCAATCACGTCGAGAGGCGGCTTGAAGGCGATTGTTTGGATGCGCGACTTCTTCGCCGCTGCGTCTTCGCGGATCGGCTTGCCGATATCGGCCTCGATGGGTTGCGCCATGGTCCGGCGCGCCTCTGCAACTCGTCGGCCACGAGCATCCGATCGACGGCGTCCGACGGTCCGCCTCCAGTCGCTGTGGCGCCAGCGCCCCGGTGGGGTCGGGTGGTCCGCACAGTGACGACAATCGTCGCGGAGATGCCCGTTTGTGTGTCGGCTTGTCACGCCACAGGGCAAGGTCGGCCAGCGGGCGCGGACCGGACCGCGCCAAAAATGTCGCGGCGAAGGTGTAAGCGAGCCGGACGCCGCGCCGTTCCCCTCACGCTCTAGCAGCGGGAGGTCGGCTCATGACATCGCTGATGATCGCGCGCGCTTCGACACGAGGCGCACGACGGGGACAGATCCGTTTTTTGCTCGGCTGGACGCTCTCGTTGATCGTCCTGGTGCTCGCTCGCGACGCGCACGCGCAGCTGCGTGTTGCCGCGAGGAGCGAAGGTGTGACCGCGACCGGTCTCGAGCTCGCGTCCGAGCGGGCGATGATTTCGATCGACCGCCAGCACGCGACGACGACCATCACGCACGAGTACATGAACCGAACCGGGACCACGGTGGAAGGTTGGTTCCAGTACCGAGCCGGCGACGGAGCGAACGTCGACGGGTTCGCGTACTGGAACGGCAAGCAGAAGATCGTCGGTGAGGTCCTCGAGCGCTCGCAAGCAAAGCAGATCTACGAGAGCACGACGACGCGGCGGCGCGATCCGGGCCTGCTCGAGAAGACCGCCGAAGGGACGTTCCAGTTTCGCGTGTTCCCGATCGCGGCGAACGAGCGCAAGCGGGTCGAGATCCGGGTCGACCAGTGGCTCGAGCGACGAAACCGCGTGGTCGAGCTCCGCCTGCCGATGAGCCGGCCGAACTCCGAGATCGAAGTGAACATCGTCGATGACCGTCCGATCAAGCGCGTGCGGTCGTCTTCGCATGACCTCGAAGTCAAAGGGGACGGCACGACCCGCGTGCGCGTCTTGGCCGGGCCTCGTCTCCTCGACGACAAGCTCGCGAGCGAGCTCGTCCTCCACTACGAGCTCGGCGACGCGGCCTTCCAACCGACGGCGTGGGTTCATCGCGACACCGGCGAAAACGGTTACTTCCTCGTTACCCTCGCTGCGCCCAAGGCCGCCGCGGAGCTCAGCCAGGACCTGACCCTGGTCGTCGACGGCTCGGGCACCGAGGCAGGGGCTCTGGCGCGCAAGGCCGCCGCCATCCTGGTCAAGAAGGCTCGCGCGGCCGACCGCCTGAACCTGATCGTCGCTGCATCCGGCTTCGACTCGAAGCAGCTCGCCACCCGGCCGCTGTGGGTCACCGACGACGTGCGAAAAGAAGCGCTCGCCCTCCTGCTCGAGACGCCGGCGAGCACGGCCGACATCTCCGGCGCGCTGAAGAAGGCGTATGCCGCCCAAGAGGGGACGGGCAGAAACCGCACCATCGTGCTCCTCTCCGGAGCGATCCCTTCGGGTCGCGAGCTGTTGTCGTCGTTGAAGGACAACCTCGACAAGGAGCGCTCGACGCGAGTCTTCACCGTCGGCTTCGGCTCGAATGTCGATCGCGCCGCCTTCAACGTGCTCGCCGCCGAGAGCCGCGGTCGGTTCCTGCTCGTCGAGAGCGCCGCTGCCCTACCCGAGCGCGTCGGAAGGCTGGCCCAACAGATCGCGACGCCGATCCTCGTCGACCTCTCCATCGAGGTCGAAGGCGCCGAGATCGCGCAGATCTACCCGCGCACCATTCCCGATCTCTACCAAGAGCAAGAGATTCGCATCTCCGGACGCATTCGCGGCAAAGGCAAAGCGCGCCTCGCGATCCGCGGCCGCGCGGGCAAAGACGTCCGGCTCGTCACCTCGGTCGAGCTCGACAACGTGGTTCGCCACCCGTTCGTGGCGAAGCTCTGGGGCCGAGAGCGCATCGCTCACCTCCTCGAAGACGTCGCGCTCTTCGGCACGTCGCCCGAGAAGGTCGACGAGACGATCGAGCTCGCGCTGGCCTACAACGTCGTGACGCCGTACACGGCCTTCCTCGCCATTCCGGAGTCCGAGCTGACCGCGCAATCCAAGGAGCTCCTCGGCTCGCTGAGGCAGCAGAAGCTCGCGGTGCTCTCGAAACATCGCGACGCGGACGTGGCGCTCGCCGGACAGCTCCTGGCATCGGAAGAGGCCAGCGCAGGCGGGGAGAGCGCACCCGTCGCGATGTCCGCCCCCGACGCACCGGCTCCTCCCGGCGAGCTCGAGGGCAAGCGCGGCGGTTGCGCCGGATGTTCGGTGCCGGCGGAGACGAGCTCACGTACGTCGTGGGTGCTCGCGCTGCTCGGTCTGCTCGTCGCGTGGCGACGCCGCAGCCGCGCGCGAGCGAAGTGATCGGATGACCGTCAGGGGGTGAGCTTCACGAGGAACGAGTCCTCGCCGTTGTTCGCCTCCAGCACGGTGTTGTCGGAGAAACCGATCTGGTTCGAGAACGTGCCCGCTGCGTAGATCCCTGTCTCCGTCGCGACGAGCCGATAGCAGAGGCGATCCATGGGATCCGCGGCGGCAGCGCACGGCTCGTGCGTCGGGTAGTCGAAGACGGTGCTCCACTCGGGGACGAACGCACCGCCGGAGCCGCGAGCGAGCTTCATCACATAGAGCGGCCGGACGCCCATCGGCATGATCGGTCCATTCGGAAAAGTCATCTCTCCGGCGAACGTGCCGAGAATCGTGACGTCGCCACAAACGTCGATCCCCGCGGACCAGATCGTCTCCTGACCCGCGTTGCCGCCGAAGGCCTGCCAATGGGTTGCGCCGAGGTCCTCTGGATCGAGCAGGGCGACGAACCCGTCGGTCTGCCCTGCGGCCCCGGCCGACACGAGCTGGGCCGAGCCGAAATCGAAGATCAGATCGCCGAAGAACGCACCGACCACCGCCAGATCGCCGTCGGGTCCGATGACGAGATCGCGCAGGAATGCCTGATCACCCGAGGGCAGATCGCCTTCGAACAGCCTCCAGTCGACGAGCGTCGGCGGGTCGCCCACGGTGAGCTCCGCCACGAGCACGCCGGAGAGCGTGAGGACATCGATCGTCTCGCCCAGCAGCAAGCGCGAGCCGTCCTTGATCGACGTCGCGACGAAGAGACGATCGCCTTCGCCGAGCGCGAGCTGGATCCCGTCTTGGGCTGCATAGCCGGTGTCGAAGGGAACCACCCACGGGACGGCCCCGAGCGACGCGATGAACGCGGTGTTCGGCCCGACCGAGCCTCCGGGGAGATCCAACCCGTCATCCGTGTAGCCCGAGACGATGACAGCTCCGTTGCTCGCGACCACGACGTCGTCGAAATGGTCGCGGGTCTGGGGAACGGCGCCGACGAAGGCGTCACCTGTGGCCTGCTCTCCGTCGTATTGCAGGACGAAGGCATCCCGATCGCCGGCGGTCCCCAGGAGCAACATGCCATCGATCGTCATGCTTCCCAGGAACGCGCCCACAGCCGCGACACCGTCCATGCGCGTCGCGAGCCCGCGAGGAAGGATCGACTCGCCGCTGAACACGAAGATCTTGTCGTCGCTATCGTCCGT
>JBGTSH010000352.1:0-10588 GCA_041940405.1 Polyangiaceae bacterium
CAGGCGCTGGCCGTCGGCGACGCGGAGCTGCTCCTCGACGAGATCGAGCCCGGTCACCATCTCGGTCACGCAGTGCTCGACCTGAAGTCGCGCGTTGACCTCGAGGAAGTAGATCTCGCCCGTCTGGCTGGCGACGAACTCGACGGTGCCGGCGCCTTCGTAGCCGACGCTGGTCACCACCTCGAGCGCCGTGTCGAGGAGCCAAGCGCGCTTCTTCTCGCCTGCTTCGCCCCGGAAGAACGGCGCGGGAGAGGGGCTCTCCTCGACGATCTTCTGGTGGCGGCGCTGCAGGCTGCACTCGCGCTCGCCGAGGGCCACGGCCTGCCCGTGCTTGTCGCAGAGGACCTGCACCTCGATGTGCTTCGGCGACGAGATGTACCGCTCCATGTAGACGCGGGCGTCGTTGAAGGCCGAGGCGCCGCGGTCGGAGCAGGTCTTGGCCGCCCGCATCAGCTTGGACGCGTCGTCCACGACCTGCATGCCGATCCCCCCGCCGCCCCCGGCGGCTTTGACCAGGAGGGGGTAACCGATCCGCTCGGCCTCGGCGAGGATGGCAGCTTCGTCATCGACTGCGATCGGACCGTTCGTCCCGGGCGGCGGCTCTGCCCCGGCCCGGCGGGCGACGTCCCTCGCCTTGATCTTGTCACCGAAGGCGTCGAGGCAGCTGTCCGGCGGGCCCACGAAGACGAGCCCCGCGTCCCGAATTGCCTTGGCGAATTCCTGCTTTTCGCTGAGCAGGCCATAGCCCGGATGAACCGCCTCGGCCCCGCTCTCTTTCGCGGCGGCCACGATGGCCGCCACGTTCAGATAGCTCTCCTTCACGGGAGGAGGGCCGAGCCGCACGGACTTCGTTGCAGCTCGAACGTGCGGAGCGTTCGCATCGGCGTCGGAAAATACCGCCACGGTTTCGATACCCAGGCGGTGGCACGTCCGTTGGATGCGGGCGGCTATCTCGCCGCGGTTCGCGATGAGGACTCTTCGGAACATGGTCTTGGCTTCTCGAAAACCGAGGTTCGCCCCGCGGCGTAGAGCGTGCGTGCGAACGCTGCAAGAGGACGCGCTGCGTAGCCTTTTTCGCGCCTGTGCCGGTGTCGCAACGGTTTCCCACGCTGGGCGTTTCGATGTAAGGGGAGTGCGGGATGGATGATCAGGCCGATAACTCCGGGCCGCCGTCGGGTTTTGCCAGCCGCTCCATGCCCGCCGACGGCCGCGACAGGGCTCGCGACAAGGCGTTCTGCGACCGGATGCTGCCGGGTGTCTCCCGGACGTTTGCGCTGTCGATCCAGAACCTTCCGCCGGATCTGCGCGACGCGGTCTGCATCGCGTACCTCCTTTGCCGCGTCGTCGACACGGTAGAGGACGATCGCCGTCTCGACCCGGTCGTCCGACAGTCTCTCTTCGACGCGTTCGATGCTGCTCTCTCTGCGTCTGCGGCGGGCGACGGAGGGCTCGCCGACGCGTTCGAGGCCCGCTCGGCCGAGACCGGCCTCGGCCCCACGCCGCTCGAGGCAGAGCTCTGCACCGGCGCGGGCGCGGTGTTCCGCGCGTTCGCGGCGATCCCTCAGGTCCAGCGCGAAGCGATCGAGCCGAGCGTGGCCGAGATGTCCAAGGGCATGCGCGAGTACTCGCTGCGCGCCGACGCAGAGAACGGCCTGCGGCTCCGTGACGTCCCGGATCTCGAACGGTACTGTTATTACGTCGCCGGGACGGTGGGTGAGCTGCTCACCAAGCTCTTCGCCATCTCCTGCCCGGTCGACGTTCGCGTCCGTCGCGAGCTCGAGGCGCGCGCCGTTTCGTTCGGCCTCGGCCTCCAGTTCGTGAACATCCTCAAGGACGTGGCCGAGGACGCGGTGCGCGGCGACTGCTTCTTGCCTGTCGGAACCGCCAAGCTCTACGGGCTCGATCTCGCGAGCCTGCTCGATGCGTCCGAGCGGCCGAAGGGCCTCGCGCTCCTTCGCGCTCTCTCGGCCCGTGCGCGCGAGCACCTCACCCGAGCCGAGGAGTACACGCTCCTCTGGCCCGCGACTTCGGGTGTCAGCGATGCGGGTGCTCAGATTCGCTTGTTCTGCGCCGTGCCGCTCGCGCTCGCGCTCGGCACCTTGCGTGAGGTCGAGCTCGGTGAAGAGGCGCTCACGCCCGGCCGCGCTCCGACCGTCTCGCGCGCGTTCGTGATGGGCGTGTTCGAGGCTGCTGTCGCCGCTGCGACGGCAGCGCCTGCGGACAGCGATGAGGGTCTTCGTGCCCTGTTCGATCGGTCGCGCGCGGGGGTGGCGCGACGCCCGCCGCGCCCTAGCGCGACGCTCGAGTCGGTCGTGCCGCCGACGGCGACGATCTCCCGCGGCGCGAGCGCCGCCAACGGTGAAGAAGTAGGTCCCATGTCGAACAATTCCCTCCCTGGGCTTCAGCCGCGTCGCGAGCTGAGCGGCAAGATCCTCGTGACCGGCGCTGCGGGTCACGTCGGCGCGAACCTCGTCTACCGCCTCCTCGAGGACGGTCATGACGTCCGCGTCCTGATGCGCGACGAGAGCCACGAAGAGGCGATCGAGGCGCTCTCGCGCGAGACCGGGAAGAAGGTCGATCGCGTCTACGGCGACCTTCGCGATCGTCGCGCCGTCCTCGACGCGGTCCGGGGGACCAAGAACGTCTTCCACGTCGCGGCGCGCGTCTCGACCCTCGGCGGATCCGAGAGGGATCTTCGTGAGCTCTACGAGTGCAACGTCCTCGGCACCGCGAACGTCCTCCGCGCCGCGGGCGAGACGGGCGTCGAGCGCACCGTCGTCACCGGGTCGCTCTCGGCCGTCGGCTACGACCTCGACGATCCGTCCAAGGCGAGCGACGAGACGCAGCCGTTCTATCCGTTCACCGAGCACCTGCCGTACGGCCGCACCAAGTCGCTGGTCGAGCACGAGGTGCTCAAGGCCTGCGTCGAGGGCGTCGATGCTCTCGTCGCGACGAGCTGCGCGGTGCTGGGTCCCTGGGACTTCAAGCCGAGCCGCATGGGCAAGACCCTCCTCGACTTCGCGCACGGCAAGCTGCGCGGGTACCCGCCGGGCGGCTTCGACTTCGTCAACGTGAAGGACCTGGTCGACGGTCACATCCGCGCGATGGAGCGCGGGCGCACCGGCCAGCGCTACATCCTGTCGACGCAGTTCGCGACGGTCGACGATTTGATGGACATCTTCGAGGAAGTGACCGGGCGACCGCGCCCGCGCTTCCGCGTCCCGATGCCGCTGATGAAGACGATGGCGCACGTCTCGAGCTTCGTCATGTCGAACTTCTTCCCGAAGCTGCCGCAGCGCTTCACCCCTGCGGCGGTGCGCCTCCTCAACATGCAGCGCAAGGCCGACACGTCGAAGGCGCAGCGCGAGCTCGGCTACCAGCCGACCGAGATCCGCACCGCCATCCACGAGGCGTACGCGCACTTCGCTCGGCGCGGTCTCGCGCCGAGCGGACCGAGCCTGAGCGCGAAAGAGGGCGCAGCCCCGCTCGAGGTGGCCAAGCCGAAGTCGCAGGGCCGCGAAGGAGCAGCGGCGTGAAACCCCCGCCGACCTTCGCAGAGGCCAAGAACAAGCGGCAAAAGGCGAGGGCCGCGGGCCTCGATCCCAACTACTGGTACGGCGTCGCGATCGGCAAAGACCTGAAGCCCGAGCAGGTCAAGCGCGCCACGTTCCAGGGAACGCACGTCGCGGTGTATCGCGACGATCGCGGCAACGTGCACGCGGTCGAAGACCGCTGCCCGCACCGGCACCTGCCGCTCTCGATCGGTCAGGTCGAGGGCGACAAGCTCCGCTGCCAGTACCACGGCTGGGCCGTCGACCCGTCAGGGGCGCTCGCGGACGTTCCGCACGAGCTCTTCGGGATGGCGATGCCCAAGTGCCGCATCCGCGCGTACCCCACGCGCGAGCGCTACGGCCTCGTCTGGGTCTTCTTCGGCGACGCCGAGAACGCCGAGAAGGTGCCGCTGCCTCACATCCCCGAGCTCGAGGGCAACGACCGCTGGGCCTGCGTCCCGATCGAGATCGTCTACAAGTGTCACCACTCGATGGTTCTCGAGAACGTGAGCGACTTCACGCACGAGTTCTTGCATCGCAAGTGGAAGCCGTTCGCCGATTCGAAGCTCACCAAGCTCGAGACCAACGAGCGCGGCGTCTTCGTCGAGTACGACACGAAGGTGGGTTATGGCGGCCTCGCGTCCAAGTTCGTCGATCGCGGCGCGGTGAACACCAACTCGATGAAGCTCGGGTACGAGTACCCGTACCAGTGGTCGAACACCGACGACCAGATCAAGCACTGGCTCACCGTCTTGCCCGAGAACGAGTCGACGTCGCGGTGCTTCTTCCTCTTCCACTTCAAGAACTTCAAGGTGCCGGGCACGGCGCTGTCGATCCCCCGAGTCCTGATGGAGCCGATCCTCAAGATCGCCAATCGCCTGCAGGTCATCCCCGTGCTGGATGAGGACGGCGTCGCCGTCGCGGCAGAGCAGGCCGGCTGGGAGCAGCATTGGGATCAGCCCTTCGCCGAGATCTCGCCGGCGGTGCACGCGTTCCAGGCGCTGACGATCAAGAAGTGGGAGCAGTACCTCGAGCGTGAAGCGGAGAAGAAGCTCATCAAGTCAGGCTCTCTCGTTCGCGACGCGCACGCCGGTGGCGAGGCAGCAGAATGAGAAACCAGCTTCGTTCGTACGACGTCGCGATCATCGGAGCGGGGCCCGTCGGGTGCGCGACGGCGCTGGCGTTCGCTCGACGAGGCGCCCACGTTCTCTTGCTCGAGGCGAACCCGAAAGCGTCGGGCCGCCTCGCCGGCGAGTGGCTGCATCCGCCGGCTGTCGAGGCGCTCGCCGAGCTCGGCGTCTCGCTCGAGCCCGAGCGTCCCTACATCGCGGGCCGCGGCTTCGTCGTCTACCCGGATGACGGCTCGCGTCCGATCGTCCTTCCGTACGAAGCGAACTGGTTTGGTACCAGCCTGCATCACGAGCGGCTCGTCGACATCCTTCGCGCGAACGTCTGCGAGCACCCGGCGATCGAGTACGTCGAGCACGCCAAGGCGACGCGTGTGGTCGGTCAGAACCTGACCTACCAAGTCCGCGGCGGCACCACGCGAACCATCTTCGCCGATCAGATCGTCGGCGCGTCGGGTCGAGCGAGCGTCGCGCATCAAGCGCTCGGCGTCGCCGGCAGCGCGGGCACCTACTCGCGCATGGCGGGCCTCCTCCTCAAGGACTCGGAGCTCCCGTTCGAGGGATACGGCCACGTCGTTCTGGGGGCGCCGGGCCCCATCCTCATCTATCGGATTTCGTCTTCCGAGATTCGCGTCTGCCTCGACGTGCCGCTCTCGCTCCGCACGACGCGCGACAAAGAGGCGGTCCTCTACGAAAGCTACGCGCCTGCGCTGCCCGAGCAGCTCCGCGGTCCATTCCGCAAGGCGCTCGTCACCGGCGAGATCGCCTGGGCCACGAACCAGACGCGCTCGCGCGTGACGTTCGGTCGACCCGGCCTCGCGCTCGTCGGCGACGCGGTCGGCCACCACCATCCGCTCACCGCGCTCGGCATGACGCTCGGCTTCCAGGATGCGATCGCGCTCGCGCGCTCGTCGAGCTTCGCTGCCTATCGGCGCGAGCGCATCGCCAAGAGCCGCGTGCCCGAGATGCTGGCGATCGCGCTCTACGAAGTGTTCGCCGACACGCACGACGAGGTCATCGAGACGCGCAACGCGATCTACGACCTCTGGCGAGAGAGCCCCGTCGAGCGCATGCGCACGATGCGGTTTTTGGCGTGCAAAGAGACGAGCCCGGTGCTCTTCGGTAGCTCGTTCACGAAGGCGATGGTCGTCGCCGCCAAGAAGCTGACCCGCCAGGGCTTCGAGACCTCGCAGTGGGGCCACGTCCAAGAGATCACGTCCGAGCTCGGCTCGCGCATTCGCTGGCTGATGAGCGGCGCGCTCCGTCTGACCGAGGCCCGCCCGTCCAAGGAGCTCCCCTCGAAGGAACAGCACAAGGCGACCGATGACTACGCGGGCGCGCTCAAGGCAGCCGCCGCGCGCGCCGACGTCGTCGAGCTCCCGAGCGTCGTAGGTCACGCCGCGCGAACCGGACAAGACCGTTATGATCCCGCGCAGGCTCTCGAGCGCGGGACCAAGGCCCTGCTCGCCCTCCAGGACGAGGACGGATCGTGGGAGGGCGAGTGCATCTGGTGCGCGATGCTCGCCGCGCAGTACGTCCTGGCTTGCCACATCATGGGCCAGCCGATCGACGAGACGCGGAAGAAGCGGCTCTTGCTTCACTTCGAGCGTACCCGACTGCCCGAGGGTGTCTGGGGGCTGTCCGAGGTGACGGCGCCGTCGCTCTTCGTCACCACGCTCGTCTACGTCGCCGCGCGCATCCTCGGCATGTCGGCCGACGACCCGCTGCTCGAGCGGGCTCGCAAGTTCTTCCTCCGCGAGGGCGGGGTCCAGGCGATCCCGTCGTGGGGCAAGTTCTGGCTGTCGCTCATCAACCTCTACGCTTGGGAAGGGGTGAACCCCGTCATCCCCGAGCTGTGGCAGATGCCGCGGGCGATCCCGATCCACCCGTCGCGTTACTACTGCCACACGCGCCTCATCTATCTGTCGATGGCGACGCTCTACGGGCAGCGCGTTCAGGCCCCGGTGACCGCGCTCACCCACGAGCTTCGCGCCGAGCTCTACCCGCAGGGCTTCGAGAACGTCGACTTCGAAGCCGCGCGCCACCAGCTCCGCCGCGAGGACCTCTACGAAGAGCCGAGCAGCGTTCTCAAGGCGTCGTACGAGCTCTGCCGGATCATCGACATGGTCCGCTCGACCAAGAGCCGCCGGCGGACCCTCGCCAAGATGCGCGAAGCGATCCGCTGGGAGCTTCGCTCGTCGAGCCACACCTCGATCTCTCCGGTCAGCGGCCTGCTCAACATCCTCGCGCTCTGGTCCGCTGATCGTGACGATCCCGATGCCAAGAAGGCCGTAGAGCGTTTCGACGGTTGGCTCTGGGAAGACGATCGCGACGGCACGCGCGTCACCGGCGCGCGCTCCGCGATCTGGGACACCGGCTTCACGCTGCAGGCGCTCGTAGCTGCATCGCCGCACGTCGATGTTCGAACGCCGATCGAGAACGCGGACCGCTTCCTCTTCAAGCAGCAGATCCGGCAGACGTTCGTCGGCCACGAGAAGAACTTCCGCATCGATCCGAAGGGCGGCTACCCGTTCTCGTGGGGCTGGCACGGCTGGCCGGTCTCGGACTGCACGGCCGAGGCGCTCGTCGGACGCCTCGCGGCGAACGTCGACGGCGGCCCGTCGGACGACGACGTCGCGATGGGGGCAGCGTTCATCCTGCGCTGCCAGGGACCGAGCGGCGGCTTCGGAAGCTACGAAGCCCCGCGTGTTCCGTTCTCGCTCGAGTGGCTGAACCCCGCCGAGATGTTCGGCGACTCGATGACCGAGGTCGGCTACGCCGAGTGCACGGCTTCGTGCATCGCGGCGCTCGCAAAGATCGCCCATGACAGGCCGCATCTTCTCAAGCTGCCCGAGCTCGAGAAGATCCCCGAAGCGATCGCGCGCGCTGCCGCGCACCTCCGGCGGTTGCAGCTGCCGGACGGTCATTGGACCGGCGCTTGGGGCGTGCACTACATCTACGGCACGATGTTCGGGATCCGCGGGCTCCTCGCCGCCGGCGTGCCGCCGACCGATCCCTACGTGCGCAAGGCCTGCACGTGGCTCAAGGCGCACCAGCGTCCCGACGGCAGCTGGGGCGAGCGTCACGCCGTTCACACGAACAAGTACGTCGAGCACGAAGAGGGTCAGGTCGTCCAGACGGCGTGGGCGCTCACCGCTCTCCTCGAAGCGCAGGATCCCGAGTGGGACGTCCTCGAGCGCGCGGCGCGCTTCCTCGCGCGCGCACAGCTCGGCAGCGGCGAATGGGAGCGGCAGGCTCCGGCGGGCATCTTCTTCCACACGGCGCTGCTCGAGTACGCCCTCTACAAGAGCTACTTCCCGGTTTGGGTACTGGGTCTCTACGAGACGCGTCGCAAGGCGCGCGTCGCGATCCTCGACGAGAGCCGGCGCGAAGTCGCGGCCGAGTAACGGCATCTTCGGCGGTCTTTCGTGAAGATCGCGACCTGGAACGTCAACGGGCTGCGCGCGCGCCACGCGCAGCTCGTCGCGTGGGTGAGAGAGGAGCAGCCCGACGTCCTCTGCTTGCAGGAGATCAAGGCGACGCAGGACCAGATCCCGGACCCGCTCACCACGCTGTCCGAGTACTGGAACTACTGGCACGGCGGGCCGAAGGGCTACTCGGGCGTCAGCCTGCACGTGAAGCGCTCGCTGTCGCCCGCACCGCCGGTGTTCAGCCATCCCGCATTCGACAGCGAGTACCGAATCGTCGAGGCGCTCGTGGGGAACATCCGCTTCGCGTCTGTCTACGTGCCCAACGGCGGCAAAGACTTCGACGCGAAGATGGATTTCCTGACAGAGCTGTCTGCATGGACCGCGGCCCGACAGGCTGCCGGCGAGCTCCTCGTCGTCGGCGGCGATCTCAATGTGGCCCTCACGAACGCGGACCTGCACCGCTCGCAGATAAAGACCGGCACCATCGGCCAGCGGCCGGACGAGCGCGCGCTCTTGAACCAGGCGATCGGCCACGGCCTGGTCGACGTGATCCGAGACCAGAACCCGACGGCGAAGGACGTCTTCACGTGGTGGGCGCCGTGGCGCAACCTGCGGGAGAAGAACGTGGGGTGGCGGATCGACTTCGTCCTGGCGCCCGCGGCGCTGGCCAAGACGGTGACGAGCTGCGTCGTACGCAAGGACGTCTTGGGGAGCGATCACGCTCCCGTGGTCGTAGAAATGACGGTTTAGTCAAGCTCCGGTCTGCATGGCGCGAAGACCGTCCTCGACGCCGAGCACCGGCGCCCAGCCGAGCTCTCTGCGCGCTCGGTCGGTCTTCACCGTGACGGCCGACGACATCATGTCGACGCTGAAGCGGACGATGGGAGGCGCGCTGCGAAGCCGAAAGGTGCGCCAGGTCGCTTCGATGACGCGCGCCAGCGGCCTCGCCACGGCGCTGGGCATGTTCCGGGCGCCGAGATCGACGCCCTGCGTGCCGGCGAGCGCGGTCAAGAACTCGCGAAGCGTGCGCGTTCCGTCGTCCGCGACGTAGTACGCGCGCCCCGGCTTGCCGTGATCGAGGGCCAGGACGAGCGCGTGGACCAAGTTGGCGACGTGGGTGGTCGACGTGAGCTTGCTCCCCTGGTCGAGCCACGCGAACCGTCCGGCCTTCGCCATCTTCACGATCGCCGGAAGGACGCTCGTGTCGCGCGGGCCCCAGACGAACCGGGGGCGGATCGAGAGTGTCTGGAACGTCTCGTCGTTCGCTGCGAGGACGCGGCGCTCGGCCTCGGCCTTCGTCTCGGAGTAGAGGTACTTTTGATGCTCGGGGTAGGGGAAGTCCTCGTCGATGTCGATCAGATCCTCGCCCGAGAAGACCGCCGCTTCGGTCCCTACATGGATGAAGCGGCGCACGCCGGCTTCGCGGGCAGCGTCGAGGAGGTTCTGCGTGCCTTCGACGTTGGCCTGCCAGAACTGCTCGCGCGTGCCCCACTCCTCGACGTACGCCGCGGCGTGAACGACCGCGTCGATCCCCTTCAAGACGGCTGCGTCGATCGCACCGAGCGCACCCGAGACGGGGGTGGCGCCGTACGAGCGCACGCGGTCGGCCGCTCCGGCGGAGCGCGCGAGCGCCGAGACCTCGTGTCCGCTGCGGACGAGCGCCTCGATCGCGTGACCGCCGACGAAGCCGGACCCTCCGGTGATGAAGACCTTCACGGCGGCCAAGCTGCCACCGACCGGTCGGTGCCTCAACCCTTTGCGGTCGCAGCGTCGCCGGCCCCGATCTCGACGATGCGATCGCGCACCCAGGCGAGGAAGGGATCGTGTGCCTGCCGCTCGTGCCAGAAGAGGCCGAGCGCGTTGTCGCGCACGCGGAGCGGCGGATCGACGATGGTGAGCGGCAGGGTGCGCGCTGCAACTTCGGCGCTTCGAGCGCCGCAGGTGAGGACGAAGTCACCCGATGCGACGAGCCCTGCCGCCGTGTGGAAGGTCGGCGACACATAGACCACCCGCCGCCGCAGCCTGCGTGTGGCGAGGGCGCGGTCGACGGCGCCGCGGACACGACCGCGCGGCGAGATGAGGATGTGCGGGAGGTCGGCGAAGAGCGGAGCCGTCCACCGCTTGCGGAGGGCAGGGTGGCCCTTCCGGAGGATGCAGACGAAGGGCTCTCTCAGCACCTCGCGCGCGTGAAGCCCTCGGAGCTTGCCGAGCGCGGCCAGGCCGAGCTCGACCTGGCCGGCCGCGATTTCGGCGGGAGACGTCGTCGAGAAAGGAAGGACGACCAGGTCGACGGCCGGAGCGCGCTCGTCGAGGAGCATGCGGAGGGGCGCGCACACGTTCTCGTTCGCGAAGTCGGTCGCCGCGATCGTGAGCGTGCGCCGCTCCGCGGCGGGATCGAGCGGCGCCGGGGACGCGATGGCTCGGCCGAGGAGGGAGAGGCCCTCTGTCAGCGAGGGCAAGAGGGTCCGGGCGCGCGCCG
>JBGTSH010000353.1:0-10557 GCA_041940405.1 Polyangiaceae bacterium
AGTCGAGCACGGCGTGGCCGATTGAGCGGCCGGGGTCGAGGGCCAAAACGATCATGACCCGGTCTCCTTCTCGTCGTTCGATGCTAGTGCGCCGCGTAGCTTCGCGAGTGCCGCGGCGCGCTCCTCTACGGAGGCGATAGGCACCTCTTCGGTCTCGGCGCGCGGCCTCCGCGGCTTGTGGCCGGGAGCCGGTCCGCTCGGGTGTGGCTTGTCGGAAGCGGCCCACTTCGTCCACGTTGCAAGCCAGTTGGCGCTCGTCTGAGCGCGCTCGGCGTAATGGGCGAGCATCAGGGCGACGTCTGCGCCGTGGCGCGACGAGAGCGCCGGCAGCCGCTCGCCTTCAAGCCACTCAATGACGCCCTCATCGGTCGGCGCTGGGCAGCGAGTCTCGACCACCGGAGCGGGCCGACGTCGAGCATTGTTCACGTACCCGCCGACCTTGCGTTGCAGCGCCTCCGGCGTGAGGCTCAATCCAGCCGAGTGGAGCGCGGCATCGGCAATCGCCTGCGACACGACGTCGAGCGGTTTCGGATTCGCCATGAGCCCACCGAGCAGCGCTTGCGCGAAGTCCGGCGAGGCGATGGGCTCAAGGGCGGGATGGCGCTGGAACTCGGCGAGGAGCCACGAGCGGGTCAGCCGAGGCGGTTCGGCTGTGGCCTCCCCCACGCCCCCTCCCCGTGATCGAGAAACAACAGCAGCAGCAACAGCAGCATAAGGGTGCTGCTGCTCTGCTTGCGGCGAGTTAACCAACGCCGAAGCAACTGCTTGACCTGTGCTTGAGTCCTGCGAAGCACCAGCTTGGTCTTTGCTCGCTGCGCGGACCTCAGCCGAACGCCTCCCGCCAGCGGAACCATTCGCCTTCTTCTTTGCGCGGTGGGCCTCGATCTCGGCCTTTGAATTGTTGTGCTTCAGGTAGTCGTGAATCTCGTACATGTCCTCGCCGAGGTCGACGAGAACGCCGTGCTTCACCATGACAGCGAGCACGTGCTTCGGATCCTTGTGGAAGGTGAACCGGCGAAGGGTCGCACCCCCGACCTTGCCGTCAGTCTCGCTCCGGTTGCAGTGGGTCACGCCTTTCGTCCAGATCGAGACGGGGGCATCGCTCCGAAGTTCCTCGCACGCGGCGAGCAGCTTGTGTGACTCGATCCAAGAGTGGTCGAAGCGGACGTGGGGTTTCACTGCATCGGCTCCGCTGGCTTGGGCTGAGCGGCGAGCCATGCCGCGTGTGCCTCATCCGTCATTGAGTCGAGTGTGTCTCTGACCTCTTGAACGCAGGCATGCGCGTCCCGATAGATCTCGGAGCCGGTGAATCGGAGCACTCGATACCCGGACTGCTGAAGGAATCGATCGCGTCGCTTGTCGCGGGCCGCCTGCTCCTTAGTTTTCTCGTGAAAGTCGTGGCCATCGCACTCGATGACCAGGCGTCCCATTCCAAGGCTCACGATTGAGAAGTCGACCCTGTATTGTCCGATGCTGTCCTGAACGAAGAGGAACCAGCCGCCCCACCAACCGTTAGACGCGCACGGCTCAATCCCTGCGGCGCGAAGTCTTTCTAGATCATCCAGGCTGCCACCGGGGCGATCGGCGAAGAGCGCTTCCAGCTCATCGCCTTCCTGGCGATGGTAGAGGAGGGCCGCGAGGAGCATGTCTTCGATGGGCGAATCAGTCTCACTCCCGCCGTGGTCTCGCATGACGGCGGCCCCGAGCTCGCAAAGCATCTGCTCGCGCTTGTCTCTCTTCACCACCCACCTCCCAGCGGATGCGATGCGCCGAGCATCGCCTCGCACATCTTCTCCGCGTGCGTCATCGGCACCAGGTGCTTGCACCCGACCGGACACGACGCCTCGGTCTGCCCCCACGCTTGGCGCACGAACCGATCGAGACACCCCGCGTAGCCGCGGCAGTCCTCGTGCACGATGCCTTTGCCCTCGACGAACATCGGCAGCCGCGGATCGACGGCGCGCGGCGTGTACGCCTCCCAGATGGCTTTACCGTTGGGCCCGGGCTGACGCGCGACGGGCCTAGCCATTCGCCGCCTCGCCATCTGCCCAAGCGCCCCAATCACCCTCGGCATCGGGATATGCGTCGTCTGACTGATCTCCAGCGCCGACATCCGGCCGTGCTTCTTCAGAGCCGCCACGATGGTCGCGGCGTGTTCCCGTTTCGCTGGCATTCGACACCTCCAACGTTGCGAGTAGTCGTTTCAATTCTGCGACGTCTCCCGCGGGCAACCGTGCCTCAGCGTGGAGCGTGAACATCTCGAAACTCGAGACGCCGACGAGAGGCATCTGCCATCCGCTCACGTGCACGAGTCGGCGCGGCGTGAAGTGGAGCGCCCAGCGCCTCGAGAGACGCTTCGGGTCCTTCGGCTCGTTACCCGTCCACGACTTGCCCGCGGGCTTGCCGCCACTCGCCGGTACGTTCCTCGCCGGCGGAAGGCGCTTGAACGGGTGCCACGCGGACCACGGCCACGCGGGGACGTTGTCGTTATGCGCCTCGGTGCGCGGCCGTCGGATCTCGCGTGCGGTCATTACTCCGCCGCCTCTGGGCCTTCAAGCTCGGAGATGCGAGCTTTGGCGGCCAGGAGCCTCCTCTTCGTGTCCTCGTGCGCCTCGCGCTCCTTTCGAAGTTTCTCCTCGGCAACGGCAGCATCAGCGTGCGCGCTGAACCTGCTGGCGTCGGCGTCTCGGACTGCGGCGTTGGCCTCGCCGATCTTCATCAGACACCACTCGAGGTCATCGGCGGCGCAACGAATGAAGTCAGCCTCGCCGGTCGGGCCGGTGAGTCGGCCGCGTAGCCTATCTTCGATCTGGCGCTCACTGCTCATGCTTCCTCCGTGGCGCTGCAACCCGTCTCACCGTGGCCAGTGGCCGCACGCGCAATGGCAAAATCCGCTGCGTTCACGATTGGCTCACCTGCTGCATTGATGGTGGCTCTCATGTCAAAGCCTCATCGGCATCAGGCACATGGTTGTGCTGTCATCGTCTGGAACAGTGAGGAGCATCGGATCAAGCTCCCCATCGATCCCGAGCACGACCTCATCGGCGCCGGTCGCCTTCAACGCCTGCGCTAGATAGGCGGCATTGTGGCCGATAACCAGCTTCTTGCCGGTGTAATCGCAGCCGACTTCGTCGGACGCCTCTCCGTTCTCCGGCGACTGAGCGAAGAGATTGATCACGCCATCGGTCACCGTAAGCCTCAGCGCGTGCTTCTGCGACGCCGCGGATTCGACAGCGCCGACCGCATCGAGGAGCGCCTTCGTCGGCACGCGCACGTTGCGAGGAGCCGACTTCGGCATAACCTGCTTGTAAGGTGGGAAGGTGCCGTCCACCTGCTTTGCGCCGATGGTATCGGACCCCGCGAGCAGGAAGAGCGTGACGCCGTCGAGGCCGAGAGAGACCTTCTCATCGTGCCGCTCGCAGAATCGCTCAATGGCATTGATCGACGATTGCGAGACGAGCGCCGTCAGCCGTGCGCTCGGGTCGAAGGCGGTCGACGCAACGGCCACACGATGCCCATCGGTCGCGGCCATCGTCGCGGTCCCATCAGCGATCTCGAGGAGTGCGCTGTTCACGTGCGGGCGCGTCCAGTCATCGGAGATGGCAAACGACGTGCGCGCGATGAGGCTTTGGAGCGCGCCTGGCTCGACCTCGAAGGACACGAAAGAGGTGGACGGAGCCGCGACGCTCGGCGCCTCGCTCAGCGGCGTCGCTGCGACCTTGCACCGGCGCTTGCCGCTCGAGATGGTCACGCTCGCAGGCTCGGCCTCGATGCGGACATCGGCGCCGTCCGGCATGCTCTTGACGCGATCGATGATGACGGACCTGTCCACGAGCGCGCCGCCAGCGGTCCGGACGTTTGCCGCCATCGAGCACGATGCGGATACGCGGAGGTCCGTCGCGGCAGCTGAGAGCGTATCGCCATCGGCGCGGAGTTGGATGCAGGCGAGAGCGGGAAGTGTCGCGCGCTTGTCGGCTGCATCGGCGACGGATTGGAGAAGGACGAGAAGCGGTTTCTTTGGCGCGGTAACAATCATGTTCCCACTCCTGCAAGGTCGAAGATGCTGGTCTGTTTGGGAGGCACCACGGCGGCCTCGAGGTTCTTCACGGCCTGCGCGAAGTAGGTGTCTTTGAGCTCGGCGCCGACGAAGCGGCGGCCCTCCTGCAAAGCCACGTAACCCTCGCTGCCGATGCCTGCGAATGGCGACCAAACCGTATCGGTCGGGTGCGACCATAGACGTACGCATCGGCGGATCACCTCCAGCTGGAGGGGCGCCACATGGCGCTCATCGCGCTCATCGCGAGCCTCGCGGTAGTTCAGCGTGTCGCTCGGGTTGATGTCCTGGAAAGCACGAGCGAAGCCTTGCTCGTCGGCAGTCTCCTCGCTCTTGACCCACACGGGCGACGCCCAGTGCTGCCACTGCTCCACCGGGAACGCCTCAGCCGTGTTCGTGAGCGGCGGCACACGATCGCCAGGCTTCCGAAAGACCACCATGTAATCCATGATGCCCATTCGACTTCGACTGCTATCGGTCTTGATGGTCTTGTGGAGCAAGCCTAGCGCCTTCGTGCGCGTGACAGCCTGAACCGGGCACTTCCAGATCGCGTGCCGAGAGTGAAAGACGAAGCCAGCAGCGATGTGCTCGCGGATGATGTCGCCTGGGAAATCGTAGAGACCGATGACGCCATCCTTCTCTTTGCTCGTCGGCTGATCCCAGCAGTGAACGGCGATGATGCCGCCAGGCTTCATCACGCGGAACGCTTCGGCGATGAGGAAGCGGTAGCCCTTCCAGAAGTCCTTCGGATCGGTGACGTTTCCGAGGTCGCGTTCCGAGTCGGAAAAGACGTAGAGACTAACGAACGGCGGCGAGTAGACGCTCAGCCCGACGCTATCGCTCGGGATGCCGCGTGCAACCTCGATAGTGTCGGCGTGGTACAGCGCGCACCGACCAGTGATGTATTCGTCATTCACGCTGACTTCAGCCATTGCGGCACCGTCATCTTTCGCTGGGGTCGATAGGTGGTGTATTCGCGCCTCGATCCGTTGACGGACTGGCGCACGGCATCGAGCACGTATCGGCGCGTCCCTTCCTGCATGCGCTCGAATTCCTGCTCTTTCCGATTGTAGTTTTCGACGATGGCATCTTCGGTTTCAGCGCGGATGACGTGGATGTCGACCGGCCGCTTTTGCCCGAAGCGCCACACGCGCCGGATGGCTTGAAAGGTCTGCTCGAACGAGTGAGAGGCGCCGAGGAAGATCTGCTTGGCGCAGTTCTGCCAGTTCATTCCGTGGCCGCAGATTCCAGGCTTACTGACGATCACCCGGTGCAGGCCATCGGCGAAGCCGAGCATGCGCGACGCCTTCACCTCGCGATCGTCCGAGCCTGCGACTTGCATCGCATCCGGGATCAGCTTCGTGACTGCATCGCATTCATCGTTCAGCTCGCCCCAGATGATGCACTGCTCGTCGCCGGCAGCGAGCTCCGCTGCTTTCGCAACGCGCTTTTGCATCGTCATTCGTCGCGTGGTCCGCTGGTCTGAAAGCGAGGTCACCTGCGGCGCAAAGAGCATTCCGCGGCTCCACGCGTCCGAGTGCTCCACCGGAATCACATGCTCATGCATGCGGAGCGGCGGCAGCACGAAGGCCGAATCGTCGTGCCCGAGGTCGCTAGGCTTGGAGACGATGGCGCCCCAGCTACTCAGCCAGATCCAGAAAGCATCCTCAGCGTGACCCTTGAGTCGCCATTCCGAAGTGTTGCCGCCGTCGTGGCAGAAGAACTCCGCGAGCATCGCTACGCGGGTCTTGATACCGAGGAATTCGGCATGGTTCCCCAGCTCGGTATGGTCGTTCGGCGCTGGCGTCGCCGATGCGCAAAGCCGAAACGGCGTATGCGCGAACATGGTGATCAGCGCATTTCGCGTCGCGCCGTCGTGCGCCTTCAGAAGCGATGACTCGTCGAGCGCAACGCCGACGAACCGCGCTGCGTCGAAGGCGTGGATCATGTCATAGTTCGTGATGACGATCGGCGTGGTCCCGTCGTCCTCGCGCAGATAGGTCGCCTCGACGCCGAAGCGCGCGAACTCGCGGACGAGCTGCTGAGCGACGGCGAGAGGCGCAGCGACGAGCACGCGCCCGAACTTCGAAACGTGCCGCGACCACTCGGCGAGCATGCTGCTTTTGCCCATGCCGGTTCCGGCGAAGATGGCGGCTCGCCCGCGGCGAAGCGCCCATCGCGTCAGGTCTTGCGCGTGTGGGAACAAGTCCGGGTTGATGTCGGCAACCTCGATGCCTGTCGTTTCGGCGGAGGTCAGCTTATTGGTCACGAATTCCTGGTAAGCGTCCGTCATCGTTCCTCCCTCGGACATCCACAGTCACCGCAGCCGCACGAGTAGCCGCCGCACACGGCGCAGAACTCGCGCTCCGCCTCGCACTCGGTGCAGCCTTCAACGATCTGCATGCCGCTGACGCACTCGCACGCGTCCCACTCCTGGACGCAGACGGGGCAGCGAAGGATGGGCCCGACCATCACTTCGCCCCCCACCCGCGCAGCCGCAGCCAAAGCTTGTACCGTGCGACCCACGGGCCATCGCGATCGATGCACTTGCCGCTCAGGCCGCTGAGCCTTCGGGCTGGCGAAAGGTGCCGACACATCCGGAGCGAGCCGCGCGCAATCCGAAGCGTCTGCTTAGCGGCGACAGTCCTGTCAGCGAAGAGCATCGCGCCAGTGACAGCATGGTCAACGCGATGCGTTTGCCAGACCGAGAAGGCCGCGCCGCTGTCGCATCGCGTGCGGTACGCGCCGCGCCGGTAGCAAGGACCTTCGTCGGCGTCCCGAGCTGCCGCACTCTCGCCGATGGCGATGGCGACGAGAAGCGACGCGCATCCGCGATCCTGTCCGCACGCATCTTGAACCGCGGTCGCGATGCCCTCGAAGCGCGCGAGCTGGTGCGCGTGCGACGGGTCCGCCCACGGTGCGCCATCGTGGTAGCCGAGCGGCACGAAGCGAAGAAGCGCGGCGAGCGCCCACTCCCAGGTGTTCACGATGGCCTCCCTGCGAAGACCGCGGCAAGCATGAGCGTCACGACGAGAATGAGCGGGGGGATGTCGGAGTGATCCGTCACGCGGCCCTCCGTGCGCGAGCCCGCGCCGCGTCTCGTCGTCGGTCATGCCGCTGCGCGCATTCGACTTCGCAGAACTTGGAACGCTGGTTGTCGTGCTCGCGCGAGCATCCAGGGCAGACGCCGCCAGCGCTCACGACGCCTTGCACAGATGGCGCGTCGATCGGGGCGATGACGCGAGAGACGTAGCCGCGCGGTCCACCGGGCGGCGGTTGCCAGTGCCAACGGCGCCGCTCGTTCGCGCTGAGACGGTGCTCGTTCACCGAGTGACTCGGCGCCTTGGCGACCTCAGCGAAGATCTCGAGGACCGCGAGACCAACGGGATAGGAGATGCCGAGTTTCATCGGCGCCCCCGCTTCCCCGTAGGAACAAGGCGTTTCAGGATGTCAACGATGTGTCGGCGCAGAGAAGTGCGCCCCGCCGTTCAAGGAGGCGGAGTTCGACATCCGCTGGGGCACCGGCATCGACTCGGCGACCGACCTCGTCGACTTCGCGTCGTCGGCCGGCGTGCTCGAGAAGAGCGGCTCGCACCTGTCGTTCGAGGGCGAGCACATCGGTCAGGGCCGTGAGCGCGCGCGAGAGACGCTCATGCAGCGTGCCGACCTCGCCGACTCGGTGCGGCGCGCGGCGCTCGCCGCCGACGGCGGACAGCTGAACGGAGCGGCGCACTGACGCCGCAAGGATCACGAGAAACCAGAACAACGAAAGTGGATGGAGAAGGAACAATGTCGAACAGCATCAACAAGGTCTTCGTGGGCGGTCACCTGGGCGCGGATCCCGAAATGCGGCTCACGCCATCGGGGGTCGCGGTCATGCGCATGCGCCTCGCGACGAACGACGCGTATTTCGACGCGAGCAACAAGCTGATCGAGCGCACCGATTGGCACGATGTCGCGCTCTTCGGCGCGCGGGCCGAGGGGCTCTCGCGCTTCCTGAAGAAGGGCGACGCCGTCGTGGTCGAGGGCGTGCTGCGCTCGAGCGTCTACGAGCGCGACGGCAAGAAGACCAAGCGCGTCGAGATCCTCGCGCGCGAGGTCATGCTGAACGGGAAGAAGCGGGTCGGTCCTGCGGTGGCTGCGCCGCCCGCGCCGCCGGCGATCCCGTTCGAGGAAGAGGAGCCGTATAGCAGCGAGACCGCAGACGAGCTGGCACCGACCGGTGAGCAGCCGCTCGCGGCGAACGCCTGAGCGAGTCCCGGGGCCGGGCGCTCGAGAGAGCGCCCGGCTCGGCGGGCTGTCGGCAAGCGCCTGCGGCACCTCAGTCTCGTCCCTGCAGTGTCAACCCCGCAACCAGTGCCGCCGAAGCGGCCACCGCGGCGACGGTCCGCACGGTGTTCCACGCGGTCCACTCGGAGACGTACCGCTCCCAGGCCGGCGCCGACTCTGCAGCCTCGGGATCGAGCTTCGCCATGGCATCGTTGCGGGGAACGTTGAACGCCATGGTGACGCCGAAGCAGCCGACGGCGTAGAGGACGCACCCGGCGATGCGGGCTTTGGCGGCGGGATCGCTCCAGGAAAGGAGCGAGACGAGGGCGAGCAAGGCGCACGCGAGCGCCATTCCGACGAAAAGGCCCAAGAACCACGGGTTGATGACGGTGATGTTGATCGACTGCATCGCGCGGATCCCTTGCGCGGCAGGCAAGCGCGCGAGCGCCTTCATGACGAAGGTGGAGAAGGCGAAGAAGGCGCCGCCGATGACGGCGCAGCCGATCGCGACGGTGGCGGTGGCGGCGGCGAGGATCGTGTTGCTCATGGCTTCTGATCCAGAGATTGCATCGTGCATGGATGCATCGCCACACGCATAATCTCATAGTATCGTTGCATTCATGCATGAAACGCCCTCCGCCCAGAAGCTCGCCTGGGATGACGTGCGGCTCTTTCTCGCGCTCTGCCGCTCGCGCACCGTGGGTGAGGCGGGACGAGCGCTCGGCGTGGACGCTTCGACGGTCTCGCGCCGCATGGCGACGCTGGAAGAGGCGCTCGCCACCACGCTGTTCGATCGAGGGCGCGGTGGGGTGAGCCGAACCCAAGCGGCGGACGACCTGATGCCGGCGGCCGAACGCATCGAGGAGGCGATGGCCGGCTTCACGACCGCGGCTGAAGGGCTCGAGCGAACGGTGACGGGGCTCGTGCGCATCACCTGCCCGGCCGACATCGCAGAGACGGTGGTGGCGCCCCTCTTGCCGGAGCTCATCGCACGGCATCCCCAGCTCCGGGTGGAGCTCGAGGCTGGCGAAGCAGTCCGCGATCTCGGCCGCCGCGAGGCCGACATCGCGCTGCGCGTCGTGCGTCCCGACCGCGGCGACCTCGTCGTTACGAAGCTCCTCGACATGCGCTGGGTCGTTGCAGCAGCGCCGAAACTGGCAAAGAGGCTCGGCACGCTGTCGGCGTGGAGCACAGCCCCGTGGGTCGGATGGGGTGAGCGTCTCGGGCACACGCCGCCGGCGCGCTGGTACGAGTCGCACGTGAAGAGCGAGCCGGCGATCCGCTCGGACAACCTCCGGGTGCAGCTCGCCATCGTCGTGAGCGGCACCGCCGTCGCGCTGGTGCCCGAGCCCAGCGTCGAAGCCTACGGCCTCGTCGCGGTGAAGGCCGGCAAGCCGCTACGTGGGTCGGTAGAAGCGTTGCCCAAGGGCGAGCTCTTCCTCGTCACGCACCGCGCCCTGCGCGAGGTGCCGCGCGTGCGCGTCGTCTGGGAGCTGCTCCTGGAGAGCGTCAGGGCGCGAACACGCCCATCGCCCCGCAAGGGCTCCCGTCGGTGAGGTGAAAGTCGCCGCCGGCCGCGTCGACGAAGACCGGCTCGGCCTCTTGCGAGGCAGCGTCGAAGCCGAGGGCTTGCCAGCCGGCGAGATCGTATTGGTCGCCCATCCGGCCGTAGCTTCCGCCATTGGCCGCGAAGAACGAGAAGTTGAGCGCGCCTTGGGGGTTTCGATAGCAATTGTCGGCGAAGCTCAGCTCGGGGAGCGTCGCATCGTACAGCGCGTCGGAGGCGTAGGTGCCGATGACGACGATCCCGTTCTCTTGGCTGGGCGAGGCGAGATGATGGATGACGATGTTGTTTCTGTACACGATGCCGGAAGGCGCCGGATACGTCGCGTCGTTCCAATCTGTCGTCGGCGACAGGTACAAGCCGGATGCGCCGTGGAGGGTGTTGAATTCGAAGACCTGATCGATCTGATGGGTCGGTCCGCCGAAGTCGCGCGACACGAGCCCAGCCCCCTCGGTGATGAGGTTGCGGTGCACGTGCGTATGCTGCGTTCCCGTGCCGACGGCGAAGAACTTCGAGCGCCGGATGATGTTGTGATCGACCTCGAACACGGCGTCCGGATCGGTCGCGGCGTGCTTGTACTTGATGCCGCCGCCGGTCTTGTCGGCGGTCGACTCCGGCGTGTTGTAGACGTGGTTGTGGTGGATGCGCAGGCTTCCGCCGCCGAACGCCA
>JBGTSH010000354.1:0-10488 GCA_041940405.1 Polyangiaceae bacterium
GGATGCGGGGGCGCCGCAGATCGCAATCAACGAGGCAGACGCGCTTGCCAGCCTGCGCGATGGCCGTTGCGATGCAGCAGGCAATGGTCGTCTTGCCTTCGGCGGGGCCGGCGCTCGTCACGAGAATCGTCCGGTACGGCTTGTCGGGCGCCATGAAGAGCAGGTTGGTGCGGATCGATCTCGATGCCTCGGCGATCCCGCTCATCGGATTGTGGTGCACCACGAGCTCCGGTTGACCGTCGGTCGAACGACGGCGTGAGCGGGGACGGCTCGTCGCCTCTGCGATCTCGGGAATGAGACCGAGGAACGTCGGGATGCCGAGCTGCTCGAGGTCCGCTGGCGTCTTGACCGTTCGGTCGAGCATACCGCGGCCGAGAGCGGCCGCCGCGCCGAGCAGCAGGCCGACCGCGAGACCGCCCGCCGCGTTGATTGGCAGGTTCGGCTTCACCGGCGCTTTGGGCTCGACCGGGTAGTCGACGATCGACACGTTGTTCATCCGGAGGCGCCGGGTGAGATCGCTCTCTTTGGAGCGCTCGAGGAGGAGCGAGTAGAGCTTCTCGGTGTTGTCCTTGGAACGGCGCAGACGGCTGTACTCGATCTCGAGGAGGTTCAGATCGAGCGCTTCTTTCTTCGCTCTCTCGAAGAGACCGCTGACGCCGCCCTCCTGTCGCGAGATGGCCGACAGATCGCGGTCGAGCGCGCCCTGGATGTTCTTCACTTCCGCGATGAGGGCTTCGCGCGACGTCTGCTCCTTGGCGCTGGCGGCGAGCACGTCGGGGTGGTTCCTTCCCAAGCCAGTCTTCATGAGCGATTCGCGTTCGCGGATGGCGGACACGAATTCCTGCCTCAGGATCTGAAGCTGCTGGCTCGAAAGAAGCTCGGATGCCGGCAGCACGCTCGGGTCGGCGACAACCTTCGATAGCTCGTTGCGTCGCGCCGCAACCTCTTCACGACGCGTGCGGATCGACGTCAGCGTCTGGTTCAGCTGCGCGATCTCTTCGCGGAGCATGTTCGACTTGTCATCGAACTCGACCGAAAGGATGTTCTTGTCTTCCTTGTACTTGTGGAGCGCGATCTCGTTCTTTTCGAGCTCTTTGTAGAGCTTGTCGTGCTCCTCTGCGAGCCACTTCGAAGCGTCGTCGGTCGACTCGAGCAGGTTCGAAACGTTCTGGTCACGGTAGGTCTCGACCAAGCTCGTGAGAATGCGCGCGGCTCGTTCCGGATCGGCATCCTGCAGGCGCACCGTCGCCATGCGCGACTGCTTCATCGGATCGACCCGGAGCCGCGAGCGCAGCACGTCGGCGGTCTCCTCCTCAGTCCAGGGCTCGGGATCGCCGGGGACCTCCATGCCTTTCGGCAGATTGCGCAAGAACGCGTGGTTCCGGTTCAGCCCGAGCTGCTGGACGACGCCCAGAGCAACGCGACGCGACTGCAGAATCTGGTACTGGGTCTCGTAGTACTCGCGCGTGTCCCAAACTGCGCCGCTTCCGAGCTCGACGATGCTCTCGACCTTGCCGCCGAGAGGCCGAGGCGGGTTCGGATCGAACTGAACGGTCGCCGTCGCCTCGTAGATCTTGGTCTGTCGGACCGTCCACAGGGACACGCCCACGGTGACGAGGAGCGCGGTCAGCAGCGCCGTAATCCAATGCTTCCGCAGCGGTCGCCAGACCGCGAGGATGTCGACGAGGGGCTCCGTGCTCTCCCGGTTCGTAGAACCGTCGTTGCCGGTTGCCGGTGGCTGCGCTGGCGTCGTCACGAGACGGTCCGTGTACCTTGGGTTCTCTGGGGCTGCCAGAGTTCAGCGTCTGAGGTGCCCGAACGGGGCTGCCCGTTCAGCCGCCCGCTGAACCGCGGCTACCACGCTCGCACCTCACGTTTTTGCAACCAGGTAGCCCATCCTGGTCGGTTGTACAGCATCCCCGGCGCCGAGCTTGCGGCGAGACCAGAAAGGTTCGAAAAAGGGCCACTCATGCAGCTCGAAGCGCCCACGACGGAGTCACCGGCTCCAGTCCGCAAGACGACGACGCCGAAGGCGCGTGAGACGCCGACTTCTGCGGTCCCGCGCGCGATCGCCGAGAAGGGCGTCAGCATCCTCATCCCCGCCTTCAACGAAGAAACGATCATCGAGGAAACGATCGATCAAGTCCACGCGACGATGGCGCCGCTCGGCATCAAGTACGAGATCATCGTAATCAACGACGGCTCGCGCGACGCGACCGCAGAACGAGCGCGGACCAAGGACGTAAAGGTCCTCGATTTTCCCCAGAACCGTGGATACGGCGCCTCGCTCAAGAGCGGGATCCTCGCGAGCACCCTCGGATGGATCGCCATCACCGACGCCGACGGCACGTACCCGATCGCCGACCTCGCCACACTCGTGCGCGAAGCCGAAGGCTTCGACATGGTCGTCGGCGCGCGAACGGGCAAGCACGTGAAGATCCCGTTCGTGCGTAGACCGGCGAAGTGGATGGTAAACCAGCTCGCCAACTACCTCTCGGGCTACAAGATCCCCGACCTCAACTCCGGCCTGCGTATCTTCAAGCGGGAAATCGCAGAGCGCTTCTTCACGCTGTTCCCCGAAGGCTTCAGCTTCACCACTACGATCACTGTGTCGTCGCTTTCGAACGGCTACATGGTGAAGTTTCTGCCCATCAACTACTTCAAGCGCGTCGGCCAATCGTCGATCTCACCGCTTCGAGACTTCCTGGGCTTCATCTTTCTCGTCATCCGGCTCGTGACGTACTTCAAACCGCTGAACGTCTTCATCCCGCCTGCGCTCATCATCTTCATCGTCGGCTTCACCAAGGCGATCTTCGATCTTGCCCGAACCAACGCGTTCGGCGTCGGATCTTCTCTGGCCATGCTGACCGGAGTGCAGCTCGCGTTCCTCGGGCTCCTTGCCGACCTCATCCTCCGCCGGACCAAGCTCTGAGGTCGGTGTCATGTGTGGTTTCGCTGGAATCGTTCGCGCGGGTGGCGCTCCGGTCGATGAGGTTCTCCTCCGTCGGATGACGAGGGCGATCGCCCACCGCGGACCCGACGGCGAATCGTTCCATGTCGAGCCCGGCGTCGGACTCGGCTTCCGACGCCTGTCGATCATCGATCTGTCGGCGATCGCGATGCAGCCGATGTCGAACGAAGACGGCACTGTCTGGGTCGCGTTCAACGGCGAGATCTACAACTTCATCGAGCTTCGCCGACGGCTCGAGGCGTCGGGCCATCAGTTCCGATCGAAGACCGACAGCGAGGTCTTGGTGCATCTCTACGAGGAGAAGGGCCCCGCGATGGTCGAAGACCTTCGCGGCATGTTCGCCTTTGCGATCTGGGATCGCCGGGAGAGGCGCCTCTTTCTCGCGCGCGACCGCATCGGGATCAAGCCGCTCTTCATCCACGAAGGCGAGCGGGAGCTTCGCTTCGGGTCCGAGATCAAAGCGATCCTGGCCGACCCCAAGATCTCGCGCGACATCGACGTGTCGAGCCTCGACGCATTCCTAGCCCAGAACTACGTCGCCGCGCCCGCCACGCTCCTCCGCGACGTCCGACAGCTCGAGCCCGGAGAGCTGGCCGTCTTCCATGAGGGGGAAACGAAGCGACGGACGTACTGGGATCTCCGCTTCCGCAGAGGGCGCGACATTTCGGGGGCGGAGTGGGTCGATCGTGTCGAGAGCAAGCTTCGTGAGGTCGTTCGCGGTCACCTCATCGCGGACGTGCCCGTAGGCGCGCTTCTGTCAGGAGGCGTCGACTCGACGACGCTCGTCGCGCTCGTCGCCCAAGAGCACGCGTCCGAAACGAAGACCTTCACGGCCGATTTCGCGGAAGCAACCTACGGCGAAGGAGCTATCGCGCGCCGTTCCGCCTCCGCGCTCCGCGCGAGCAACGAGCAAGTCGTGTTCGGCGCTCCGTCGGTCGACCTGTTACGCAAGATCGTCCGTCACGCGGAGGAGCCGAGCGCCGATCTCTCGATGCCGGCGTTTTACTCGGTGTGCGAGCTCGCTCGAAAGCGCGTGACCGTCGCGGTCTCCGGTGAAGGCGCGGATGAAGTGTTCGCCGGTTACGAGACCTACCCGGCTTCGATGCTGGCACGCCGTTACGCAAAGCTTCCGTTCGCGGCCCGGCGTCTCGTTCGGCGGGCCGTCGAGATGCTTCCAGACAGTGAAGACAAGATTCCGCTCTCCCAAAAGCTGAAGCGCTTCGTCCGCGGGGTGGAAGCACCGGGAGAGACGGCGCATCTGGCGTGGCGCCAGATCTGCGATGCGGATCTCAGGCGCGCTCTGATGACCGACACCAACCTCGTGAGTGACACCCACGGAGCGCACGCCTTCGATCGAGCCACGACGAGCGACCCGCTGGAGCGCCTGCTTTACGTCGACCTTCGCTACTACATGCCCAGCCTGCTGCTCGTGAAAGCAGACCGCATGAGCATGGCGCACGGGCTCGAGGTCCGCGTCCCGTACCTCGATCATGAGCTCGTCGAGCTGGCGGCTGAGATCCCCCCCGACTTGAAGCTGCGAGGCTTTCAGCGCAAGTGGGTGCTGAGACAGCTCGCGGCGCGTGTGCTGCCGAGCGGAATCGAGATCCAAAAGGGGAAAAAGGGATTCAACCTTCCCATGAGCTCGTGGCTTCGTGGTCCGCTGCGAGAAGCGCTCATCGATCTGCTCTCGCCCACCCGCATCCGCAGGATAGGGTTCCTCAAGCCGAGCGTCACTGACCGACTCGTCAGCGAGCACCTGCGAAGAGAGCGAGATCGGAGCTTCGAGCTCTACAGCCTCCTCGTGCTGAGCCTATGGATCGATGAGGTGAGCACGCCGCACCCCGAGGCGGCGCCGCTTCCGGCAGGGCTGGGGGCGGCGTGACCAGACTCGCGCGATGGCTCCCCGACACGCCGTCCTCCGTGCGAGCGGCCTATCTTGCGTTCGCCGCGTTTGCGTTCGTCGTACCGCTGGTGCGCGTCGCCTTGGTCCCAGTCGGCTCGACCATGATCCAGGTCGCCGACTTTCTGTTCCTAGTGTGCACGGGGCTCTACGTACACGGCCTCATCCGGCGCAGGATCCCTCTCCCGCCGATGAAGTGGGTGCTCGCAAGCGTCGCGTTCTTCGCCGCATCCGGCGTTTCGATCATCGGGACCGAGAATCCGAAGGCATCGCTCATCAAGCTCGTGGCCACCGGCTACCTCCTCACCATCGCGGCGTTGACGTACGGGCTGGCCAGCCGATCGAAGGCAGGTTTGCGATTCGTGCTCGCCAGCTGGGGTGGCGCTGCTGCGCTGACGGGGGTGCTCGGCGTCCTCGGCGTCCTCATGTTCTACGCGGGTATCAAGGACCGCTCGGTCAACGTGTTCCTGTGGAACTACGGGTCAGTCCCCGTCGGCGGGTACCCGCGCGTGGTCGTGCTCTTCATGAACGCGAACATGCTGTGCAGCTACTTGCTCGTAGGCCTTGGGACGCTCGCGATGCTCGCGCCTCTGGTCGAGCGTCGCTGGCTGCGCTGGATGGTGCTCGCCGGCGCGGCGATGTGTGTCACCGCCACGTTCACCCTTTCGACCGGCCTTGGCGGCATCGCGCTCGCAATCGCCTTGGGATGGATCTTGTGGCGTCATCGGATCGGCAAGCTGATGCTCGTGAGAGAAGGTGCACTCGGCGTGGGCGCCTTGGGTGCCGCCGCCGGCCTCGCGCTGATCACGATCTTTCTACTGGTCCCCAAGGGGAAGGGAGACGTTCACCTCGGCCCGGTCGATCTGAGCCTGGAGACGTCCGGCCGTGTGTCTGTTTGGGAGAGCTCCGCGGAAACGTTCGCTCACCACCCTATCAAGGGCATCGGCGTCGGAACACTGGTCGCGATCACGTCCCACCCCCATGCGCTCAACACGGCCGACAAGATCGGCACGGCCGCGATGGTAACCAAGCCCATGCGGATGGAGGCGCACAACGTTTGGCTCAACGTCGCGGCGCAGGTTGGGCTCTTGGGCCTCGTTCCTTTCCTTGCGCTCGTCGCCTTCGTGACGCGAGGTGCATGGCCACAGCGAGCCGACGGCTCGCCCTGGGCGGAGATCAAGATCGCGGCCTTCGCGTGTCTCGTGGGAGCGCTCTACTACCACGGCTTCTTCGGGTCGTTCGAAGACTCGCGACAATACTGGTTCCTCTTCGGAGCGATCCTTGCGGCCGCGAAGTTGGCAGACGCGGAGCGAGTGGCGGAAGCCGAGGCCCCCGCGATGGTCGAAGGCTCGACCCCGGTTTTGGCGCGGAGCACCTCATGACGACGACGACGGCGATGCCCCTCGGGAAGGACACGATGTCGAGCGGTCTACGCTCGGCCGAGAACTACCACCGCTGGACCTTCGAATGGATTCGCAACGACGTCCGCGGCCGAATCCTCGACATCGGCGGCGGCACCGCGAACCACCTCTCCTACCTCCACGATCGCGAAATCGTCTCCATCGACCTCTCGGAAGAGGCTGTCGTCGAGCTGCGGGACCGGTTTCGCGATCGCCCGAACTGGAGCTTCGAAGCCGGTGACATAACCCACGACACCCTGGTCTCGAAGCTCGGCAAAGCGTCGTTCGACACCGTCTTGTCATGCAACGTGTTCGAGCACATCCCGGACGACGCCGCCGCGTTCCAGAAGGCGCACGAGCTTTTGCGGCCCGGTGGTGCCATCGTGCTCGTCCTGCCGGCGCACCAAGCCCTTTTCGGAGACATGGATCGCCTCGCAGGTCACTTTCGTCGGTACGATAAGGACCTCGTTCGCCAGCGTATGGAAGGCGCCCGATTCGAAGTCGAAAAGCTTCGCTACGTGAACATCGTCGGCGCCTTGGGCTGGTTCGTGAACAACCGACTCACGAGTCACGACGATCTCTCCTCGGGAACGATCAACGGTCAGATCGGTTTGTTCGACAAGCTTCTCGTCCCGGTCCTCCGGGTGCTGGAGGGCTCCCGCGGCATGCCGTTCGGGCAATCGCTCATCTGCGTAGGCCGAAAGGGCGGCGCATGACGAAGGCATCATCTCTTCGCTCCGACACGATCCGTGACTTCGGCGAGCAGTGGGTCGCCTACCGCGAGAATGCCGGATACTACGCGTCGACGGAGCTCTTCCGAGATATCGCGGGTCCGTTCGCGGATCGCCTTCCGGTGCGCGGCGCGCGCGTCGCCGACATCGGAAGCGGGACCGGACGGATCGTCCGCATGCTCCTGGATCTCGGCGCGGCGCACGTCACCGCAGTAGAGCCCTCGGCCGCGATGACGGTGCTGCGCGAGAACACCGAAGGACAGCGGGAGCGCGTCACCTACGTGCATGCTCCTGGCGACGAGCTCCCGCTCGAGCCCGCGCTCGACGCCGTGGTCTCCTTCGGCGTCCTCCATCACATTCCCGAGCCCGACGTCGTGGTGCGCAGGGTGTTCGAGGCTCTCAAGCCGGGTGGCTCGTTCTTGATCTGGCTCTACGGACACGAGGGCAACGAGCTCTACCTTTCCCTGACCGAGCCGATCCGCAAAGTGACGACGCGACTACCGCACCCCATGCTCGATGCGCTCTCCGGCGCACTCCGCTACCCGCTCGACGCCTATGTCTGGGCGTGCTCGCGCATGCGGCTCCCGATGGCAAACTACATGACGAACCACGTCGCAAAGCTCTCGCCCGACGTTCGCAAGCTCACCATCTACGATCAGCTCAACCCAGCCTACGCGAAGTACTACCGCCGGGAAGAGGCGGTCGCCCTCCTGTCGCGCGCGGGTTTTACCGACGTAGAGGTACACCACCGTCACGGCTACAGCTGGACTGTGTTGGGTCGCCGCCCGTCAGGTATCATCGCGCCATGACCCGTTCTTGCTTCGTGCTGAGCGCAGCGCTCCTGTGCGGCTGCCTCGACTTCGACGTCTTCCGCACCGAGCCGACGACCGGCGCAACCAGCTCTGCGTCCACCGGCGGAAACGGCGGTGGTGGCGATGGTGGAGCGGGCGGCGGCTCGACCTCCAGCACGACCACCGGCATGGGCGGCATGGGCGGCTCCGGAGGCGAGGCGCCCGATCTGCCTCCGTGCGGTGGCCTCCAGGACGACTTCGAGGGCGCCGCACCTCTTACGTGGGACGTCTTCATGGGGTCCTTCACCAACGGCCTTGCTGTCGGGCAACCGCCGCAGTCGATCTTCCGGCTCAACGCGACCCAGGCGACCGTCCTGGACGAGTGCGCCATCCTCGTCGAGTTCGTGAATCCGGTCGCGTCCGGGCAGATGTACTTCGAGTGGTCATGGACTCGGAACTTCTACTACGTGTTCCGCATCCTCACGAACGACGGGAACCTGACTCGGATCGACCTGACGACTGACGCCGGAACGAACACGAACCCGCCCATCCTGGATTCGACGCCGTTCCTTACCGGCTGGGCCCGAATTTCGAACGTCGGCACCGACTTCCGAATCGAAACTGCAGACACGCCAAACGGCCCGTGGCTCCTGCGCGTCGTTATCCCAGAGGCCAGCGCCCCCGCCTGGCTCTCTGACCCCGGCGTCGCTGAGTTCGGAACCTACGGGGCGACGGGCGCTCCAGCCAGTTTCGACAACTTCAACACCCCCTGATCATGTCCACGACGCTCCTCGGCAGCTTTAAACAATCACTGACCTCTGTGGGCGCGCACCTCTCCGAGCGCACGCTGCATCGCGCGCAGATGGTCGTGAACTACATGAGGCTCGGAAAGTGGATGCGCGACCACGGTTTCGAGTTCTCGAATCGCGTGCCGCATCGCAACGCCGTCTTCGAGGCGGTCGCTCGTCAGACTCGGGACAAGAGGGTCCTCTATCTCGAGTTCGGTGTCTTCCAGGGCGCCAGCATGCGGTACTGGTCGAATGCGCTGAAGCACCCGCAGGCGATGCTGCACGGCTTCGACAGCTTCGAAGGTTTGCCCGAGGACTTCTGCGTGGGCGGCGGGTACACCAAGGGCAGGTTTTCGACCGAGGGCGCGATGCCGCAGCTCGACGATCCACGCGTGCGCTTCTTCAAGGGCTGGTTCGATCAGGTGCTGCCGACCTACCAAGTCCCCGAGCACGACACGCTCGTCATCAACATTGACGCCGACCTCTACTCGTCGACGATCTACGTCCTCGACCACCTCAGGCCCTGGATCAAGCGCGGGACCTTCATCTACTTCGACGACCTGTCTCGTCCGGAGCACGAGGCGAAGGCCTTCGACGAGTTCCTGCGTAAGACGAACCTGAAGTTTGCTCCCGTCTGCGCGGACCAGTCGCTCAACACCGCATTTTTCGAGTGTGTCGGCTAACCGAATCGTGCTCGTCGCCTGGGGTTCGCGCGCAGCGCGCACTTCCGGTAGTCTTGTGACGTGGTGCACCTAACTTCTTTTTTCTCTGCTACGAAGCTCGCCGGATTCCTTCTCGTCTGTTCGCCCTTCGTGGCGGCTTGCGAGGAAGAGACAGAGGCGCTTCCCGGGATTCCGCTCGAGCAGTTCGCCCAGGAGCTCCAAGGGGTTCAGTGCGAGCGCCTCGTCCGATGCAATCTCAGCCCGGACTTGGATGCTTGCCGAGCGAGCATCCCTACCGAGCCAGGCATCGCGCAAGCGGTGACCAGCGTGACTGCGGGAGACTTGGTCTACGACCCCAGTGCGGCGAGGACGTGCGTCGAAACGGTTCGCGCCGGAGCGTGCGAGGGGGGCTACACCCTGACCCGCACGCTCCGCGAAACCTGCGATGCCGTGTTCAAGCAGCGGAAGGGGGAAGGCGAGCCCTGCTTCAATGCCTCCGAATGCGAGGGTTTGGACGCAACCTGCGAAGGCACCTCGAACAACAACTGCGCCCAGGGCACGTGCAAGCTCGCGGGTGGCAGCGGCAGCCTCGGCACGGCGTGCGGCGACATGATGCCGTGCGCTCCCGATCTGGTCTGTCAGGCCAACATGATGGGCATGCCCGTCTGCTCGTCGAAGTCGGCCGCCGGCGAAGACTGTGCGTCGCCGTACGACTGCATTGACGGCCACGGCTGCGACCCTTCGACCAACACCTGTTTCAAGCAGGCGACCTCGGGCGCGCAATGTAACCCCGACCTCGCGGCTCCAGGGTGCGCGTCCGTCGGCGAATACTGCGATGCGATGCAGAGAAAATGCCTTCCTCTGCCGGGCACCGGCGAAGCGTGCATCACGAACGCCTATCTCACGAATGCTTGTGCGCCGTGGGCGCTCTGCACCGGCGAAGGAAGCACCTGTGTCCGCATGCCTGCGGCTAACGAGCCGTGCAATCAGGGTTACTGTATCGGCCTCCTCGACTGTTCGGACGCCGACGTATGCCAGCCTCTAGCCGCCTCACCGACCTGCTCGCTCTGAGCCTCGTATCCGCGGCGGCCTGCTCGGAGGCTGACGGCGACGAGATGACGGGCACCGCAGAAGTTAGCTCGTCATCCCAGACCGGCGGGGAGCCTGCCTGCGATGGTCGCTGTGTGTCGTTGCCGACGGATTGGGAAGGGCCGGTGATTGCTGAGCTGGGGTCGTCTCCAGCGC
>JBGTSH010000355.1:0-10468 GCA_041940405.1 Polyangiaceae bacterium
TCCCTCGGCGTAGATCGTGTCGAACGCCAAGGAAGACTTTCCGCTGCCGGAGACCCCCGTGAAGACGACCAGCCGGTTCTTGGGAATGCGGAGCTCGGCGATCGAGAGGTTGTGCTCGCGTGCGCCCCGGATCACGAGCTCGTCGGAAACAGCAGCCCTCGACATGGGCCGCCAGGCCTAGCACGAGTCAGTGCTTGAGGCGCCGGGACGGCCGATCGAGGTCCGAAAACAGGGACAGGGTCTGACCGCGATTGTCCGCGTTCGGCGGCGGGTCGACGGACAGCACCGACGGGTCGTCGTTCTTCACATTTCCGACCCGACGCGAGACGGGCGTCGCCACCAGCGTGCCCTTCGCGGCCGGCCGAATGAGCGCCCGCACCTCGTCGGTGACCACCGCCGGCGCGTCCTTGGGCGGCACGGTGAGCCAACGGTCGACGTCCGCGCCCGCAAGAACGAGCGGCATCCGATCGTGGACGCCTTCGACGTCCGGGCCGGCCGCGGTCGTGACGATCGAGAAGGTCTGAACGCGACGCTCACCTCCATCGGTGCGCCACGAGTCCCACACGCCTGCCATCAGGAGCAGGCCGCCGCTCTCCGGACGGAACCAGAGCGGCTGCGGCTGGCCCTCGGCCTCGAGGCGCTTCGGCGACTTGTCCCACTCGAAGAACCCGTCGCTCACGACCACGCAGCGGCGCCGCGCGAAGGAGTCCTTGAAGACGGACTTGGTCTCCAGCGTCTCGGCGCGCGCGTTGATGGGCCGCCCCGCCTGGGTCAGCGTCTTCGACCAGCGCGGAACGAGGCCCCACGAGAGGAGAGCGAGCTCACGGTGCCCCTGTGCGTCGAATCGCACGATCCACGAGGGGTCGGTCGGGGCGACGTTGTAGCGCGGCCGATACAGCTCCGCCGCGCCGGGCATGACCTCGACGCCGAGCGCGTTCGCAAGATCGTCGTACGTCGGGATCGTCAGCGTGAAGCGCCCGCACACCGCGTAGTTGTACCGCGTATGCTCCCCATCGTGCACGCCCGAGGCCAGACGGGGACCATCCTCGCCGGTCGGTTCCGCCTCCTCCAACGCGTCGCCGCCGGCGGCATGGGGACGGTCCATCGAGCGCTCGACGAAAAGTCGGGGAAAGAGGTCGCGGTCAAGATCCTCGCCGGCCAGGGCTCCGGCGAGCTCGAGGAGAGATTCCGACGAGAGGCGCGGATCCTCGCGGACCTCGAGCACCCCTCGATCGTTCGCTTCGTCGACTTCGGCACGGTCGAGGACGGGACCCTCTACCTCGCGATGGAGTGGCTCGAGGGAGCCGATCTCGCGCACCGGCTCGAGGACGGTCTTCTCGGTCTCGCCGAGACGATCGGCCTCTCGATCGCCGTCGCCGAAGCGCTCTCGGCGGCGCACGAGCGGGGGATCGTTCACCGCGACGTCAAGCCGCACAACATCTTCCTCGTCGGCAAGAGCCCGGCCGACGTACGCGTGCTCGACTTCGGCATCGCCTTGCTCGCAGGCCGCATGGCCGGCATCACGCGCACCGGCATGACGGTCGGCACCCCCGAGTACATGCCACCCGAGCAAGCACGCGGTGAGCGAGGCATGGACGCGCGTGTCGACCTCTACGCGCTCGGCTGCGTGATCTTCCAGTGCCTCACCGGTCGGCCGCCCTTCTTCGGGCCGACCGCCGCGTCGATCATCGCCGAGGTCCTCCTGTCGGAGGCGCCGCGCCTCTCCAGCCGCGCCCCGCAAGTCCCTGCTGCCCTCGACGATCTCGTCGCGTCGATGCTTTCGAAAGATCCTCGCCAGCGGCCCGCGTCCGCGCGTGAGGTCGCCGAGCGGCTCGCCGCGATCGATCTGCCGCGCGCTGCACCCGCGATCGACACGGTGCGGCCGGCGGTCTCGACCGACGAGCGCCGCCTCGCGAGCGTCGTCGCGATCGCCCCCGAGGTTCCGAGCACGGCGTCGACCGACGCGACGATCGAGATCGCGGTCGTCGAAGAGGTCACTGCCGGCCCCATCGCCGAAGCAGCGGAGAAGCACGGCGGGCAGCTCGCGATCCTGCCCGGGCGCGGCGCGATGATCGTCTTCGTCGCCGACTCGCCGGTCGATGCGGCGCTCGCCGCTGCGCGCGCCGGGCTCGACATCGTGCGTGCCGAGCCGACCCATCGCGTGGGCTTATCGGCCGGCGCCGCGAGCTTACGCTCCGGCCCCGAACGCGCGCTGACCGAGCGAGCCCTCGAGTTTGCGTCGATGGCCGGCCGGGTGCACATCGACGACGCGGCCCGGAGTCTGATCGGCGGTGCGCTCGACGTGGAGATGACGATCGCGGGTGCGATCGTTCGCGGGGAGCGCCGCGTCGAGCAGACCGGAACGCGGGCGTTCGTCGGCCGCGATCGCGAGGTGCAGACGCTCTTCGGCGCGCTCGAGGGCACCCTCGCCGATCGCGACGCGCAGCTGGTGATCGTCGCCGGCCCGCCGGGCCTCGGGAAGTCTCGCTTGGTGCGCGAGCTCTACGAACGGGCGCGCGCTCTCCCGAACGCGCCCGCGGTCCTCGACGCTCGATCCGAAGAGCAACGTCGCTACACGCCGTACGCCTCGCTCGGGGCGCTGCTGCGGCGCGGGCTCGGCGTCGTCGCATCCGCCAATCCCGTCGAGCAGCGAGCGGCGCTCGCCTCGGGCGTCGAAGCGTGCGTCGAGCCCTCCGAGGCGAGGCGAATCGCCGATTTTCTCGGGATGGCGGCGGGCCTCGACGCCGAGCAGCCGAGCGTCGAGCTGCTCGCTGCCATGCGCGATCCCCAGCTCATGGATGATCAGATCGAGCGCGCGACGCTCGACTTTTTTCGCGCGCTCGCGGCGCGGGACGGCGGCGTCGCGGTCCTGCTCGACGACGCGCATTGGGCGGACGCGGCGACCCTCAAGGTCCTCGCGCGGGCCTTGCGACGGCTCAATGACAGCCCGGTATTCATCGCGGCGTTTGGCCGGCCCGAGCTCGAAGAGAACCTGCCGCACGCCCTCCGCGACGCAGCCTCGCAGCGAATCCAGCTCGGAGGCCTGGCGCGACGCGCGGCCGAGCGGCTGGTCTTCGACACGCTCGGGGATCGGGCGGGCAAGGAGACGATCGAGCGCATCGTGGTCCACGCCGACGGCAACCCGCTCTTCCTCCAAGAGCTCTGCTCCGCACACCTCGAAGGAAAAGCCGCAGCGGACGTTCCTCCAAACGTTCTGGCTTCGGTCGAAGCGCGCCTCTTGAGGCTCGAGCCACGCGCTCGAAAGATCATTCGCGCGGCGAGCGTCTTCGGCGAAGCGTTCTGGCAAGGCGGGCTCGCGGCGCTGCTCGGCGACGACACCGAAGAGGCGATGCGACTCGGGCACTGGCTCGTTCACTTGGTCGATCGCGGCCTCTTCGTTCCCAGGCGGGCGACCCGCTTTGCGGCCGAGCCGGAGCTCGTGTTCCGTCATCCGCTCCTTCGCGAGGCCGCGTACGCGATGCTCACCGCCGACGACCGAGCCGAGGGGCACCGGCGAGCGGCCGCCTGGCTGATCTCGGCAGGCGAGCAGGACGCCGCGGTCCTCGCCGAGCACTTCCGTGAAGCTCGCGACGGCGCGGCCGCCGCGAAAGCCTTCGCCGAGGCCGCCGAGCGCAGCCTCATGTATAGCGATCTGCTCCGCGCCGTCGCTCAGGCCGAGAGCGCGCTCGACGCCGGGCTGGCGGAGGAGGCGCGCGGCCACGCGCTCATCCTCCTCGCCGAAGCGCACTTCTGGCTCGGCGATCCGGCGAAGGGTGCCGAGCGCGGTCGAGAGGCCGTGCGCCTCCTTCCTCCGGAGACGCAGCCTTGGATCGATGCGCTCTACCAGCTCGTTCGATGCCTCGCGCGAACGGGCGACGCCGCGGCGATCGAGATAGCGCGCGAGCTCGTGCGCGCCTCGCGGGCCAACCCGGCGCTCTTGCCGAACGCGAGCGTGCTCCCGCTGATCGTCGCGACCGCGCTGCGAGCGGGACTCCACGCGCTCGCCGACGATGTCCTCGACGTGCTCGGCCAGCGCTCGCTGGCCCAGGCCGACGATCCGCTGGCGCGAGCGCACGTGCTGACCTGCCGATCGTGGCAAGCGATGTTCGGCGGCGACTACGCGACGTGCGTCTCGTACGACACCGAGGTCCACCGCGTGATGCGCGAGGGCGGCGATGTCAGGCAGGCATGCCTGGCGCGCGTCCACGTCGGCTACGACTATCTGATCCTCGGCGCGTACGACCGCGCGACCCAAGAGCTCGCCGGCGCTCAAGAAGAAGCAGAGCAGCGGGGCCTCGAGCAGATCGAGCAGCTCGCGAAGCACAACCTATCGCTCGCGGTGCACCGCGGTGGCGACAGCGATCGAGGCCTCGAGCTCCAGCGCGAGTGCCTCGCGAACGCGCTGGCGAACAAGAACCAGCTCGAGGAGTCGCACGCTCGGCACTACCTCTCGACGATCCATTTCGAGCGGGGCGAGATGGACCTGGCCGAGGCGGAGCTGGAGCGGCTCCTGGCGAGCCCGGTGGGCTCGGCGCTTCGTTGGGAGACGCTCGCGCGCATGGCGGCGATCGATCTCCAGCGCGGTCGGGCGTCTCAGGCCAAGGCGCGGATCACCGAAGCGCTCGAAGGCATCGAGGCGCTCCGCAACGCCGAAGAGGGCGACGGCTTCGTTCGCCTCGTCGCCGTTCAGGTGCACCGCGCGCTCGCCGAGGACGACCGGGCCACCGAGCTCCTGGTCAGCGCACGCAACAGGCTGCTCTGGCGCGCAGGGCGGATCGCCGATCCGGATCTCCGCAAGAGCTTCATGCGGGGCGTCCCCGAGCACGCGCTGACGCTCGAGCTCGCGGAGCAACTCGCGTCCCAGCAGAGAACGCGCTAACGATTGCGTCATGGATCCCCGAGACGCAAAGAGCGGCGTGGTGCCCATCCGGCGGGCGTTCTCGGTCTCCGTCTTCGCGCGCAACGAGGGCGCCGTCCTCCTGGTTCGCCACCGCCGCCTTTCGGCTTGGCTGCCCGTCGGCGGTGAGGTCGAGCAGGGTGAGACGCCGCTCGAAGCCGCGACGCGCGAGCTGTTCGAAGAGACCGGCCTCACCGGTACGTTTCCGCCGCCGACAGGGGTCGACGGCTCGCCGCCGGGTCTCGTCGCGTACGAAGAGCACATGGCCGGGTCCAAGGGCCTGCACATGAACTTCTGCTTCGTCGCCGACGTTCCCACGCGCGACGTCGTCGCCAACGACGAGTTCGGCGAGCATCGCTGGGTGACGGCGCCCGACGCCGTCGATTGTCCGCTCAACGTCCGCCAGGTCCTCGAGAAGCTGCTGGGCGGGTGAGCTCACGTTCCTAGGCCGAGGACGGCGAACGTCGTGCACGCGACCAGCGCGCCGATCTCGATGCGGCTCTCGACCTTGTCGGTGATGTGGCGGCGCAGGCCCTTGCCGGCGAAGTTTCCGCCGATGAGACCGAACGCGAGGATGGCCATCGGCAGGACGAGCTCTGCAGCAAAGAGGCCGCCCGCGCCGTAGCCGAGCACACGCCCGAGATGGAGCGCGACGGCGCCGAGGGCGATCGTGCCGATGTAGGTGGCTCCCGACAGCCCGGCGCCCATGAAGAGCGGCCCCGTGAGAACGCCTGCGCCTCCGGCGGTCGCGGTGAGCACCCCGATGCCGGCGCCGCCGGTCGTGATGGCGCGCGGCCCGGGCTGCCAGCGGAACCAACCCATCACACGAGCGAGCGTGAGGAGGGTCGCGCCGATGAGCACCACCTTGAGCGCCGCCTCGGGGAGGCGCGGCACGAACCAGCCGGCGACGAACGCGCCGGGGATCGCTCCGAGCGCGAAGGCCTTCGCGACCTCCCGATTCGCGACGGCCCGGAAGAGGTACGCGCGGTGGAGGTTCGCGAGCAGCAGCGCGGGCGTCGTCACCGCGAGCGCGAAATGCGGGCCCTTCCAGGCAGAGAGCACCACGACGAGCAGGAGCCCTCCGCCCATTCCAGCGACCGTGGTCAGCACTCCCGCGACCAGGCCCAGCCCTAGAAGCTCCAGCATGCACCAAGGGTAGGTACCGGCGCGGCATCTGACCCATGAAATTATCGGCCTCTATCGATAAGCAAAACTTATGATGGCCTGAACCTGGGAGCGAGGCGATGCTCGAAGCGTTCCGCCACTTTCTGCTGATCGCCGATCACGGCACCTTCACCGCCGCGTCGCGGCGCGCGCACCTGTCTCAACCCGCTCTCACGGCCAGCATCCGCCGGCTCGAAGAGCAGCTCGACGTGCGTTTGTTCGACCGCGGCCGCCTCGGGGCCACGCTGACGGCGGGCGGCCAGGCGCTCTTGCCGCACGCGCGAGCCGCGGTCGTCGCGGTGGACGAGGGTAGCGCTGCGGTCGCGCGGCTCGCCTCGATCGAAGGCGGCGAGGTGCGGATCGGGGGCGGCTCCACGGCGTGCACCTATCTGCTCCCGTCGCTCCTCTCGGCGTTCCGTCGAAAGCACCCAAAGGTCGCCATCTACCTCCGCGAGCTGCCGGAAGATCTCGCTGTCGACGCCTTCGAGCGGGGCGAGCTCGATCTCGTGGTCGCGAGCGGCAAGCGCGGCGATCGGTTCCGCGACGAAGAGGTCGTTCTGGTCGCTGCGAAGGACGTCGACGCGACCTCGCTCCCGTTCATCACCTTCCCGAAGGGCAGCGCGGTCCGGGCGATGCTCGACCAGCGCTTTCCCAAAGCCGACATCACGATGGAGCTCGCCAGCATCTCGACGGTGAAGGGGAGCGTGCGTGCGGGCCTGGGCGTCGCGCTCATCTCGAAGAGCGCCGTTGCGACCGATCTGGCGATCGGCCGGCTGGTGCTGGTGAAGCATCCGGCGGTCCCGGTTCCGCGCCCCCTCCGCCTGCTGCACCGCGGGCTCGATCGGCTCTCGCCGCCCGCGCGGGCGCTGCGCGCGCTGCTCCTGGCCGACGCCCCGGGAAAGCGGCGGGCGGCGCCTTGATTTAGATGCATACAGCATATATGTAAGATGCATCTATGTCGAAACGCGCCAAAACGGCGCCGAAACGCTCGGCGGCGATCGTCCGCGCCGATGATGAGGCGGCGTTCCTCGCGGCCTATGACGCGACCGAGTTCGCCCGGCCGAGCGTCGCGGTCGACGTCGTGCTCATCACCGTAGAGGGCGACGATCTCCTCACGCTCCTCACCCGGCGCACCCAGCACCCCTTCAAGGGCGCGCACGCGTTGGTCGGTGGCTTCGTCGGCATCGACGAGGCGCTCGACGACGCCGCGCAGCGCGTCCTCGAGCAGAAGGCGGGACAGCGCGGCGTCTTCCTCGAGCAGCTCTACACCTTCGGATCGCCGAAGCGCGATCCGCGAACGCGCGTCATCTCGGTCGGCTACTACGCGCTCCTCTCGCAGGACAGGTTGGCCGCCGCCCTGCCGGCGATCGGCGGCGCGTCGACGTGGGCAAAGATCGACGTCCCCTGGGAAGGTGAGACAGGCGGTCCGGTGCTCGTGCGAGAGATCGACGGCGCAGGCCGAGCGCTGCCGCTGGCGTTCGATCACGCCGACATCCTCGGGATGGCGGTAAAGCGCATCCGCGGAAAGCTCGACTACTCGCCGATCGGCTTTCAGCTCTTGCCCGAGCGCTTCACGCTGCTGGATCTGCAGCGCGTCCACGAGGTCGTCCTCGCGAGGCCGCTCAACAAGGACTCCTTTCGCCGTCGCATGCTCGCTTCGGGCCAGCTCGAAGCGACCGGCGAATACCACCAGGGCGCGGGTCGCCCTGCCGAGCTCTACAGGTTCGTCCGTCGTTCGGCCGTCTAGCGGCCGCGGGAGGAAGTCATGGCCGACATTTCGAAGTACCTCATCGTTCGTCACCTCCGATCGGAGAGCACGAGCCACGTGCTCCACTACCGCCGCGGCAGGCTGGTGCGCAGCGGGCCCGGGCTCTCGTTCTGGTTTTCGCCGATGAGCGCCTCGATCGCCGAGGTGCCCGTCGACGACCGCGAGGTCCCGCTCGCGCTGACCGCGCGCACCGCCGATTACCAGGACGTCACGGTCCAGGGCGTCGTCACGTGCCGCGTCGTCGACGCGCAGGCGGCGGCCAAGCGCATCGATTTCACGATCGACAACGCGCTCGGCACCCACAACAGGCGCCCCCTCGAGAAGCTCCAGCTCGCGGTGGCGCAGCTCGCGCAGCAGCACGCGAGCGAGTGGATCGCGAAGCGTCCGATTCGCGACGTGCTCCGCGACGGTCCCGAGGCGGTGCGGGAGCGCGTTCGTGAGGCGCTCGACGGTGACGAGGGGATCGCGACGCTGGGCCTCGCCACCGTGAGCGTGCGCATCTCGTCGATCGTCCCTTCGCCCGATCTCGAGCGCGCCCTCGAAGCGCCGATGCGAGAGAGGATTCAGCAGGAGTCGGATGAAGCGGCGTTCGCGCGTCGCGCCCTCGCCGTCGAAAAGGAGCGCGCGATCCAAGAGAACGAGCTCAAGAACCAGATCGAGCTCGCCCGGCGCGAAGAGGAGCTCATCGCGCAGCGCGGCTCGAACGCCAAGCGCCAGGCGCTCGAGGACGCCGAGGCGCGAACCATCTCGTCGCAGAGCGAGGCGGCGCGCGCCCGCACGCTCGCCGACGGTCAGGCCGAGTCGATCCGCTTGGTGGAAGGCGCAAAGGTCGAGCAGGAGCGCGCGCGGATGCAGATCCAGGAGGGCGTCTCCCCGGCTGTCCTCGCCGCGCTTGCAGCACGAGAGCTCGCGGGCAAGCTCCAGCGGATCGATCACCTTCACCTCGGCGGCGACGCGCTGGGTCCGCTCCTCACCGAGCTCGCGACCGCCGGCACGCGCGCCCTCGAAGAGAAGGCAAAGACGAAGAGCTCCTGAGAGGATGAACCATGTCATCCCCGAAGACGCCTCCGCGTGCGGTGGTGGTGACACGCCCGACGGAGCTCGAGCATCTGGTCGCGCGCCACGGGACGCCGGCGCAAGCGCGGTTCGCGCTCGAGATGCGCGGCCAGAGCATGGATGAGGTCGAGGACCGCCACCGAGCGTTCGAGGCGGTCCTCACCGCGGCGTCGCGAGCGATCCCGCAGCGATGGCGCAGCACCCGGCTGGCGCGCACCGACCTCGCGCGATTCGTATGGGAGCCGGGCGATCTGGTGATTGCGGTCGGCCAGGACGGGCTGGTCGCCAATGTGGCGAAGTACCTCGGCGGACAGCTCGTCGTCGGCATCAACCCGGATCCCAAGCGTTTCGACGGCGTCCTCGCCCGCCATCCGGTCGACGCTCTCGGCACGATCTTGAGTCGCGCCTCCGAAGGGCGCTCTAGCGTCGAGGAGCGCACCTTGGTGGAGGCACGCCTCGACGACGGTCAAACCCTCCGTGCTCTCAACGAGATCTACCTCGGCCACCGAACGCACCAGTCATCGCGCTACCGGATCGCGTACGGCGGTCGCGAGGAACGGCAGTCCTCTTCGGGCGTGATCGTCGCTACGGGGACGGGCGCGACCGGCTGGGCGAAATCGATCGCGCGCGCCCGGCGCGAAGAGGTCGCCTTGCCGGCGCCGACCGAGCGGGCGCTCGCCTTCCTCGTGCGCGAAGCGTTTCCCAGCGTAGCGACGGGAACCTCGATCACGGCGGGCCGCATCTCCGCCGGCGAATCCCTGGAGATCGCGAGCGAGCTCGACGAAGGCGGCGTGATCTTCGGCGACGGGCTCGAAGACGATCGCCTCCGTGTCGGGTGGGGCATGCGCGTTCAGGTCACGATTGCGCGGCAGCGCCTCTGCCTCGTCACGTGATCTGAATCGACCACTCGACCCGCGCGCACGTTCGTCCTAGAACCCGGGGATCATGACAGGGACCTTCGGAACCGAGTCCACGCTCGCCGTCGACGGCAAGTCATACAAGATCTTCAGCCTCGCCAAGCTCGCTCAGAAGCGGCCCGAAGTGCGCCGGCTTCCGTGGTCGATGAAGGTCCTGCTCGAGAACCTCCTCCGCAAAGAGGACGGTCGCGTCGTTCGACCCGAGCACATCGAAGCGGTGCTTCGCTGGGATCCCAAAGCGGACCCGACCGACGAGATCTCTTTCTACCCCGCGCGCGTCCTGATGCAGGACTTCACCGGCGTGCCGGCGGTCGCCGATCTCGCGGCCATGCGAGAGGCGCTCGCGAACCTGGGTGGCGACGCCAAGCGCATCAACCCGCTCGAGCAGGCGGACCTCGTCATCGATCACTCGGTGCAGGTCGATCACTTCGCCAACCCGCTCGCTCCGAAGCTCAACACCGACCTCGAGTACGAGCGCAACACCGAGCGCTACGTCTTCCTTCGCTGGGGTCAGAGCTCGTTCGCGAACTTCGGCGTCGTCCCGCCGTCGACAGGCATCTGTCACCAGGTCAACCTCGAGTACCTCGCAAAGGTCGTCTACGAAAAGAACGGCGTCCTCTATCCGGACACGCTGGTCGGCACCGATTCGCACACCGTCATGATCAA
>JBGTSH010000356.1:0-10417 GCA_041940405.1 Polyangiaceae bacterium
CGTCGGCATGGCGACGAGCATCCCGCCCCATAACCTGGGTGAAGTGATCGACGCCTGCATCGCGATGATCGAGGCCGACGACGATCTCACGACGAAGAAGTTGCTCGGCTTCGTCAAGGGGCCCGATTTTCCGACCGGCGGCATCCTCACCGCGACCAAGCGCGAGCTCGAGGACGTCTACGAGACGGGCCACGGCTCGCTCAAGCTCCGCGGCGATTGGACGACCGAGGACGACGGCAAGCGCGGCAAGAACATCATCGTCACCTCGATCCCGTACGGCGTAGAGCGGAGCGGCATCGTCGAGAAGATCGCGCAGGTGATCCTCTCGAAGAAGCTCCCCAGCCTGGTGGATGTCCGCGACGAGTCCACCGAAGAGATCCGCATCGTCATGGAGCTCAAGAAGGACGCCGATCCCAACCTGGTGATGGCGTACCTCTTCAAGCAGACGCCGCTCAGCGTGAACGTGCAGGTCAACATGACCTGCCTCGTCCCCGAAGAGGCGGCCCCCAAGAAGAAGAAGACCGAGGACGAGCTCTCGCTCGAGCCCACCTGCTCCCCCAAGCGCCTCGGCCTCAAGGAGATGCTCCGCGAGTTCCTCGACTTTCGGCAGCTCACGCTCGTTCGCCGGCTCGAGTTCGAGCTGGGTGAGGTGCGGGCGCGCATCCACATCCTCGAAGGCCTGGAGACGGTCTTCGATGCGCTCGACGAGATCATCAAGCTCATCCGGGCGAGCGAGGGTCGCCAGGACGCCAAAGAGAAGCTGATGAAGAAGTTCAGCCTCTCCGAGATCCAGGCCGACGCGATCCTGGATCTTCGGCTGTATCGTTTGGCCAAGCTCGAGATCCTGGTCGTCCGCAAGGAGCTCGCCGAGAAGAAGGCCGAAGAGAAGCGGCTCGGCGGCATCCTCAAGAGCGAGTCCAAGCGCTGGGCGATCATCAAGGACGAGCTCTCGACGATCAAGATGACCTACGGCGACAAGCGCCGGACCAAGATCACCGGCGGTACGAGCGATCCCGAGTTCACCGAGCAGGACTTCATCGCGGCCGAGGACGCCACCGTCATTCTCTCGGCGCAGGGCTGGGTCAAACGCGTACGCGAGGTGAAGGACCTCGCGACGACGCGCCTCCGCGAAGGCGACTCGGTGCTCGCTGTCACCGCGGGCTCGACGCGCGAGTCGGTCGCGTTCTTCTCCAACTTCGGCAGCTGCTACGTGTGCCGCATCCACGACGTGACGCCATCGACGGGCCACGGCGATCCGGTCCAGAAGCTCTTCAAGCTCGCCGACGGCGAGAGGATGATCGGCATGCTCGGCTTCGATCCGCGCGTGCTCGAGGTGCCTGCCGCGCCGGAAGAGGGCGGCGAGCCGGAGCCGCCGTTTGCCGTGGCTGTCACGCGCCACGGCCTCGGCTTCAAGTTCTCGCTCCGCCCGCACCGCGATCCTTCGACGCGCGCAGGCCGCAAGTTCGCGCGCCTCAACGAAGGCGACGAGGTTACGTTCGTCGGCCTCCTGACCGACGCGACACCGCTCGTCGGCGTCATCGCGACCGACGGTCACGCGCTCGCGGTCGACGTCGACGATCTAGCGCTCCTCTCCGGCGCCGGCAAAGGAACGATGGTCATCAAGCTCGATGAGGGGGAACGCCTCGTGGGCGCGGTTCTCGGCGGCCCGAAGGATGACCTCGCGTTCGTCACGGCGAAGAGCAAAGAGCTCGCGATCGCCCTCAAGGACATCAAGGGCAACCGCGCTGCAAAGGGCGACGTCGTCTCGAAGCGCGGCGACCCGCCGGCCCGGCAGCTCCTCTCGCTGCCCGAGGTGCCATCCCTCAAGCACGATGAGGAGGAAGGCTGATGCCCTCGATCCCGCCTCCCAAGAACCCCGGGAAAGGCGCCGCCAAAGGCGCCAAGGGCGATTATACGGGTGAGAGCATCGAGGTCCTCGAGGGCCTCGATCCGGTCCGCAAGCGCCCCGCGATGTACATCGGTGGGACCGACGTCCGCGGCTACCACCACCTCCTCTGGGAGATCATCGACAACTCGATCGACGAGGCGATGAACGGCCACGCCCGCCGCATCGACGTGACGATCGACGCCGACCACAAGGGGGCCACCGTCAAAGACGACGGCCGCGGCATCCCGGTCGACATGCACCCGAAGTTCAAGAAGCCGGCGGTCGAGCTCGTCCTCACGATGCTCCACGCCGGCGGCAAGTTCGGAGACAAGAACTACTCGGTATCGGGCGGTCTGCACGGCGTCGGCTCGAGCGTCGTCAACGCCCTCTCCGAGTCGCTGCATGTCACCGTCCTTCGCGACGGCAAGACTTGGGTCCAGTCCTACGCCCGCGGCAAACCCACCTCGAAGCTCAAAGCGGACGGCGGGACCAAGAAGCGCGGCACGATCGTCCACTTTCGCCCGGATCCCGAGATCTTCGGCGCAAAGCTCGAGTTCAACATCGACCACATCCTCGAGCGCCTCGAGACCAAGGCCTACCTCCATGGCGGCCTCGTCATCGCCTTCACCGACGCGAAGACCGGCGAGACCAGGGAGCTCGTCCATCCGCAGGGCATCGCCGACTTCCTGCCGAAGCTCGTCGCCCAGCGCGGCAAAGCGGCGACCCACCCTGGCCTCTTCTTCATGGCGCAGGAGCGGCCGGGCGAGGTGAAGCTCGAGCTCGCCCTTGCCTGGACCGAGGCGACGGACTCGCACGTTCGCAGCTACGTGAATGGCATTCCCACCCCGATGGGAGGCACGCACGAGGCCGGCCTCAACGCAGCGATCGTCAAGGCGGTCCGCAACTTCATCGACACGAAGAAGGTGCAGCCCAAGGGCGTCACGCTGTCGGCCGAAGACATCCGCGAGGGCGTCGTCGCGCTGCTCAGCGTCTACGTTCACGAGCCGCAGTTCCAAGGGCAGACCAAGGACCGCCTCAACAACCCCGAGGTTCAGGGCGGGGTCGAGGGTCTGGTTCGTCCCGCGCTCGAGCAATGGCTGCTCGAAAACGGAACCATCGGTGAAGCGATCGTCCTTCGCTCGATCCTCGCCGCGCGCGCGAGAGAGGCTCGCCGCGAGGCGACGCAGCAGGTGCTCCGCAAGACGGCCGTCAGCCACCGCCTCAACCTGCCCGGCAAGCTCGCCGACTGCGCATCCACCGATCCCAACGAGAGCGAGCTCTTCCTCGTCGAGGGCGACAGCGCCGGCGGCTCCGCCAAGCAGGGGCGCGACCGCCGTACGCAGGCGATCCTTCCGCTTCGCGGCAAGGTGCTCAACGCCGAGCAAGCCTCGAGCGCCAAGGTCCGCGAGAACAAGGAGCTTCAGGACATCGTCAGCGCCCTGGGCTGCGGGATCGGTCCCGACTTCGATCCACAGAAGCTCCGCTACGGCCGCATCTTCCTTCTGATGGATGCCGACAGCGACGGGCAGCACATCTCGACGCTGCTCCTCACGTTCTTCTACAGGCACCTGCCCGGCCTGCTCAAAGGCGGCCACGTCTACATCGCGCTCCCGCCGCTCTTCCGCATCGACGCAGCCAAAGAGACGCACTGGGCGCTCGACGAGAAAGAGCGCGATCGCATCCTCGCCAAGCTCCCCAAGAACGTGAAGGCCGACATCTCACGCTTCAAAGGCCTGGGCGAGATGCCCGCCGACGATCTCAAAGCCACGACGCTCGATCCCAAACGCCGCCGAGCGCTGCGCGTCGTCATCGACGACGTCCTTCAGACCGAGAAGGTCATGAGCGAGCTGATGGGGAAAGATGCGCAGGCGAGGTTCCGGTTCATCATGGAGCACGCTGCAGAGGCCGAGATTGACGTCTGAGCGAGAGATCGGGCACGGGCACGGGCACGGGCGGGGCACGGTGCGGGATACGGAGCAGGGATGACGGGACACGGAAAACGGGCCCTCGCTGCTCCGTGATCCCTGCCCTCGATGACTTCACCGTCATCGAACGGCCTCCGTACGCCGTCGCCCGTTTCCCGTCCCTGTTTCCCGGATCGTGCCCGTGCCCGTGCCCGATCTCTTGTGGATACCCACGACCCCAGCGGCATCGCTGGGGTCAGCCTTGTCCAGCCGCGTACGACTCTTACCGCGTGACCGCGCGATCATATTTCGTGAACCGCTCTTCACACCCCCCTCCCCGCGGGCCTTGAAATCATTGGGTTCTGATCGGGCGGGGTGATCGTGCTTCGTGGGCCTACGAGTTGCAATGTGGGCTAGCGACCGCACGGGGTTGGCCCCCGTACGGCAGCAACGAGGAGATCACCGTGTCGAGCCTTTCCTTGCAGTCCGCAGTTCAGGTTCCCGCTGCCCCTGAGAGCCACACGAATGCCCTGTCCGGCATCGTTCTAGCTTCGATGGCTCAGCCCGATCCCGAGGTCCGTGAGGTCGAGTCCGAGGTCTCTGCCAAGTCGGCAATCCTGCCCGGCACGATGGCCCGTCTGGTCATCGCCCGCGCCCGCATCCACGACGCGGCGCGTGGTGGCCAGCGCATCCGAACGTACGAGGTCGCCCTCGACCTCGACATGAGCGAGTTCCACTTCGCGCGCCAATTCCGGCTCGCGTTCGACCGCTCCCCGCACGTCTATTACGACGAGGTCCGTGCCGACACGGCTCGTCAGATGCTCTCGGCCGGCATGGCCGAGGGGACGGTCGCCCGGAAGATCGGCTTCCGCCGCCCTGCCGAGCTGCGCGCGCTCCTTCAGAAGCGTCCGGCCGGCACGCTCCCGCCCGAGCTCGCGCGCTGAGCTCTCCGCCGGCTGCGGTGTGAGCTGACAGCAGCGTCAGCCGGCGGCGCGCGAATCGACGCGCAAGTCTTCGAGGGGCTCGGGCTGGACCCGAGCCTCACCACTATCGGGCGCATCGTCGGCGGGGATGCGCCCCCCGATCGAGCGGAGGAGCTCGGTCACCGCAGCGTGGGTCCGATCTTTCAGGTCGGCGACACGATGCGCTTCCTTACCAGTCGTGTTCGGCGCGATGGGCGCACCGACCCGGACGCGGACGATCCGGATGTTGTCCTCGCCTGTGTCGAGCGCGCCCTTCTTCATCAGGTCGTGCGTTCCGTCGAGCGCCACCGGCACGATCGGTACGCCGGCGCGAACCGCAGCGTAGAAGCCGCCGGCCTTGAAGTCCTTGAGGATGCCGTCCTCGCTGCGCGTCCCTTCGGGGAAGATGAGGAGCGGCTTTCCTTGTCCGAGCACCCCTTCGAACGCCTTGATGACGTTCGCGGCCGTGCGCGCGCCACCGCCGCGATCGACCGGCACGTGGCCCGCCAGGGCGAGGTGCCAGCCGAGGAACGGGATCTTGAAGAGCGATCGCTTCGCCGCCCACTTGTAGTCGCCCGAAAGGACGCTCCCGAGAACGATGATGTCGACGATGCTCTGGTGGTTCGTCGCGTAGACGAACGGACCGGTCGCCGGCGCGTTCTCGATCCCGTCGGCCACGACCTCGATCCGGAGGCCCTTGGTGCTCGCTCGGCACCAGCGCTTCATCGCCCAGAGGCTCGCGGAGTGATCCTTGGTGAGCGGGCCGAGCGTCACCGACAGCGTCCCATAGAACGCGGTCCGCGCCGCAAACGGTCCCCACTGCTTCGCGGCGCGATAGTACTTCCCGATCATGACGGCCTCTGTTCGGTAGCAGAGCTATGGTGACGCACCAAGCTCGCTACGAGCGCGCGCGCTTCCGTGACTCTTCGGTCATCCATCGGCGGATGACGCATCGAATCAGCGACCGGTTGGTCACTACTTCGCGGGCGGCATCAGCGAGCCCCACCCCACCGTCACGGGCCGCCCGACGCGCGCGAAACGCACGGTGATGAGGCCCGGTCGATCGACTTCGACAACGGTTGCTTCGCGCATGCGTCCGAGGTGCTCGGCCCAGACGACCGCGCCGTCTTTCGGCGTGTACGTCAGGGGCACCGCGAGCATGTCCTTTTCGGCGACGATCCGTGCGCTCCCGCCGTAGCCGATCGCCAGCCAGTCACCCGTCTCAGAGACCGGCGAGACGAGCATGACATGCTGGTAAGGAAGCGAGCCCGGCTCCGCCGCGACGCTGCGCACCACGGCGTAGTTGCCGGGATGGAAGCCGTCCTTCTGGAGCGCCAGCTGCTCCGGCGCGAGCGGACGGTCCCCGCTGTCGACGGTGTCGAGGAAGCGGACCATGATCTTGTCCTTCACGTACTTCCTCACGACGCCATGGCGAAGCACGCCGGCCCACTCGGCGATCACCGGGCTCTCGAGCTTCGGGCGCGTGACGCCGGCGAGAGGGATCACGTAGGCCGGGTTGACTCGGTACTCTGGCCCGTCACGCCCGTCGACGACCAGGTCCTCGCCGTCACGCCCCTTCACCGTCACGGCACGGAACGCGAACGCCGAGCCCATCTTGGCGCCCCGGAGCATCTCCTCGGGGACGGTGAAGACCCTCGCGCCCGCCGCGATCTCCACCTTCCGCGTCGTGAGGGCCAAGGGGTTCGGATCGGCCTCGGCTCGCTTGGCGACGACCGGAGGCAGCTTGAGCGCCGGCTCCCGGGACGACGCCGATGCGCTCGGCGCCGCCGCCTCTTCCCCACCTCCGCAGCCAACCGCCCACCCCAAGAGCGCCGCCAGAAAGACGACCTCGGTCGTCTGCGTGCTGCGCTTCGCGGGCCTGGGGGGGATGGAACGAGTCAAACTGAAATGACCTGAAATGTTGTTGGCCGGCTCGCCGACGTTATTACACCTTCTCGCGCGCGCCCACCGATCGCCACTTGCTTGCTAACCTAGGAGATTGTGCCGAGGGTGCTGACGTTGCCGAGCGAGGGCCGCCTGATCATGGCGACCGATCTTCAAGGCAACGTCCGGGACTTCCAAGCGATCGAAAAGGTCTTCGAGGACGCGCTCCAGAAACCAGGCGGCGCGATCCTCGTCGTCACCGGCGATCTCGTGCACGGACCGGAGCTCGACGAAAGCGACTGGCCCGAGCACCTGGGCTCGTACTACCACGGTGACTCACCAGGACTGATCGCAAGCGCGCGCGCTCTGGCCGATCGTCATCCCGGCCGCGTCCACTTCCTTCTCGGCAACCACGAGCACGCTCACGTGGGCGGGCCTGTCGTCTCCAAGTTCTTCCCGGATGAGGCGGAGCGCCTCGAATCGCTGCTCGGCGACGACGGAACGCGCGAGCTTCGCGGATGGATCGAGACCTGGCCGTTCGTCGCGATCGCGCCGTCGGCCGGAATCGCGATGATGCACGCGGCACCGCACGCGCCTATCGCATCGCCGCGCGATCTCGAGCGCCTCTCGCTCACCGGCGAGAGCGACGACCCGAACGACTTGGACGGGCGGTCCACGATGATCGCGCTCCTGTGGGCGCGCACGACCTCGTCCGATCGCGCGAGATCGTTCCTGCGCGCGCTCGACGATCGACTCACGGTCGCGGTGTACGGGCATGACGTCGCCCACCGCGGCTATGCGATCGATCGCGAGCCGCTGCTCTGCGTTTCCACGAGCTTCGGCTGCCACGACGGCGACAAGCTGTACCTGTCGTGGGACCTCTCGACGCGGGCAGAGAGCGCGCGTCACGTGGCAGAGGTCGGGCTCCTTCCGCTCTATCCCGACGCGGCGCCGGTTCACCGGGCGTAGCCCGCGGCATCGGGCGAGTCGGTTTTTTGCTTCTGCGCTTGTCGGCTGGGTTGGGGCCCAGTAGCCGTCTTCGCATGCGAGGTCTCTGGCTGCTCTTGGGCGGAATCTGTCTCATCGCCTGCGGCGACGACGGCGAGGGGACGGGCGGGAGCGGTGGCTCGGAGCCGGAGAGCTGCGTGTCCGATCCGTGGTCGTGTCCTGCCGGGCAGACGTGTTGGGCGAACACCGACCAGCAGACGTTCTCGTGCCTGAACAGCGGCCCCGGCGATGTCGGAGACGAATGTCTGAGCGTCGCCGGCTCGCCGGGGTGCAAAGACGATCTGTTTTGCCTGCAGCTCGTCGGACAAACCTCCGGCACCTGCACCGAGTTCTGCGACGCGAAGGATCCGTCGCACACCTGCCCGGACAACCGCCAGTGCCTCCCGGTGCAACTCGCCGGCTCGCTGCTCCACGCCTGCGCGCCGCCGGAAGGCAGCGGAGCGGGGGGAAGCGGCGCCGGTGGGAGCGGCGGAGCCGGGACGGGCGGCAGCGGCGGCTGAGGCGTTGCCGCCGCTACGGTGCGGTGTCGACCGCGTCGAGCAGGCGAAGCAGCAGCTCGGTGTCGAGGGGACGCGGGATGCTCGCGGCGAACCCCGATTCCTCCCCGCGGCGCGACTCGTCACGGCCGTAGCCCGTGAGCGCGATGAGCTTCGGCGGCGCGTCCGTCATGCGCGCGGAGAGCTCCCGGCCAAGGCTGTAGCCGTCCATCACCGGCAGGCCGGCGTCGATGATCGCGACCTCGGGCCGGAAACCTTCGGTCATCGCGAGCGCTCGAGAGGGGTCGTGCGCGAGGCGCACGTCGTGACCGGCATGCGTGAGGTAGCGCGCGATCTTCGAGGCTCCGTCGAAGTGATCGTCGACGATGAGGACGCGCAGCGAGCGCGTGCCTTCGGGACGCCGAGGCGGCCGGTCGCTCGCCGGCCCCTTCTCGGCGGGCGGGCGCGAGCTCCCGGCGAGACGTGGCAAGCGCACGGTGAGCTCGCTGCCACGGCCGGTTGCGTTGTTCGCGACCGAGACGCTTCCACCATGGAGCTCGGTGAAGCTCTTGACGAGCGACAGCCCGAGCCCGAGCCCGCCCTGCTGGCGGTCGGAGCCACGCGCGCCCTGGACGAACATCTCGAAGATGTTCGGAAGGAGCTCCGGATCGATGCCCGGCCCGTCGTCGCGAACGCGGAGCACCACCTCGGAACCCTCACGCGCCGCCTCGATCCGGATGTTGCCGTAGGGCTGGGTGTAGCGAGCGGCGTTGCTGAGCAAGTTGCAGACGACCTGGGTGAGCCGGACCTCGTCGGCGTCGACGCTCAAGCCGTCGTCGGGCACCGAGACCGAGATGCGGTGATGGCGCTGGTCGAGCAGCGGCGAGGTCGCCTCGATCGCGCGAGCGACGATCTCGGAGATTTGCACCCGCGCCTTGTTGAGGACGATCTTGCCGCGCGCCACGCGCGAGACGTCCAACAGATCGTCTACGAGGCGAACCATGTGCTGCGCCTGGCGCAGTATGACCTCACGCTCGCGGGGCGTCGCGGCCCCTCCCCGCATCTCCATGAGCTGCGCCGCGGTGATGATCGGGGCAAGCGGGTTGCGGAGCTCGTGCGAGAGCAGCGCTAGAAACTCGTCCTTCCGTCGCGCGGCTTCGCGCATGGCCGCCTCTGCCTGCTTCATCCGCGTGACGTCTACGAGCGCTCCGACTGCGCCGCGGGGCGTTCCGTCGCAATCGCGGAGCGGGATCGCGTTGCCGTAGAGATACCGGACCTCGCCGTCCTCGAACCGAACCTCCTCCTCGTAGTCCCTCACCTCGATTCCACGAGACGCTCGCTGCAGCCCGAGCTCCTGCGGCGGGACCCGAACGCCGTTCACGAATACTTCGAAGTGCCGGGTGTCGGCGCCGTCGTGCGCCGTCTTCGAGATGTTCTTGCCCGGCGAGCTTCGTAAGAGGTCGTAGCCTGCCTTGTTGCCTCGCATCCGCCGGCACTCCGTGTCCTCGGAGATCCAAACGCCGGCCGGCACCGCGTCCATCAGCGCCTCGAGCTCGTCGGCCCACGCACGCGCCTTGGCTTCGCTCGCGCGCAGCGCCGCCTCCGATGCACGGAGCGCTTCCTCGGCTTCGTGGCGATCGTGGATGTCGAACGCCGCAGCGACCCATCGAAGCATGGTCCCGTCGTCGCTTCGGACCGGCTCGATCTTCGCGAGGTGCCATCGGTAGACACCCTCGCGATTGCGCAGCCGGTACTCCATCTCGCAGGGCATCCCGGTAGCAAGCGCTACCGCCCAGGTCTGCATGACCGGCTCGCGGTCCTCGGGGTGGATGGCCTGGAGGCCACCCTTGTTGCGCCGTGCCTCCTCGACGCTCATGCCCGTGAGCTCTTCCCACCGCTTGTTGAGCCACTCGAGCTTTCCGCTCGGATCGCTGGTCCAGATGATCTGCGGCAGCGCGTCCGCGAGCTTGCGGTCGGCGTCGCTCACGCTGCGCTCCGCTTCGCGAGCTCGACGACCGCGGAGACGCCGCGGTCGATCTCTTCGTCCGTCAGGTAGGGCGCCGGCCCCAGCCGCAGCAAGTCGCCGCGGGCGTCGACCCAGACATCTCTGGCGCGCAAGCTGCGGACGAGCTCCGCCGCCTCGGCTACGCGCACCGCGACGAACCCTCCGCGGCGCTCGGGATCCGCCGACGCGACGACGTCGAGGCCCGCCGCGAGCAGCTGCTCGCGGATCCTCGTTGTCTGGCGCAACGAGATCTCGCGGAGCGCCGGCACGTCGAGGCCGAACGCCTCCCA
>JBGTSH010000357.1:0-10402 GCA_041940405.1 Polyangiaceae bacterium
CAAGGCGGCTTCCTCACCGAAGCGGCGAGGACGAAGCCCTACAGCGTGCTGCTCTTCGACGAGGTCGAGAAGGCGCACCAGGACGTCTTCAACCTGCTCCTTCAGGTCCTCGATGACGGTCGCCTCACCGACGGCCGCGGCCGCACGGCGGACTTTTCTAACACCGTTGTCATCATGACGAGCAACATCGGCTCGGGCCGAATCCTCGAGACCGACCCCAAGCTCTTCGAGAGCGAGGACGGGCGCGAGGCGCTCAAGGACGTCTTGCTCGAAGAGCTGCGCAAGTTCTTCCGCCCCGAGTTCTTGAACCGCATCGACGACACCGTCGTCTTCAAGGCCTTGAGCAAGGGGGATCTCCGCGGCATCGTCGACATCCAGCTCCGGCGCCTGGAGAAGCTTTTGTCCGATCGGGAGCTGAGGGTCGAGCTCACCGAGCCGGCCAAGAGCCGCCTGGTCGACCTGGGCTACGACCCCCAGCTCGGCGCCCGGCCACTCAAGCGCGCCATCTTGCGGGAGATCCAGAATCCCCTGGCCGAGACCATCCTCTCGGGCGGGTACGGGCCGGGCAAGGTCGTTCAGGTCGATGTGAAGGGCGAAGACTTCACGTTCTCTTGAGGTTGGCGGAGGGCCTGCGCGCCCGTTTAGCCCGCTCTAACGCTTGATCGCGCGTACGGGCCGAGTATATAGAGCGTCCCCTTTCGCCGGGCCCTCGGGCTACGTGCGCGAAACGACGGATTTGGAAGGACCCTGATCATGTACGCGGTGTTCAAGACGGGCGGCAGGCAATACAAGGCCGCGGTCGGCCAGAAGCTCCTGGTCGAGAAGCTCTCGGCGAACGAGGGCGAAGACGTGACGTTCGGCGAGGTTCTGCTCCTCGGCGGCGAGAAGACGTCGGTCGGCAAGCCGCTCGTCCCGGGCGCCAAGGTCTCGGCCAAGGTCGTCAAGCAGGGTCGCGGACCGAAGGTCGTGGTCTTCAAGTTCCGCCGCCGCAAGAACTACCGCAAGAAGAACGGTCACCGGCAGCCCTTCACCGAGCTGCTCATCACCGGCATCACCGCCTGAGAGGTAAGTAGAAATGGCTCACAAAAAAGGCGGCGGCTCTTCACGCAACGGTCGCGATTCGAGCGCGCAGCGCCGCGGCACCAAGGTCTACGACGGGCAAGAGGTTCCGGCCGGCAGCGTCCTCGTTCGCCAGGTCGGCGCGACGATCCACGCGGGCAAGAACGTCGGCCTCGGCCGCGACTTCACGCTCTTCGCGCTCGTGGACGGCAAGGTCAAATACGAGTGGAAGACGAACACCAAGAAGAAGGTGTCCGTCTACCCCGCCTCCGCCTGAAGCTCGACGCTTCGGCACTCACGAGGGCTCGGCCAACCGCCGGGCCCTTCGTCATTTTGTGCTCCCCCCTCACGCAGTGAGGGGGGTCGGGGGGGTGAAATGACAGGGACCAGCGTTTGAGCGCGCCCGACGTCAAAAGCCCGGCGAAGTGACTCCGTCGTGAACCTGGCCGCCCTTCTTGGTCGGCGGGCGGCCCGGGGTCCACCTGGGCGCCGGCGCGGACGGCGTCGCCGTCGGGAGCTCGTCGGGCTCGATGACATGTTCGTCATCCTTGATGGGCGTCGTGGGCGCCGGCTTGTCGGCTTCGGGCGCAGGCGAGGCTTCGGGCGGCGGCGCGGCCTTCAATCGATCGAGCTCTTTGACGAGCCTGCCTCGGCCTTCGGAGAGGACGCTCACCGAGCGCGAAGCAACCTCGGCGACGGGAGGCCGCGTGCGTGCGATCGCGATGCCGCCCATCCCGACGACGGCCGCCACGAACACTGCACCGCTGACCCACACAGCGGCAGGCGTGCGGCGCCGAACCGGCGTCACCTCGACCCACGTCTCGGTCGGCGTCGGCATCGGCTTGGGCGGAGGTGCCATGCTCCGCGAGCGTGCGCCGAACCCGGGGTACGGCGTTCCGGTGATGCGCGTGCAGAGGCTCTCGAGACGCTCGGCGAGCTCGCGCGCCGTACGAACGCGCTTGTTGCGATCTTTCTGGAGCGTCGCTTCGACCAGATCGTTCAGCTCCTCACCGATGGCAGGGTTCAGCTCGATCGCCGGACGGTGCTTGTCCATCAGGATCGAGACCATGAGCTGGTTGTAGTTCGCGCCGTCGTACGGGATTTTCCCGGTCAGCGTCTCGTAGAGGATGACGCCGAGCGACCAGACGTCGCTGCGACCGTCGATGTCTTCATCGCCCCGCGCTTGCTCCGGGCTCATGTACGCGGGCGACCCGAGCACCGCGCCGGTGTTGGTGCGCACGAACTTCGGATCCGCGAGCACCGTTGCCTTGGTGACGCCGAAGTCGAGCACCTTCGGCACGACGTCGCCGCGATCGTCGATCGCGAAGAAGATGTTGCCGGGCTTCAGATCGCGATGAACGAGGCCGCGAACGTGCGCTTCTTCGAGGCCGCGGGCGACGAACGCGACGCACGCGGCAGCTTCACCGGGACGAAAGACGCCGGAACGCTCGAGGCGTTGATCGAGACCCTCGCCCTCCATCAGCTCCATGACGAGGTAAGGCGCGCCGTCTTCGGCTTGCCCCATGTCGTACACCGCGACGACGGCGGGGTGCTTGATCTGTCCGCACGCGCGCGCTTCGAGGAAGAACCGATGCAACGCGTCGCGGTTCTGCGCCAGCTCGGGCAGCAAGAACTTGATGGCGAAGTCGCGATCGGTCAGCTCGTTGCGCGCAGCCCACACCGACCCCATGCCGCCACGACCGAGCTGGCGGAGAAGTCGGTACTTGCCTGATACGAGGTCGCCGGGCTGCACGAGAGCCGCTTCCCGCGAGGGAAAATAGACGTTCTCCCAGTCGGCCGCTCTCGTCAACGCTTCGGCAGACGTCCAGCGTGCACAGAACTTTCCTGGCGCCCGCCTCCGCGCGAACTTCCTTGGCGGCGGTCGACGGGGCCGTCGAGCGCGGGCTTCTGCATGCGTCCCAAGCTCGTGCGCCTCACCCCGGCGAGCGAGGAAAGGAAACGCGTTGCGTCATCGTCGATGCTGCCGCCGATCGTCGTGAGAAACCGCAAGACTGGCGCGAGCACCTTCTCCGACATGACGGCGTTGGTCACTGCGGTAACCGCGATGGTCCGGTGAGGTGGTGGCAGTGGGAGAGCATCCGAGAAGAACGCGACCAAACAGTCACGTTGTTCTCGCGCTTCCCCGAGGCTGACGGCAAGCGAACGGAAGGTCGAAAGCTCGCTGCGCGCTTCGGGGCCGAGCTCGCCCCGTGGAACCGTGGCGCCGGCGCGCGCGAGCGCTTCGCCGAGGAGCCGACAGAACGTCCGGCCGCGCTCGACGTCGCCGACGACGATCGCAATCCGCGGCGACAAGCAGCCCTTCTGATCGAACGCGACGATGTCGCCTGCCAGGGCGGCCGACGCGACCGTGAGATCGTCCGCGCTCGACACGACGGCGAGCCCGATGCCGGTTCCATGTCCACGAAACGCGACACCGGGCCCGAGCGTCGCGGCGATCGCACCGATGGACTCGTCCGAGCCGTACGCATGCACCTCGTCGCCCGGCTGCGCATCGACCCCGCCGGTCAGCTCGATCGCCCCGCCGGCGCGCGCGAACCGCTCGCTCCGTGCGAGCTCGCGGACGAAGATCGGCGCGAGCCCGGGATCGCGACGCGAGGGCCGAACGACGACGCGCGGCGAGGTCGCAGCTGCGAGAGCGATCGCACGGCACGCGGCGGTGCAGACGTTCGCCGCCAGGACGACGTGGCACCGCGCAGCCGAGCCGACGCTCGAAAGAAGCGAAGCCAGCTCATCGTCGGTCGCGTTCGTCTCCAGGTGCTCACGAAGCGCGAGATCGATGCCCGCAGGGCTCAGGCCCGTCGTATCGAGGAGCTCTACCCGCGCCTCGCCGCCGAGGTCCGTCGATGCGTCCGCGATCGCGCGCGCGACGTCGAGCACCGCCAGGACACGTTCACGCCTCGGATCCACGCGGGCTCCTGTCGCCGAACAGGTCTTCGAGCGCCAGCGAGCAGCCGCGCGGCTCTGCTCCCGGCGCGCGTCCGAAGAGGCGGACGTCGCCGCGCTCGTCGACCGAGACCCAGTCGAGCGTCTGCACGAAACCGACGGAATCGACGTTCGCGAGATCGACGAAGCGCGCGATCCCTTCGCGACCTCGCGGGAGCGGTACCAGCGTCTCGGGATCGGCCGCCTCGACGCGGAGCCACGGCGGCGGCCTGTAGAGGCCCGGAGGCGTCGGCGGCTCGCTCACCAGGCGCGGCTCGTAGAGCTGGCTCGAGAGCTCGGTCATCCCGTACTCGCCCACGATGCGATCCTCGGAGATCGAAAACGCCGCCGCGGTGCGCGCGTAGAGCTCGGCCGTCGGGATCTCGCGCGTCCGTCCTTTGAAGCCTCCGGTGACCATGACCCGGCTTCCTTCGGGGAGCGGCAGCGCTCGTCCCGAGAGCGCGTCGAGGAGGAGTGCGAGGCCGAAGGCCGTCGAAAACACGATCGTCGGCGCATGATCGGCGACCGCCCCGGCAGCGGCGCGCTCCACTGCGGCTACATCGACACCGCGCTCGAGCGAAAGCGCGAAGGCCGCGCGCATCCTCAGCGTGTCGACGAAGAGCTTCACCATGAACGACAGCGACGAATCGACGACCTCGTCGGGATCGGGGACGAGAGCGATCGCTCGCTCGGGTCTCACGCGGGGAAAGAGACATGGCATCGCCCAGGCCAGCGCCGCCGCCTCGTAGGTCTCGAGGGTTCGAAACGGGTGCTGGCCCCGAAGCTCGCCGCGCGTCGTGCCGCTGGTTCGAAAAACGCGAACGTCGCTTTCCTCAGGGTGCGAGGCGATCCGCGCATAACGAAACGCATCGGTCGGCAGCGCGGGGACGTCGCCTAGGCTCGCCCGGGCGAGGTCGATGCCGCGCGCCTTGCAGAGCTTTCCGAACGCAGGGACCGACGCCGCTTGGAACCTCGCGAGGTCGAGCGCGATCTCGTCGAATGCCGCGGGCGAGAGCTCGCCGGCCGCTATCGCGCTCCGCACGCGAGCGTGAAGCGCGGCGCTCGGGCTCACGGCAGCGCTCCGACACAGGCTGCGACGACCGCAGCAGAATCGAGGAGCACGGGCTCGTCGATCGTGAGCGGCGGCGTGAAGACGACGACCGCGCCATCAAAGCCGCCGGCCGTCGCGACGTAGCCGCGGCCGAGCAACGAACGCAGCACCGCGATGCCTTCGCGTCCCGATGCCATCTCCATCCCGACGAGCAAGCCGGCACCGCGAACTTCGCGGACGCGCGAGTCCCCCGCGAGCGCGCTCCGCAGGGCATCCTGAAAGCGCCTTCCCACTGCGGCGGCACGCGCACCGAGATCCTGCGAGCGAACGGCATCGATCGTGGCCAGCGCCGCCGCACAAGCGAACGGTGCACCCGCGTGCGTCGACGTGTGCACCACCGAGCCGCCGCGCGCCCACGCGCTCATCGCTCTGCCGGTCCCGAGGCACGCCGAGATCGGGAACGACGCTCCGAGCCCTTTGCCCAGGCAGAGCAAGTCGGGGACGACCCCACCGGCGAGCGAATGAACGAGAGAGCCGCCGCGACCCATGCCGGTCCAGATCTCGTCGGCGACGAGGAGCGCGCCGTGCGCGCGGGCCAGCCGGGCGAGCTCGGCGACAAAGCCGGGTGGCGGCACGACGACGCCGCCGCGCCCGAGGATCGGCTCGACGAGGATCGCGCCGATCTCGCCGCCCGCGAGGAGAGCCGCGACTGCTGCGAGGGTGCTGTCGAGCGCGCCCTCGGATCGCGGGTAGGGCACGAAGCGAACGTGGTTGCCGAGCTGAGCTGCGAACGGCTCGCGAAAGCTCGGCACGAAGCCGCACGCTGCGAGCGGTGCGTACGAGAGGCCGTGGTAAGCGCCCTCGAACGCGAGGACGCCCGGGCGTCCCGTCTCGAGGACGCACGTCTTGAGCGCCGCGGTCACGGCGTCGGCCCCCGACTGGCAGAGCATCACGCGGGATTCGGGATCCGGGTGGATGGCAGCGAGCGCTTCGAGGAGCGCTACCTTCACGTCGGTCGCGTAGAGATCGCCGAGCCCTTGCGTCAGCCGGCCGACCTGCGCGGACGCGGCGGCGTGCGCGGGCGACGGACCGTGACCGAGGATCGCCGCGCCGAAGCCGGCGGCGAGATCGACGTAGCGGTTGGCGTCGACGTCGAAGAGGTTCGAGCCCTCACCTCGCGCGAGCACGAGCGTCTCGCCACCCTCCCCCGGAGCGGCGCGCGCGGCGCGGCGCTCCGAGAACGCAGGGTTCTCGAGACGACCGAGCTTCGCCGACAGCTCTCGCGAGCGCGGCCCGGGGATGCTCGTCCGCAGCTCTGGGGCCAGATCCACCACGGCCCGCCCTCTCTAAATCGCGAAGCGCGATGAGGCTAGGAGGGGACAGGCTTCAGGCTTCAGGAAAGACCAGATTCTGCCCTGAAACCTGGCGCCTGACACCTGAAGCCTCTTCCGGCACACGGATCAGTAACAGACGCGGTTACGGCCGGTGCGCTTGGCTTGGTACAGAAGCTCGTCCGCTCGCTTCAAGAGCTCGTTCGCGGTCTTGTCGGCGTCGGTGAGCTGCGCCGCGCCGATCGAGATCGTCACCTTGATCGTGTCTGCCTGGAACGTGAACACATGCTCTTCGACGCGGCCGCGCAGCGTCTCGGCGAGCGACACGGCCCCCTCGAGCGAGGTCTCGGGCAGGATGATCGAGAACTCTTCGCCGCCGTAGCGCGCGAACACCTCATCCCGGCGGATGCGCTGCTGGATGATGCGCGCGAGCTCCTTCAAGACGAAGTCGCCGGCCAGGTGACCATGAACGTCGTTGATGCGCTTGAAGTAGTCGATGTCGAACATGATCACGCTGAGGTCGCGCTCGTGGCGGCGGCAGCGGATGATCTCGCGCTCGAGGGCCTCGTAGAGGTACCTCGCGTTGTAGATCTGGGTCAGGCCGTCCATGATGGTCAGCCGATAGATCTCTTCGTGGTACTGCGACTCGACGTCGGCGCCGGCGAGGAACTTGAAGATCGTCGGCCCGACCTTGACCCGGTCGCCGTTTCGAAGCGTCACCGCGCCCTGGATCTGCTCGTCGTTGCAGTAGGTGCCGTTGGTGCTGCCGACGTCCGACAGGTACCAGTTCTCGCCCTTGCGCTCGAACTGGGCATGGCGGCGCGAGACGCTGTCGCCGTCGAGGACGATCTCGTTGTCGGCGCCACGGCCGACACGCGTCGGGCTCGCTTCGAGAGGGAAACGCTTACCGAGCAGCGTCGGCTGCTTGGTGTAGATGACGACGATGCAGTCGGTGCCCTTGGGCTGCAGCGGGTCGCCCTTCGCTGGGCCGACCGTCGTCACGCGTGTGGGTTCTTCGAAGTCGCTCACGAGCCGTCGTCAACGCCCAGCCGCCCCCTCGAAACGATGGGCGACCCCTTCACACCCGTCAGGGTACGCAAAATCCACTTGGAAAACCCAAGCGAATTCCAAGGCAGGCTAGCGATAGCCAGGACCGCGTCAAGGCAGCCCGGACCAGCTTCTCACCTCAGGCCCGTAATGTCGCTCGGAGACGGCCGCCGTCGAACACCCACATCGTTCCCGGTTCTCCGTGAATCCAGGTTTCGTTGGTCGTGAGGGGGACCGTGCTCACGATGGCGACGCGATCGGTCGGCGTGGTCACCTGCGAGAAGTCGATGGTCACGTCCTCGTCGGCGAGCTTGGCCTCGCCGAACGGCGCGCACCGGACGATGTGGCAGAGCTTGGTCGCGCAGCGTGCGTAGAGGTGCCGCCCGTCGCCGAGCAGGAAGTTGAAGCTGCCGTGGGCGCCGATGCGCTTCGCGGCGTGGGCGATCGCCTCCCATAGATCGCTCACCTTGCGCGGATAGGCGGGGAAGCTCGCGCGGAGCGTCTCGAGCAGGTGGCAGTACGCGCGCTCGCTGTCGGTCGTCCCGATCGGCTGGAACCGCCCGAGGCGGAGGGTCTTGGCGCCCTTGACCGTACCGTTGTGCGCGAAGACCCACTGCCGCCCCCACAGCTCGCGGACGAATGGGTGCGTGTTCGAGAGGTTGATCGGCCCGCGCGTCTTCTTACGGACGTGACCGATGGCGAGCAGCGTCTTGATCGGGTTCTGCGCGATGAACCGCGCCAGCGGGCTCGCGGCCGCCGCCGAAGGCTCGAGAAAGACGCGCGCCGCAGGCCCTTCATAGAGCGCGAGGCCCCAACCGTCGGCATGTTGCGCGGTCTTGCCGCCGCGCTGGCACAGTCCCGTGAACGAGAAGACGATGTCCGTCGGGACGTTGCACTCCATCCCGAGCAGCTCACACATTGCTTCGAAGCTTCGTCGACGTCTCGTGCACGTGGTCGATCAGCGCCTTTACGTGGTCGACGGGCGTCTCGGGGACGATGCCGTGACCGAGGTTGAAGATGTGCCCGGGCCGATTGCCGACCGCTTCGAGGATCTCCGTAGCGCGCGCCTTCGCGACTTCGGGCGGCGCGCACAGAAGGAGCGAGTCGAGGTTGCCCTGCACCGCGCGATCCTCGCCGACGCGGCGCCAGCCCTCGAGGATCGGCGTGCGATGATCGAGGCCGATCACGGTACCGCCCGCATCGCGCTGCAGCTCGAGCAGGTGATACGTGTTCGTGCCGAAGTGGATGACCGGCACGCCAGTCGACTCGATGTCGGAGAGGATCTTCTTTACGTGCGGCATCACATGCTCTTTGTAGTCGGCCTGCGTGAGCGCTCCGGCCCATGAGTCGAAGAGCTGGATCGCCTGCGCGCCCGCTTCGACCTGCGCGCGCAGGTAGCGCCGCACGACCTCGGAGATCTTGCTCATCAAAAGGGCCCACGAGTCGGGCTCCGTCCACATCAGGTTCTTCGTGCGCCGGTAGTCGGAGCTCTTGCCGCCCTCGACCAGGTAGCTTGCCATCGTGAACGGCGCGCCCGCGAAGCCGATGAGCGGCGTCTTGCCGTCGAGCTCTTTGCGAATCAGCCGAACCGCCTGGAGCACGTAGCCGAGACCCTCTTCCGGATCGCAGATACGCAGGCGCTCGATGTCGGCTCGTTCGCGCACCGGGGAGTGCACCACGGGCCCTTCACCTTTGGCGAACTCGAACGGCGCGCCCATCGGCTCGAGCGGCAAGAGGATGTCGGCGAAGAGGATCGCGGCATCCATACCGAGACGGAGCGGTTGCAACGTGACCTCGAGCGCCAGCTCGGGCGTCTTGCAGATCTCGAGGAGCGTGTGCTTTTGCCTGAGCGCTCTGTACTCCGCCATGTAGCGGCCGGCCTGGCGCATGAGCCAGATGGGCGTCGTCGGCACGGGCTCGCGGCGGCACGCTCGCAGAAACAGATCGGACATGGGACCGCCGAAGTTAGCACGCGGGGCCGTCCGGCGAGGTCAGTCGTCGTCGGCGATCGCAGGAGGAATCGTAGAACGGCGGCGGCCCTCGGGCACCTCGTCGAAGAGGGGGTAGCAACGGGTGACCGTCGGCCGGCCCGCCACGCGCTTCACGATCTCTTTCCCGAGCTGCGGCAAGAAGCGGAGCGATCCCGCGAACGTCGGCGGGTAGAGAGAGAGGGTCACGAGCTCGACCTCGTGCGTCGCCCACTTGTCCTTGAACTCGGTAACCCACGAGCCCGAGTTGATGTCGGTGAGCCCGTGCCTGTCGGCGTGCTCGTACATCGCGCGGTAGATCTGCCAGCCGATCATGTGATCGCCGAGCGTCTCGTCGAACTCGCTCTTCAGGGCTTCTAGCCCGCCGCGCTCGACGACGCAGAGGACGTAGCCGATGCACCGATCACCCTCGCGACAGACGAAGAGCCGGAGCGCATCGCCGTTGGCGAAGCGCGACGTCACCTCGCGATAGAAGGCGCCGTCGCCGGCGAAGGCGCCGCTTCCCGACTTGCCCTGCCAACTGGCGCCCGACACGTGCGCGAGCTCGGCGAGGGTGCGCTCGAGCTGAGAGCGCTCGCTGATCGTTTCGACGCGCAGGCCTCGCTCGCTTCGCGCGCGGAGAGCGCGCTTCACCTGCTTGCGGAAGTTCTTGCTCCGGCTCTTCGCGAACTCTTCGAAGCTGCCTTTGACCTGCGTGTGACGCGACTGCCAGTAGCTCGACTCGTGCAAGAAGAAGCGCTTCTCACGCAAGAGGACGTCGAGCACCTGCAGGTTGGGCGAGCCTGCCGGCACGCGCTCGAGGTGCAGCGCAGCGACGCCGGATCCGGGCTCCACCATCCAATCGAGGAGCGCTCCGAGCACGCTCGCCCGGTGGCCGGGGTGCACGAGGAGCTCGCCCTCGGGGGTGTGGTCGTTCTGGAGACACGCGACCTCACGCTTGCCGTGAAACGGAAACAGCCCCACGAGCTCGTCACCGATCCAGG
>JBGTSH010000358.1:0-10289 GCA_041940405.1 Polyangiaceae bacterium
GCCCCTCGCCGGCGTGGGGGCGCTCGTCTCCTTGTTCTTGGCGGGCGGCGAATGGATGCGGGCGCGCGCCGAAAGGCGCCCCCTTCCGATCCGCGAGATGATCGATCCGCCGCTCTTCATCGCGATCGGCGGCGTGCTGCCATTCGCGCTGACCCTCGGCTGGTTCGGAGCGAAAGGCGCGCTCGGCGATCTGCACGAGGTGCTGTTCGTCTTCACGCCGCACTACACCAAGGTCAGCTGGGAGGACGTGAGCGTCCTCGGGATGGCCTACTACGGCTTCGAGGAGTGGCTCGTTCGCTATTCGAGCACCCTGCTCTTCGGCCTCGGCTGTCTCGCCGTGTTCGGCGCCAAAGGCGAAGAGCGCCCGCTCGTCGCCGTCGTGCTCGGTGCGATCTTCGTGCACGTCGCGGGGATCGTGATGCAAGGGAAGTTCTTTCCCTACCATTGGGGTGCGACCTTCCCGCTGACCGCGCTCCTCGCCGCTCTCGGCATTGCGAAGGCTTGGCGCGCGGCCTCTCGATATGGCCTCGTCGCGCGGCTCGGGTTCGTCGCTGCGTTCGCAGTCATTGCGTCGGCCAAGCTGCCGGTGCCGAGCTTCGGCGACTCCTTCTTCATTCGCAGCAAGGCGCGGCTCGATCTGCTGAGGGACGGTGCACCGGACAAGGTGGCCGCATGGGACGCGCTCGCATCCGTCGCCGACGTGAGCGCCGGCCAGAACCGCGCGGTCGCCGAATTCCTCAAGAGGGAGACGCGCCCCGAGGACCCGATCTTCGTCTGGGGCTTCGAGTGCGCGATCTACGATCTCGCGGAGCGTCCGCTGGCGAGTCGCTACATCTACAACGTGCCGCAGCGCGCCGCGTGGTCGGCCCAGCCGATGCAGGCAGCGCTGATGCGCGACTTGGCGGCGCATCCGCCGGCCGCGATCGTCGTCGAGCACCACGACGTGTTTCGGATGGTCACCGGCAACGACCTCGACTCGGCCCGCAGCCTCGACCAGTTTTCGGCCCTGCGCGACCTCATCGACAACGAGCTCGAGCACGCCGCGCGCATCGGCGACTTCGACGTGTACCTGCGGCGCGCGGAGTAGGCGCCGTTACTTGGGCTCGAGGTAGATCGCGAGCTCGAGCTTGAGGGACTGGCCGGGCGGCGGAAACTTCAGCTTGGAGAGGCGCGCGGCGGCACAATCGCTCTTTCGCGGATCGACGGGATCGCTGCGAATGATGCCCGCGTCGCCGACGTCGCCGCCCTTCGAGATCTGGAGCGACACCTCGAGCCGCGCCTCGGTGTTCGAGAAGCAAGCCTGGAGGTTCTCCTTCACCGTCGCGACAGTCTTGGTCACCTGCTCTTCGGTCAGCGATCCCTGGAGACCTTTGACGACCGCCGCGAAGACCCGCTGCTTCGATCCGCCGCCGCCGGTGCTCGACTTCGAAGGCCGCTCGTCCGCCTTCTTCGAGCCCGGCTCTTCGACGACGTCGGACGGCTCCGCCGTGGTTGCCGGCTTCGGCTCCTCTCTCGGAAGAGCGGGCGACGGCAGCGCCGCGGCCGTTGCCGCAGCCGAGCTCACCGCTCCCGCCCCCACCGCCTGGCCATCCGCGGCCTGGGGCGGTGGCGGTGCGGGCGCCGCCGACTGATCGCTGCTCCCGGTGCTGCACCCGGCTGCGACGAGGAAGAAGGCAGCGAAGCGGGCACGGAGCATTGGCGACGAGCGTACCACGACCGCAGATACGGCCTTCATTCGCGAAAGATCTCGATCCATTCACCGGCGGGCGTTTTTCGAAGCGACCCGTGGCTCGTCTGGGCGATCTCGATGGCCTCGATCCCGGGACGAGGCAGGAGGTCGAACGAAGCGGTGTAGAGGTAGCCGTGCTTCCAACGGCTCGGCATGACGATCCACTTCAAGCCGAGATCGCGCGTCGCATCGACGGGCTGACGAGCGAGCGACAGCGCAGGCCCCTCGACGACGCGCGCCCGGGCCACGAGCGCCCAGCCCTCGGGAGGGGCACCGACGGACGCGACGACGAGCACGGCGCGCGGAGAGGCGCCCCTCTCGACAAAAGCTCCCAGGAGGCGGCCGCCGTCTTCGAAGTCCACCGATGGTCCCTCCAGGCGCGTGACGAGGGAGAGCCGATACGGCTCGGCTGCGCTGGCGCTTTGGGCCAGCGCGGCGTCGTGCATGACGGCAAGCTCCTCGATCGTCTCCGGCTCGCGATCGAGCGACGGCGGCGTCCCTCCGAAATGATCGGCGACGAGCCAACCGGGGAATGGGCTGGGCCGCAGCGTGCGCACCGGCTCGAAGGCCGCACCGAAGATGCGCTCGCCGAACGTGGGCTCACGCGCTGCGAGCGTCTCGCTGGTGAGCGGACCGCGGCCCGGCGTCACGACCGCGAAATGATCGACGAGCCGGACCGTGCAAGAGCGAAGGAGCCTCTCCATCGCTCCGGGCCTCATGCCTCGAACGTCGGCGATCACCACGTCCTGATCCGCGTCTCTCGAGCGCGGTAGCTCGGCGTCGTGATCCACCACCCGCCCTCCGAGCGCCCAGGTATGCGCCCACGTCGGCCCCATGCTCTCGTGGAGGCCGACGCGTGCATCGGCCGGAAGCTCTCGGTCGAGCGCGCGCAGGAGAGCGATCGCCGCGGCATTGGTCTCGATCGGCAGACCGCGCTCGTCGAAGCGCCCGCCGGTGCGACGCGACCAGACCAAGAGATCGATCCCATCACGGAGCACCCAGAGCGATCCGGCGAGCGAGAGCGCGAGCGTGACCGCGTGGCCTCGTCCTGCGAGCCGCGGCGACCGCGCCGCGAGCTTCGCGATCCACGGCGCGAGCGTCGCGACGAGCGCGCCGCTCGCAAGCGCGAGCGCGAGCGCGAAGGTGTGTGGCCAGAACACGTGAATCCAGGCGCCTTGCCGGAAGACGGCGTACTGAAACACGGCCATTGCGAGCACCAGCAGCGGCGCGAGCCCCTCGATCCGGCGGTCGCTCCATGCGCGCACGCATGTCGCGAGGGTCCCCGCGCTCATCAGAAGAACGAACGCCCGGGTGAGCATCCACTCGTCCCACGTTCTGCGGCCCTCGATCAGATCGCCGAGCGAGATATCTTCTGCGCCACGGCGCAGCTCGTAGCTCGCCAACAGATCCTGCATGGCGCCGTAGCGCGTGAACATGAACAGGTAGAAACCGCCGCTCAGCACCGCCACCGAGGCGAGGAGCGCCCATCCGATCGCGAGACGGCGATCCAGCTTGCGGCTGCCGAAGACGAGCCCCGAAAGGTCCAGGGACAGCACCATTGCGACGAGCACGTACGCGGGCCAATCGGCGTGGAGCGCCATCGTCGCTCCAGCGAGCATGGCGATCATGTGGCGGCGCCGCTTCGTACGGCGAAAGCGAACCCACCCCCACAGCAAGAGCGCCGACCACGCCATCAGCGGCACCTCGAGCGCGTTGAACTGCGCGAAGGCGAGCGTGATCGGCAGCACGACGAAGACGACGGCCGAGACGGCGCCCGCGAGCGGCCTGTAGAGGGCACGCCCGATGGACGACACCAACAGTACTGTCATGAACGAGAGCGCGACCGGCGCGATCCTGCACGTCACGTCGGTCCGCCCGAAGAGCGCTTGGATCAGCGTCGTCGTCCAGAAAATCCCCCACGGATGGTGGCAGTAGTAGAGGCTCGGATCGGGGGGAGCGTCGGTGTAGAGCCAGACCGGAGCGACGATGCTCCACCTTCGCATGTTGTCTGCGATGATCCCCATGCTCGCCGTCGAGGCGTAGTGGCCGGCGACGATCGGCGACGCGATCTCCCAGAGGCCCACACAGCCGATGAAGGTCGCAGCCAGCCACGTCACGAGGCGGGCCAGGCGCAATTCGAGATCCGGAGCGAGCGAGGGCCAGTCACCCGAGGGATCGATCGACAGCTCGGGATCGCGAGCCGAAGGCATTGTCGGTTCGGTGCGCATCTTACGTCACTGCCTCCGTCGCGAGCCCCGACGTTCGTCCCTGTGGTTTCACCCCCCTTACCCCCCTCACTCCGTGAGGGGGAATCGCCGCTCCCCCTCCACGAAGTGGAGGGGGCTGGGGGGAGGAATCCAGGACACGATGATTTCGGTCGGCACATACGGCACTAAGGCTAAGCTGCGCGCGCTTTGCGCCGCCGGATCGATGCCGCCCTGCTCGCGCTCGCGGCGTGCGTCGCGGCGGTCCTGGTGTTCTGGCCGCTGTTCTCGGCGACGTACCCCCCGATGACCGATCTGCCGTTCCACGCGGCGCAGACATCGGCGCTCTCGCACTACTGGGACGACTCGTACCACTACCGCGATCAGTTCGACCTCCGGCCGCTGGCGGTCCCCTACCTGTCGAGCTACGTGCTCGGCGCCGTCCTGATGCTGGTCTTCTCGGCGACGACCGCCGTCAAGCTCGCGACCGGGATCATGCTGCTCCTCTTGCCTGCGGGCCTCGCGACCCTGGCGTGGGGGATGCGCAAGTCGCCGCTCCTCGGGATGCTCGGAGTCCCGTTCGCGTGGGGACACCTCACGCACTGGGGCTTCATCAATTTCGTCGCGGCGCTGGGTCTCTTCGCGATGGCGGCCGGCCTGGCGCTGCGAGCCGTCGACGTCCCCTCGCGCAAGACCGAGGCGACGCTCGCCGCGGTCCTCGTCGTGCTCTTCTTCACCCACGTCTTTCGGTATCCGTTCGCCGTCGCCGTGGTGCTCGGCGCTGCAGCGATCACGTACCCGGTGCACCGGCGGATCCGTCCGGTCCTGCGGCCGCTCGCTCCCTCTCTCCTGCTCTTCACCATCTTCTGGTTCATCCGGCCGAAGGCGCTCGTCGGTGGAGTCGGGCCTCTCGAGATTCAACCCGCGCGCTGGGGGGAGCTCTTCGGCGCGCTGGTGGACGGCTTCCACGATCCGGCCGAAGCACGCATGGCCGAGCGGCACGGGTGGGTCGTGCTCGCGGGGGCGGCGATCGCGCTCGTCGCGTGGATAGCGCGCCTCAAAGACCGTCCGCGAATCGAGATCAAGCACGCGGTCCTGACGACCCTCGTTCCGCTCGGCAGCGCCCTCGTCTTCCTGATCATGTTCCTCACCCTGCCGATGGAGATCGGCGGGTGGTGGTACGTCTACCCGCGCGAGGCGACAGCCGCGGCGTTTCTCTTGATGGGCGTCTTCCCCGACCTGCCGGAGCCGCTCTGGGCGCGCATCACCTTGGTGGGGGCCATCGCGCTCTCGTCCTTCGGAGTCAGCGACGTGGTCGCACGGAACTACCGAGCGTTCGACGCGACGACGACCGACTTCACGGCGATTTCGGAGCACATCCCCCAGGCGCCCAAGCTCCTCTACCTCGTCTTCGATCACGAGGGGTCGACACGAACGACGACGCCGTACATCCATTTGCCCGCATGGATTCAGGCGAAAAACGGCGGGTGGCTCTCGTTCCACTTCTCGCTCATGGGCGCCTCGCCGCTCGTCTACCGCACCGATCCCGAGGCGGTCGTTCCTCCCGAGGTCCCGGTTCGGTGGGAATGGACGCCCGAGCGCTTCGACTTGAAGAAGCAAGGGCCGTTCTTCGATTGGTTCTTGGTGCGGCGTGATCGCGATCCGCAGAGGCTCTTCCGCGCCGATCCCGAGATCACGTTCGTCGCTCGCGAAGGGCGCTGGTGGCTGTACACGCGCAAGCCGAGGCCGGCTCCGTGAGCGTCGCTCGGCTCTCGTGGCTCTGCCTCGCGATCGGCCTCGCCGCTTTCGGTGCTACGCGCGCGCTGCATCCGGTCCGAGGGCTGGGCAACCCCGACATCGGCGGCATCCTCTACAGCGCCGACACGCTGAACCTCGGCCTCCTACCCTACCTGGACACGTTCGACGTGAAGCAGCCGGGCAGCTTCTTCGTGGTGGCCGCCATCTTTCGCGTCTCGCGGAGCATCGAAGCGCTTCAGCTCGGCTTCGCGATCTGGCTCCTCCTCGGCGCGCCGGCAGTCTGGCTCGCCGCCCGATCGCTGTATGTAGAGAGCGATGCAGAGACGCGCGCGACGGTGGCGCCGCCGCTCGCGACGGCGCTCTACCTGATCCTCGCCGGGACATTCGACCTGAACTACGCGGCGTGGATGATGGTCCCGTACGCGTGGGCGTTGGCGATGCTCGCGCGAGGGCTGCTCGGAGGAGGCGGGCTCGCCACCCACGTGCTCGCCGGCGCCTTCGCCGCAATGGCCTACACCTTCAAAGCCCAATCGGTGGTGCTGGCGCCGCTCTTCCTCGTGCTCTTCGTTTGGGCGAAGCGCCGCCGCCTTCCGAGCGCGACCTGGCGCATGCCGGCCGGTTGGATCGCCGGCGCGATCGTCGCGCTCGCGCCGCTCTTCGTGCTCTACGGCTTGCGGGGCGGCGTCCCTTCGCTCATCGCAGGTTTGGTCCCGATAAGCGAGGCAAGCGCGTACAGCGCCAAGCGAACGGCCGCCGTGACGGACCTCGCCGCCGTATGGAAGGTCCCGCGACAACAGATTCGCGCGTTCTTCCTTCCTCTGTCGCTGAGCGTCGCCGCACTCGTCGGCGTTCGCTCCGCGCGACGCAACGCCGACGCGCCGGCGCCTCCATCGATCGTGCCGGCGCTCCTCATGTATGGCGCGGGCATTCTCGGCTGCGGCATCGGAGGGCGCCGCTTCTTCGTCCATTACCTCGCGCAATGCCTGCCCGCCGTCGTGCTGCTCGCCGCCCATCCCGCGGCGCTCGCGTGGCTGACCCGACCTCGAGAAGCGTTCTCCCGTCGAGCGACGTTCGCCGTGGCGCGGCTTTGGGCCGCCCTCACGATCGGTCTCCTCGTCTTCAATTTGGGCCGGATCCCGTTCAAGAAGAACGCCATCGTGGACAATCGGGGCTCGCCCGTCGTCGAGCAAGCCGGCAGCTACGTTCGCGAGCACGCCGCCCCCGGCGACACGCTGCTCGTCTGGGGCTGGCCAGGCTGGGGCTCGTACTTCTATTCGGGTCTGCGATCGCCCTCGCCGGTGTTCAAGGTCCTCGGTCAGGTCACCGAATACAATGACAACACCGCGTTCTCGAGGGGCACCTCGATCGGTCTGAAGCCCGGTCCCCTCGCCGACCGCTTGCTCGCGGACTTCAAGGCGTCGCCGCCCGCTTTCATCGTGCGCTCATCGCCGTTCTTCCCGGGCACCACCGGCGACCCGCTCGAGGAATGGACGGAGCTGAAGGCTATCGTCGACCGCGACTACCGCGTCGCGGCGAGATACGGCCACCTCACCGTGTACTCACGCGCGCGTCGCCCGGCCGATGGCCGCCACAGTCGCAAGTTGCGACAATAGATTCACGAACAAGATCCGCCTGCCTCTTGTATAGCTGGACAATGGCGCAGAAAGGCACGCTGGCGTGGGGGCTCGCGGCGGTGGTCGGCCTGGCGTGCGGCGACGACAGCGCCACGGGGACAGGCGGAGCGGGCGGCGCCCCTGCGACCACGACGACCGGCGCGTCGGCGACGCCACAGAGCACCTCCACGTCGGGACCGACGACGACAGCGTCCACCACGGCGATGTCGACCTCCGCTTCGACAACGAGCTCGAGCGGTGGTGGTGGCGAGGGTGGGCTCGGCGGTTTTGGGGGCACCGGTGGTCAAGGCGGCGAAGGCGGCCAAGGCGGTGTCGGAGGCGACGGCGGCCAAGGCGGCGGCGGCACGATCAACGTCCCGCCCGACGCCCAGCTCCTCTCGCTGGGAGACCCCGACAAGATCCTCCTTCGAGGCATCGTGGTCACGCCCGACATCGCCTTCGATGGTGAGGTGCTCGTCGTCGGCGGCACGATCGCTTGCGTCGACATCGACTGCAGCGCCGATCCCGATGCGCCGAACGCGTCGGTCGTCGAGACGCACGGCATCGTCATGCCGGGCATGATCGACACGCACAACCACATCCTGTTCGGCATCTTCGACGAGACCGATTGGACCCCGATGCAGGCGTACCAAAACCACAACCAGTGGACGAACGAGGCGCGGTACGACGCAGTCGTCGACGCCAAGCAGTACCTCAACGGGGAATCAGGCTCGCCGGTCAACGTGAACTGCGAGATGGACAAATATGGCGAGCTCAAGGCGCTCGTCGCCGGCACGACATCCGTCCTGGGCGCAGCCAACCCGGCGAACAAGACCTGCTACCGGACGCTCGCGCGCACGATCGATCAAAGCGCGAACGGTCTCTGCGGAGGCTATCCGCCCGGGAGCTGCCCGGACGAGATCCAGGTCGCGACGCTGTTTCCTCCCTCTGGCGCCGACGGCATCTGCACGAACCTGAACGACGGCTCGACCGACGCCTTCTTCGTGCATTGCGGCGAGGGTACGAACGCGGCCGCGCTCAACGAGCTCACGACGCTCTTCACGACGAGCACCACCGACGGCTGCCTCTTCCACACCGGAACCACGATCATTCACGGGACCGCGTTCGGCGATCCCGAGTTCGAATCGATGGCCGCGAACGGGATGGGCCTCGTGTGGTCACCGGCGTCGAACGTGTTCTTGTATGGCGGCGGGACCGACCTCACGCAGACCACCAACGTCCCCCTCGCGCTGTCCAAAGGGATCACCGTCGCGCTGGCGCCCGACTGGTCGATGGGTGGCAGCCAGAACCTCCTCGACGAGCTACGGTTCGCCGACGTCGTCGACGACACCGAATGGGGCGACGTCCTCTCGTCGGCGGAGCTCGTCGGCATGGTCACCAAGAACGCCGCCGAGCTCCTGGCACAAGAGGGCAATCTGGGCGAGCTCACCGTCGGCGCCATCGCTGACATCACGGTCATCGGCCTCGAGGGACCTACGCCTTGGGATGCCATCGTGGCCGCCGAGCCGGAGCACGTGCGCCTGGTCATGGTCGGCGGCGTCGTCCTCTACGGCGACGATCAGCTCCAGCCCCTCGGTCCCGCCAATCCGGGTTGTGAGGCGCTCGACATCTGCGGTACCGACAAGTTCGTCTGCGTAGCGACGACCGGCGGTACGTCGACCAACCTCTTCGGGCAGACGCTCACCGACATCACCACGAACCTGACGACCGAGCTCGCGGCGTACGATGCGCTCGACCTCAGCCCGTGGGACTTTTCGCCTATCGTGCCGCTCGTGAAGTGCCAGTAACGAGCTCTGGATGGAGGGCGGCGAGGCCGCCCTCGCTCGCCTCGCACGCGCCCCTCTCGGTCACGATGGCCGTGACGAGCCGGGCCGGCGTCACGTCGAACGCCGGGTTGGCCACGCGCACGCCGGTGCGCTCGGTCACCTCGGCGGCAGCTCGCTCCTCGATGACGATCGCGTCTCCGTCCGGCAGACCGAAGTCCAGCGTCGACGACGGAAGCGCGACGTAGAAGGGCACAGCTGCGTCCTTGGCCGCGAGCGCCTTGAGGTAGGTGCCGATCTTGTTGCACACGTCGCCGTTTCGCACCGTGCGATCGCTGCCCACAATGCACGCGTGCACCTTGCCCCGCTGCATCAAAAGACCGCCAGCATTGTCGGCGACGAAGGTGCAAGGCACGCCGTGCTCGGCGAGCTCCCAATAGGTGAGCTGGCCCTGGTTGCGCGGGCGCGTCTCGTCGACCCACACGTGGACGGGCACCCCTTCGTCGTAGAGGCGATACACGGGCGCGAGCGCCGTGCCGTGATCGACGGTCGCGAGCCAGCCTGCATTGCAATGCGTGAGAACGTGAAAGGGCGCAGGCCGACCGCGCCGTTCCCATTCCGCTCGCAGGAGGCGCGCGCCGTGCTCGCCGATGGCCGCGCATGCCGCGACGTCTTCGTCGGCGATCTTCGCGGCGAGCTCGTAGGCGAGCGCGGCCCGCGCGGCCGGTGACACTTCGAGGAGCGTGCTTCGAACGCGGTCGAGGGCCCACGCGAGGTTCACAGCCGTCGGCCGGGTGGCGAAGAGCTCGGCGTATGCGGCCTCGATCCGCCCGTCGCTCGGATCCTCGACGACGGCGAGGCAGAGGCCGTAGGCGCCGGCGACGCCGATCAGGGGCGCGCCGCGAACGACCATCGTGCGAATGGCCGAGGCCATCTCGCTCGTCGTGCGGATCCGTGCGATCTCGAACCGATCGGGCAGACGCGTCTGATCGATCACCTCGACCGAGCGGCCATCTTGGGCGACCCAGATCGTCCGGTAGCTCTTTTCGGCGACGCGCACGGCGTCAGTGGCCTTCGAAGTCGACGAGCGCGAACACGTTGTGCCCGAGCTTGCGGATCTTCTCGGCACCCTTGAGGTCCGGCAGGTCGACGAGGAAGCACGTCTCGACGATGACGGCGCCGGCCGACTCGAGGAGCTTGA
>JBGTSH010000359.1:0-10244 GCA_041940405.1 Polyangiaceae bacterium
GCCGTACACCGTGAGGATGCGCTCGGGCTTGTCGGGAGCACGCTCGATCTTCTTTCGAAGCTTCACGATGAAGTTGTCGACGGTGCGGTTCGAGGGCCCGGCTTCGAGGCCCCAGATCTTGTGGAGGATCTCGTCGCGCGAGACGGGCTGGCCGACGCGCTCGTGGAGCAGGCGCAAGAGCTCGACCTCGTAGAACGAGATCTGGTGCGTCTGTCCGGCGCGGACCACCGTATGCGCGGTGAGGTTCACGTCGGCGTCGCCGATCGCGAAGGTCTCGGGGCTCGCGCTCGGTGCAGGGCGTGAGGCGCGGCGAAGCAGCGCGCGCATGCGCGCGGTGAGCTCACCGACGCTGAAGGGCTTGGTGACGTAGTCGTCGGCTCCCGCGTCGAGGCCGCGGATCTTGTCGGCCTCTTGCGAGCGCGCGGTGAGCATGACGATCGGAACGAACGGGTCCCAGCGGCGAAGCTCTTCGCACACCTTGAAGCCATTGGTATCGGGCAGCATCAGGTCGAGCAGCACGGCGTCGGGCCGCTCGAGGCGCGCGAGGTTGACGCCCTCCTTGCCCTTGTTCGCCGAGACGACGGCGAAGCCTTCGAACTCGAGCGCGTCGGTGAGCCCCAAGACGATGTGAGGCTCGTCCTCGATGATCAGGATCTTCCGCTTGGGCTGCGACACGGGGGCGCCACTACCCTATCGCCTCCCGCTCCGGATGGGAGCCTTCTTCGCAGCCGGCTTCTTCGCAGCCGGCTTCTTCGCGGCCGGCTTCTTTGCGGCAGCCTTTCGGGCCGGCGTCTTGGGCGCTCCGAGCCGGTGGCCTTCGCGGATCACGTCCTCCAAGATCGTCCAATCGACGCGCCCCTCCAGCCGAACGCCGACCCAACCACTCGGGCCGACGTAGGGCGGCACGAAGTAGCGGTCCGGGTCGATCGACTGCAGCATCTCTCGCGAGTCGGGTGTGCTCATGCACCACACGGCGACGCGCCCGTCGTCGTGATGGTTGTCGGCAAACATCAGGAACATCTTGCCGCGCTCGATGCGAAACGTCGGCTCGCCCCATGCCGCCTTTTCGTACACACCCGGCAAGCTCAGGCAGATGCTCCGAACGCGATCGTAGGGGCTCTTCTTCGCTCCGGCCTTGGGCATGCCGCGAGCGTAGCCGAACTCCGCGTCAGTCCCCGGTGCAGGTGATGAACGCGACGGCCCCCGAGGTGGGCTCGCCCTCGCCGACGAACCGAATCTTGCGCTGCTCGGTGGGCTCGCAGTCCTTCACCAGCTCGGCATTGCTCCCGGGGATCGTCCTCGGGTCGACGTAGCACCAGCCGTCCACGCCGTCGTTCGTCACGAGGTCGCTCTGGCACGACGTGCGCTCGGGGCCGGAGAGCTGCTCGATCTCGCAGAAGCAGTCCCACCCGGGATTGAACGCGTTGGTCTGCGCAACCTTCACCGCGTTGAACGTCGGGTTCGGATCGCCGTTCGAGAGCTCGGGCAGGATCTCGGTGCGGCCCGTCTCGCCGTTGCAGTTGCAGTCGTTTCCGGCGATGCGCGCTTCGATGACCAGGCAGGCGACGTTGCCGTCCTTGTCCGGCTGGAGCTCGCGCGGAAGGCACTTGCCTTTGAAGTTCTCCTTCAGCTTGTCGATGATCGTGCGCACCGCCGGCGCGTAGCCATAGTCGTCGGCTTCGACGTCGTTCAGCTGCCGCGGGCAGATGCTCGCCGGGATCCCCTGATCCCCCATGCTCCGGATGACCGAGAGCTCGCGCGTCCCGGGGTAGGCCTTCGCGGCGACCTGCGTCGTTCCTTCGCAGAGCGGGTCGTCGCACTCGGCTGTGTTGCACTGCGCGCAATCGAAGGCGCCTTCCTCTGGATCGATCGGAAAGATGCATGCGTACTGCAGGTCATCGACACCGAAGGATCGGTCGCCGCCGTTGATCTCGTTGTCGGCGCCCGGGCCGACGCCCAGCAGATCGCTCGTACCCTGACGCGCCTGCGGGCTCTCGATCATGAACGGATCGCTCGGAGGGATGTTGTCGTCCGGCCTGCCGACGAGCTTCTCGAACGCGCCGGACTTCTCGAGCTCTTCGACCGACTGGAAGCCGAGGGTGAGATCGGGCTGACCGCCCTCGTTGCGCTTGGCGACCGCTTGCCACGGAACACCGACGATACCCGCGAAGTAGACGAACCCGTGCGGCCTCGGCACGACGACGCCGTCCCTCTGTCCGAAGTAGAGGGGATTGGCGATCCCACCCTTTGGATCGCTCACTTTGAGATCGGTGCGGGTCGGATCGATCCGCGGCTGGGTGAGCGCGTTCACGTACCGCTGCGTCGGATAGAGGAGGCTCACGCCGTAGCGCCGCTTTTGATCCGAGCAGCGCCAGCCTTGCACGTCTTCGGCGCCGATGTAGCGAGCAGCCATGTCGGTGCCCTGGTTGGGCCCGCACGTCTCGGGATCGGGCGCACAACCCTGGGGGTTCGGCAGCGCACAGCTGGTGCAACAGGGGTCGTTGCGATCGACGGCGCACTCGTCGGTGGACCGGTAGAACGGCGTGTTCGCGATCACCGAGTGGAAGCCTCGCCCGGCGATGTTGATGCTGCAGTCATTTTCGTCAGACAGCATGATGACGGCGACCAGCGAGTCGGGCCGCAAGAAGTCGGCGCGTTGCCGGAGCAGCTCATCGTCCGTCCCCGTTTCGATGAGCTCTCCGCCCGCCGACGGAACGAGGGAAAGGTAGGGGTCCGGGTCTGCGAGGAAGCGGTAGACCGACTCGAGCTGCATTTCGAAGCCGCACCCGGTCTGCTCGGTGCCGAGCACGAGATCCCGAAGGTTTTGACCGAGCGCGGCTGGGTCGTCCTCGCCTTGCCGCTCGTTGTTGGGATCCCAGGCGAGAAAGCCTTTGCCCTGGTAGGTTGGCACCTGCTCCGTCGTGCTCCCCTGCTTCCGCGTGAGCAGGTGGCCCTTGTCATCTGGGTGCTTGATGGTTCCGCCGCTGGAGCACGACCCGGTCGCGAGATCCCCCAGGCTCGAGCTCACGATCCCGATGTTGATGTCGGTGACCGGCTTGAACTCCGGCTTGGACCCGCTCGGGCAGTTGCCCTTCGGATCGGCCTTCTGGCCGGTCGGCGCCTCGGTCAGCGGGTCGACGCAGTCGGGCGTGATCAAGCGGTTTACGAGGTCGGGGACCGCGGCCGCGAGGATCTCCTGCTTGTCGCCCATGGAGATCGAGTTGTCGATCGCCAGGAGGATGTCGATCCGCTCGACACGGCTCTGCGGCAAAGGCTCGACGATCGTCGAGGTCGTGCGCGTGTCGAGGCGGTCGATCGGGCGGTTCAAGCAGCCCGAGGCAGAGGCGGCCCCCGCACAGAGCAGGGCGAGGACAAGGGATGCACGCCGGGCGCGCAGCGCTCGTAGACGAGTCGGCATAAGAACCTCCGAGGGGCGCGCCCAGGGCGTTGGCGGCAGCGCCGTTCGAAGGGTCCGTGGGGGCACCGAGGGATTGCCATCAGGAAAATTTCACCGCCGAAACCCGGACCCTCCCGGCCGCGGCGGAGGTAGGGAGAGGCCATGATCCGGGTCGCCGTCGCCATCGCTCCGGAAGTGCGGCAGCTCCTCGAAGAGGATCCCCACGAGCTGGACGAGTTCCTGGAGGAGATCCACGACGAGGACCTCGCCGACCTGGTCGGCATCCTCGGAAACGAAGAGGGCGCAAAGCTGCTCGAGACCGTCCGCCCCGAGCAGGCGGCCCGCATCTTCGAGCGCCTCGACGACGAGCAGCAGCAAGAGATCGCCGAGGACATCGGCGTCGAAGAGCTCGCCCCGATCGTCAGCGAGATGCGCTCCGACGATCGCGCCGACTTCGTCTCGATGCTGCCGGCGCCGATGAGCGAGAGCCTGCTCGAGACGATCGAGAAGGTCGATCCCGAAGCGGCCGCCGACATCGAAGAGCTCGCGCAATGGCCCGAGGACAGCGCCGGCGGTCTGATGACCACCGACTACGTCTCGGTGTCGCCGGGCGACACCGTGGCCGCGGTCATCGAGAAGATCCGCAACGAGGGCACCGAGGCCGAGACGGTCTATTACGTCTACGTCCTCGGCAAGATGGATCGCCTGATGGGCGTAGCGTCGCTCCGCGATCTGCTCCTCGCCAAGCCGTCCGACAAGATCGACGACGTCATGATCGAGATGGTGCACGCCGTCTCGCCGACGACCGACCAAGAAGAGGTCGCGCGCACCATGGCGAAGTACGACTTCTCGGCGCTGCCGGTCGTCGGGCCCGGGCAGCGCCTCCTCGGCGTGATCACGGTCGACGACGTGATGGACGTCCTCACCGAAGAGCACGGCGAGGACGTGCAGCGCATCGCCGCCATGGAGCCCACCGAGGAGGGCTACCTCCAGACCAAGTTCTGGACCCTGATCCGCAAGCGTCTGGTGTGGCTGTGTGTGCTCTTCGCCGGCTCGTTCTTCACCGGCACCGCCCTGCGCGCCTACGACGACGTCTTGGGCGCAATCGAGACCCTCGCACTCTACGTGCCGCTCCTCATTTCGACAGGCGGCAACTCCGGCTCGCAGTCCGCAACCCTCGTCATCCGCGGCCTTGCGATGAACGACGTCCAGCTCGGGGACTACGGCAAGATCTTCCGGCGCGAGCTCGGCCAAGGCCTCGTGATGGGTGGCGTGCTCAGCGTGCTGGGCGCGTTGCGCGCCCTCGCCTGGGGTGACGGTCCACTCTTCGCTATCACCGTTGCGCTCACCCTGATCGGCATCGTCACGATGGGCTGTGTCGTCGGATCGATGTTCCCGCTCCTGTTGCGGCGAGTCGGGCTCGATCCAGCGACGAGCTCGGCCCCGTTCATCGCGAGCCTCGTCGACGTCCTGGGGATCCTGATCTACTTCTCGATGGCGAAGCTGCTGCTCGCCGAAGCGCTCCGCGCCGCCGGCGTGGTTCCGTAGGATGCCCTGGATGAGGTGCGATCGAACCGATCAGCTTGCTCCCGGGGCCCGGCCCGCAAAAACTACGCCCATGCGCGCTCGATTTGCTGCGGTGTTCGTCGTCGCTACGGCGTGCACCTTCCCCGACATCACCGTCGTCGTCGAGGACCCTAACGAGGGCGGCGGCGGGGGAGCGAGCCCGACCACGGGAAGCACCGGCGGCGCCCCGAGCACGACATCGACCGAAACGAGCATGACGAATGCGTCATCTACATCGATGATGTCCGCGGGCGGAGGCGGAGCCGGCGGCGGCTGTCCCGACATCGATGGCGACATGGACCCCAGCATCCTCTGCGGTGGCACCGACTGCGACGACGACGGCGACATGGTCCAGGTCGAGTTCGAGGGGTGCTGCACGCCTCCGGGTTGCGATTGCGTCGACAGCCACCCAGACGTCTTCCCGGGCCAGATGGCGTGGTTCGGCCAGCCGTGGGACGGCGATGACAACTACGACTACGACTGCTCGTTCTTCGAAGAGCCTCGATGGACGACGGCATGCCCACAAGGGCCCCTGCTTGGCAGCTGTGCGGAGGGCAAGGAGCTGGCCGACAACACGCCGTGCGGAGCAACCGGCAACGCCCGGACTTGCGCCGGCATCTTGGGATCCTGCGCTCCAAGCGGCAGCGTGTACTCGATCCTGCAGGAGTGTCACTGACAGCTTCGTCAGTGACACTCCCATCTCGACCGGTCAGTGCAGGTTCTTGTAGATCGCGAACATCGCGCCCTGCGGATCCTGAACGAACGCGAACTTGCCGATGTCGGGAATGTCGGTCGGCGGCATGACCAGCTTGCCGCCGAGCTCGGTCGCCTTCTTGGCCGACGCATCGCAGTCGGTCACCTCGAAGTAGGGCAGCCAATGCGACGGGACGTTCTCCATCCCCGGAGGCATCTTCATCATGCCGCCGACGCCGTCCTTCTCCGAGCCGGGCATGTTGAACATCGTGTATTTGCCCATCTCGCCCATGTCGTGCGCTGCCGTCGCCCAGCCGATCGTCTTGGTGTAGAAGCCGCCGGCGACGTCGGGGTTCGTGGTGTAGAGCTCGAGCCAGGTGATCGCGCCGTGCTCTCGAACGACCTCGGCCCCGATGTGCTTCTTCGCCTGCCAGAGACAGAGCGCCGCACCGGTCGGATCTTGGATGACCGACATGCGACCGAACTCCATGACGTCGAACGGATCCTTCAGCACGGTGCCGCCGCTGTCCTTCGCCTTCTTCGTCGTCGCGTCGACGTCGTCGACGGTGACGTACGAGGCCCAATGCGGCGGCATGCTCTCCATCTCGGCGCCCTTCTTGTAGAGCGCCGCGGCGGATTTCCCGCCGAGCTTGCACATCGTGTAGATCATGTCCGGACCTGCCGGCGAATCATCGAAGGTCCAGCCGAAGAGCCCGCCGTAGAACTTCTTGGCAGCATCGGGGTCCGTCGTCGCGAGCTCGGCCCAGGAAAATGCTCCGTGTTTGTGTTCGGTCTTCGTCGGCATGATCGTCTCCTGTCGGAAAGGGCGGCCAAGCTAACACGCGCTCGCGCGTCGCGAACCAGGCCCCGGACCCATGGAGGACGCAGAGCGTCCGCGACGAATCGGTGTCGGATCCGTCGTACGGCCGCTCGCTTCTGAGAGCGTCTGAAGACGATTGAAGGCTCCGTCGCCTGCGTCACTACGCCACAGCTGTCGGAGCGCCTGAGGCTTACTTGCGGATCGAAATCGCCGCCGACTTCTCTACCCAGAAGGCGAGCCGGTCCTTCAGATCCTCGTGCTCTTCGAACGGCTCTTCGTAGGTCCAGACGGTGTCGTCGATCTTCCTCTCGTCGGTCGTGACGCTGAAGTAGTGCGCAGTGCCTTTGAACGGGCACTCGCTCGTCGTCTCGGAGCGCTCGAGGCGATCCATCTTCACGTCCGAGCGAGGGAAGTAGTAGCGGGGCGGGTTCCCGTCTTCCTCGACCTTCACCACGTCCTTGGAATCCGCGATCACCTCGCCGTCGACCTCGACGCGCACGCGGTCCGCGAGGTGCTCTTCCTTCACCTTGTGATCGGGCCACTTCTGATGTCCGGGCGACTTCGCCATGATTTCCTCCACGATCTCAGCGTGCAGATGTCGTGCCCGCGCGGCGCCGCGATGGATCACGGTATCCTCTACCATCGTGCGTGAGATCGAGCCCGATGCGCCGCTTTCGTTCGACGTCGACGTCGGCGTCAAGCCGAGCGCAGCCGTCGTGCCCGCGCCGCAACGCTCCGGGCCGCCGCTGCCTTTCGCTCCGCACCCCGAGGCGGAGCACGCCCTCGAAGGATTCCTGAGCGGGAGCGGATTTCGCATTCATCAGCAGCTCGAAGCGAGCGAGGTGGTCTTCGGCTTTCAGCGGCCGAACGACTACTTCGTCGAGCCGTTCTCTCGAAGCTCTTCGGTGCGCGTCACCGAACGCGGCGGGACCGTGCTCGGCGCGCTTGCGCGCAACTGGCTCGGCGGCTTTCGCACCGTCAACCTCGACGTGATGGGAGGGCGCGACATGTGCGTCCTCGAGCTCGAGCTCACCCGCCGGCCGTCACCGTGGAACCGGCTCGTGGTCCGAGCATGGAACGGCGAGGAGCTCGGCACGATCGTCCAGCGCTTTGCGTGGTTCGGCACGCGGTACGATCTCCATTCGCCGTCCGGGGCGCCGCTTCTCACCGTCGTAAGGCGGTGGTTTCGCATGTTCCGCTTCGACGTCCACGGACCGTCCGGTCCCATCGGCACGATCGAGAAGCAGTGGGGCGGGATCCTCAAAGAGATGTACGCGCAGGCGGATGATTTTCACGTGCGCATCAACGAGGCCTACCCCGACCCTCGCGGCCGCTTGCTGCTCTTGGCTGCGGTCATCGCGATCGACTTCGTCCACTTCGAGCGGGCGCGCAAGGGCGGCTACCTCGCGATGCGGGCCATGCGCGACTGATTGCTAGAACGAGCAGCTCTCGACCGAGAGACCCGTGGGACAAGGAATGGTCGCGGCGCTGCACGTCGAGACCTCGACCTCGTTGAAGTCGCATGGGATGTCGTTGCTGCAGCGACACTCGTTGAAGGTCTGGCAGCAGTAGGAGTACCCGCCGCCGCACGAGGTCGGTGTGCTCGGGTCCAAGACGCCGGTCCTGCACGTGCACGAGTCGAACGTGACGTTCAGCTCGCACCCGACCTCTTCGCAGCTGCAGCTGTCTTCCTCCGGGTAGCGAAAGCCGGCACAACATGCCGACCCGCCGAACAACGTCTCGTTGCAGACGACGTCGTTGCCACTACCCGGCCCCGAATACGAGCAGAGGCAGAAGTCCTCGTACATCGAGCAGCTGCTGCCGTCGCTGCTGGCGCCGCCACCCTCGCCCTCACCGCCCGCGCCTCCGCCGCCACCGCCCTCCGGCAAGTCGGTGAAGTAAACCCCGCAGAGCTCCTCGCAGTGCTCTGCGAGACACCGCACGATCGGCTCGGCGGCGGGCTCGTTCTCCATCTCTGCGCACGCGAGCTCGTCGCCTGTGGCGCACTCGTCGACGAGCCCCATCGTCTCCTGGCAGCCAGGGTCCCCGCAGCAGCCGTTGATCGCTTCCTGACACTCGAGCGCGAGGCAGACGCCGCACAAATTGTCGTCGGATCCGTCGAAGCTGCACTCGTCGCCGAGCTCGGACGACGCATCGATGACCAGCGCGCACCCAGCGGGAACGAACAGCAGCGACAGCGCCAGTCGAAGCGCTCGCCCTGCCCCTTTCGGGCCCACTACGCCTCGGCCGAACAACGTTCCAAACGGCTAGTTTCCGACCACGGGCGCGTCAAGCGCGGGGCATGATCCTTGCGACTCATAAGAGCGCCATGCGACAGCCGAGGTTCCGCGCAGACGAAGGAGACGACCCCGAGCTCGACGCTCAGCGCCATCGCACCGCCCTCGCCGGCATCGGCGCGCGCGACCTGTACGGCGCGGGTGGCTGGGGCGCGAGGCGTGGTGTCGAAACGATCGACGTCATGGGTAGCGAGAGCCCGGCGCGCCGCGGACCCAAGGGCTACGTCCGCTCCGACCCTCGCATCTACGAAGACGTCTGCGAGCTTCTCGCGTGGTCCCGCGACGTCGACGCCAGCGACATCGAGGTCACCGTCAAGTCAGGCGAAGTCACGCTCTCGGGAAGCGTCCCCGAGCGACGGATGAAGATGATGGCCGAGATGATGATCGACCGCGTCCCAGGCGTCGTCGACATTCACAACCGCATGCGCGTCGTGCGTCGGCCGTGACTCACCACAGATAGCGGCACGCGAGGACATCGAGCGCCGATCCGCACGAGGAACGATCGAGCGCCTCGGCCGGCAGCGCCTGGACGCCGCGGCTACCGCATCAGCCCGCTGAGCAGCGCCACCAGCCGCCCCGCGATCCGCACGCACCGCGCCGCCGCGTCCCCGGCCGCGTCGCCAGCCGCCGCAGCAATCTCGACCGCCGCCGTCGCCTCAACCGCCTCGCCGCGCGCGATGGCGAACACCCGAGCCTTGTCCGCCCGCGACCTGCGACCAGCACCCTCTGCGATGTTCAAGCACGCGCTCTTCGCCGCCCGAAGCGCCTGATCCCGCAGCGAAGCGTCCCTAATCGCCGAACCCCGTACAGCTCCGAGGAACTCCAAGGCAACCTGGTAAGCGACCAACCGGTGGTGGGGAAGAACTGCGCCATTGTCTTGAGGATTCGTCATGCCCCTCTCACGCGCGAGAAGTGTGACAGCGCCGTCATCCATAGCCCCACCAGCCTCGGCGCGACCTCACCCGGCGCTGGCGCACTTCTCGCGCGCCAGGGCGTGACGAATCCTCGAGACAATGGCGCCCCCCATTTCCGTGCTTCGCCGCCAGAGAGAACAGGTGAGAGGAAGAGGCGCCAAAAGCAGGGCTCCCCCCCTGCCTTCGTCTCCTCTACCTCTCGCCTTTTCCCTCTCGCCTTTTCCCTCTCGCCTTTTCCCTCTCGCCTGTTCCCTCTCGCCTCTTCCCTCTCCGTCCTTCCTTCTCGCTACTCCGCCGCAACCTGCCCAGCTGTCGCGTGCTCCGCCGGCGCCGCCGCCCCCGGCTCCGCAACCTTTATCCCCCTCGCAATGATCACGAAGAACAGCGGCACCAAGAGCACCCCCAACACCGTCGCCGCAACGACTCCCCCAATCACCGCAAACCCGATCGCGTTCTGCGCGCCCGCTCCCGCCCCATTCGCGATCGCCAGCGGCAGCACGCCCAACACGAACGCCAGCGACGTCATCACGATCGGCCGGAGCCGCATCCGCGCCGCC
>JBGTSH010000360.1:0-10214 GCA_041940405.1 Polyangiaceae bacterium
GGCTGGCGGATCGAGCCGCCGGTGTCGGATCCGAGCGCGAGCGGCGTCATCGCAGCGGCCACGGCAACGGCGCTCCCCCCGGAGGATCCCCCCGGGATACGGCTCGGATCGTGCGGGTTTCGCGCCGGAAAGAACGCGCTGTTCTCGTTCGACGACCCCATCGCAAACTCGTCGAGGTTCGTCTTGCCGACGAAGATCGCATCCGCGGCCCGAAGCCTGGCCACGGCGGTCGCTTCGTAGGGCGCGACCCAACCGCGCGACGGATCGGCGGCGCCTTCCGCGCGCGGAACGAGGATCTTGGAGCCCGCCGTCGTAGGCGCGCCCTTCACGAGGATGGCGTCCTTGATGCCCACTGGGACGCCGGCGAGCCGGCCGAGCGCCTCACCTCGAGCGCGGCGCGCGTCGATCGAACGCGCCGCTTCGAGCGCTGCATCGGCCTGTACGCTGAGGAAGGCTCCGAGCCTGTCGTTCTTCTGCGCGATGGCGTCGAGCGCGGCGCGCGTCAGCTCCTCGGCGCCGAGCGCGCCTGTCTGTACGTCGCGCGCGAGATCCCGCGCCGGCCTGCCGAGGATCGACATGGCGCTCACCCGCCGTCCACGAAACGGGGCACCACGAAGCCCTCTTCGTTCGCGCGGGGCGCCTGTGCGAGGGCAACCTCGCGCGGCAGCGACGGCGCGGGCTCATCGGGCCGGAGCGCTTCGAGCGCGGGCGAGCCGGCGATGCCGCCGCTCGGCCCGGCCGCTTCGATCGCTTCTAGCTCCGCCTCTTGGAGTCGCGCGACGTGGCCGAGGATGCGCTCGAGGTCCGCGGCGATGCGAACGACCTCGGGCTCTTGCAGCTCGAGGCTCGCGAGGTCCGCGAGGCGTTTGACGAGGTCGCGGCCCAGCACCATGTGCGGGGCGTTTCATAGCGCGACGCGTCCCCGAAAGGTAGGCAGGGGCCGCTTTTGGTGCTACTCGCCGGCATCGAGAGGACGCCGCCGGCGTTTTCGGAGACGACAGCATGACGAAGGGCTGGAGCCGCTCGCTCGGCGCGCCGAAAGGAAAGGGACGCGGACGAATGAGGTCGCGCCTCGGCCTCGTCGGTCTCTCGGCTGCGCTCGCGATCTGGGCGGCCTCCGGCGGGCCGGCGGCCTCGGGGGATCGGCGAGCAGCGGTCGCGTCGTACGTCGCCAAAGAGGGGCTCCTCGCCACTGCAGAGGACGTCGTCTTCATCGACGGACCCACCGGCCTCGTCGGCTCGGCCACCACGCGTGCCCGGGTACTCGTCCGTGCGCAGACGTCGGAGACCGAGCCGCGGGACATCTACCTCTACGAGGCGCGGCTCTCCCCGGCCGGCGCGCTGCTCGACCTCGGCCGGGCCCGAAACTTGAGCGAGACGATCGGCGCCGACGAGACGCGGCCCGTCGTCCTCGGGGAGCGCGTCGCCTTCGCTTCGCTGAGCGGCGTCGAGGGCGCACCGAGCGTCGTGACGGTCCTCGACTTCGCCGGTGAAGGCGCGCCGGAGTTTCCGCTGTTCGAGCGCACGCAGCGAGCGATCACCAACTGGCAGACGTCCGGCCAGGCGCGCGGCGTGAAGAGGCAGATCTACGTCGTGGACGGCAAAGGCGACGTCTCGGTGACGGTGAAGGCCGGGGCGATCCGCATCGAGAGCGACGGTCGAGAGATCGCGCTCGCCGAAGGCGACACCGCGCTCCCCGATTGGATCGTCCGCGAGCCGGTCGAGGTCGCGCGGCCCGGCAACCTCGTCACGTGGTCGGTCGACCGCGTCCGCGCCGAGATCGGCGACGAGAGCATGCAGGCGATCAAGCAGGCAGCCTTCACCGTCAAAGACTTCTTCGAGCGCAACAAGGAGGAGCTCACGGGCGATACGGGCGCCGAGTCGATCGCGGCCGATCTCGGACAAGAGGACGGCATCGTCGTGCACGAGATCCCCGTCGATCCGGATCTCGGCTGGCCGCCACAACCGCTCGAGCCCTGGGTGACGCCGGCCCTCGAGGGGGAAGGGCAGTGGAACGCCAAGGACGACCCTTCGTTCTTCCGCGGCCAGCCCGGCCTTCCGCCGGTCTTCTTGACGACGTTCATTCGGAGCGATCGCGGACGAAAGGCGACGCGCGTGTACGTCGCGCTCTGGGATCCCCGCCGCGTCGAGCTGCACATGATGGCCGGCACCGTCGAGCCGAAGAGCGCGACGGGCAAGGCAGGGCCCGGGCTCATCCCGCGCACGCCCGACGTGATGAAGCGCCTCGTCGCCGCGACCAACGCCGGGTTCCAGGCGCTGCACGGCGAGTACGGAATGATGGCTGACGGTATCGTCTACCTTCCGCCGAAGCCGTACGCCGCGACGGTGGCCAAGCTGCGCGACGGCTCGACGGCCTTCGGCACCTGGCCCGAGGATCCGACGGTGCCCGACAAGGTCGCCTCGTACCGTCAGAACATGACCGTCATGGTCCAGGACGAGAAGTTCAACCCCTACAACCGCACCTGGTGGGGCGGCACCGTGCCGGGAGCCGAAGACAAGACGCACACCGTGCGGACCGGCATCTGTCTCACGCGGGAGCGCTTCGTCGCCTATTTCTACGGCGCCGACCTGAGCCCCGAGGCGCTCGCCCAAGCGATGATCCAGACACGCTGCAGCTACGGCCTCGCGCTCGACATGAACGCCGGCCACTCGGGGATGGAGTTTTACTACGCGGCCGAGACGGATCTGCTCCCGCCGGCGTCCCGCGCTCTCTCGACGAAGTGGGAAGACGAAGGCACCGTGCCCGATCTTCCCGGCTGGAGCTTCCGCGCCAAGACGCTCATCAACGGCATGGGCCTGATGAACTTTCCGCGGTACATCAAGCGCGAGTCGCGCGACTTTTTCTACCTCACCCTGCGCCACGTCCTTCCTGGACCGAGCCTCGCGCCCGCCGTCAGTCCGGCAAAAGAAGGCGAAGGCGAGTGGCGCACCAAGGGTTTGCCGCAGCAGGGCTTCCCGTACGCGATGGCCACGACCGAGATCCGTCCGGACGCCGCCGATTCGAGCACGACCTTCCGGGTCCTCGTGCTCGATCCGCGAACGATGGCGGTCGCGCCCGCTTCCGACGAACGAAAGACGATCGCGTTCGTGCCACCGCCGAAGGGCGCCGATGCGGGACGCGGTCTCTTCGTGGGCGGCGTCGCCTTCACGATCGAGGACGGCGCAGGCCCCAAGGGCTCGACGCGGCTCGCGAGCGGGACCGCCGAGCTCAAGACCGGCGCGGCGGTTGCTTGCGTCCACGAAGAGTCGGGGATGCTCTACTACGCAGAGGTCGTCGGGGCCGCCGAAGGCAAGCGCGCGAGCCTCGCGGCGATGGGTGCGGCGCTCGCCAAGATAGGATGCACCGCGGTGCTCGGCCTCGCCGAGCCGCTCGGTTTGGTCCTCGGTGACGGCAACGACCTCGCCGGCAAGCAGACTCCGGCGCCGCGCTCGAGCGTTCGACTCGTGCGGACCGAAGCTCCGAGCGGAACGCGGTTCTTCGAGGACACGCCTATCGTGCCGCGCGACACCTGGTATCCGCTTCAGCAGCACCGGGTCCGCTACTTCAAGAAGCAGGACTGAAGGCTCCAGGCGTCAGGCTCCAGGGATCAGGCAAAGACGAGCTTCTGGCTGAAGCCTGAAGCCTGAAGCCTGATCCCTGATCCCTGATCCCTGATCCCTGATCCCTGAAGCCTTTTTTTGTGCTGTCCGGCGCGCGCCCAAAGTAAAGACGGGCCTTCGAAGTGTCCGCGCCGTTGTCGTTCGGTCAGTACTTGCTCCTCGAGCGAATCGGCGTGGGCGCGCGTTCGGAGGTGTTCCGCGCACGTCGCCGGGACGGCGGCGATGAGGTCGCCCTCAAGCGCATCCTCGCCGGCGCGGCACACGACAACGAGACGCAGCGCGTGCTCATTGCAGAGGCCGAGCTCTTCGGCAGGCTCGACCATCCCGGCCTGGTAAAGACGATCGATCACGGCGTCGTCTCGGGCGTCGCGTTCGCTACCTACGATCTCGTTCGCGGTCGCGATCTGGAGAGCGTCGTCTCGGCGCTTCGAGCCAAGGGACGCAAGATGCCGCTCGGCGTCGCGATCGCGATCGCCGAAGGCATCGTCGAGACCCTCGGCTACCTCCACCGGTTCACCGAGGCGGATCGTCCGACCCCCATCCTGCATCGAGACGTCGCTCCGTCGAACGTGCTCGTCGGGTGGGACGGCGTCGTGAAGCTGGTCGACCTCGGGATCGCCAAGGTCGAGGGCCGCAACACGACGACCGGGGTAGGGGAGATCAAGGGGACCATCCGGTACATGCCGGCCGAGCAGATGTTGGGCGCAGGCCTCGATCCGCGCAGCGATCTCTACTCCGCGGGGGTGATTCTGCTGGAGCTCGCTGCGGGAAAGACCCTCTTCGAAGGAAAGCGGCCAGTCCAAATCCTGGAGCACATCAGCGGGGGCGGCATCCTCGACCCCGACGCCGAGGCCCCGGCCCTGCCCGAGGCGCTTCGCGCAATCCTCCGGAAGTTGCTCGCGCATCGGCCTCTTGAGCGGTACGATTCTGCCGCTCGTCTTCTCGAGGCTCTGCGTGGGCTCTCGGATAGGATGGGCAGCCCAGCAGGAGCAGATGCGATCGCGGGGTTGATGGCTGAGTTGTTTTCTCCACCGGCCTCCGGTGGGGATGAATCGTTACACGATAGAGCGGCAGGCAGCGCCTGGGCGCTGCAGGAGCGCGCGAACATGGCTGAAGAAAAAGGCGGCAGTGATCTGGACGTGTTCGAGGGGCTGGCCAAGAAGTCCCAGCGCTCGCCGAGCTTGCCCGGGCCGCCTCCACCAATGTCGAAAGCGCCGTCGCTGCCGCCGGCATCGAAGGCACCGTTGCCGCCGCCCGTGTCCGGGCCGATGAGCAGTCGCTCGGCAGCGAAGAACACGCTGCTCGGTGTACCTGCGCCGCTGCCCCCGCCCGGCTCGACGTCGACACCGCTTCCCGCTCCGCCGGTCTCGGTGAAGCCGCCCGTGCTTCCGCCTCCGTCGAAGGCTGCGCCGCCTCCGCCTCCCGCGGGCTCCACCGCGTCCGCGCCGCCCGCGCCTCCTGCTGCAGGAGCCGAGGCCGCGAAGTCGACGGGCAGCGCACCGCCTCCGCCTCCGAAGCCGCCGAGCACGCTCGTCGCCGCCGTCGCGCCGCCTGCCGGTGCACCGAGCGTCGGCTCGGCGCTCGGCATGCCTTCCGAGAAGAAGGCCGAAGCGGCCGTGCCCGCTGCAGCAGAAAGCGCCGAAGAGCACACGCCGCCGAAGGGCACCAAGGGCGGCGCGAACGTCGACATGGACTGGGAAGACGAAGAAGAGTCGACCCACGTCTTCGAGAAGCGACGACACGCCCTCAACAAGGTCGGGGGACCGCGCCCCGCAGCCGGCGCTCCGCCGCCCGCGGCAGCCGCTGCCGCTCCTACGCCCGCAGGCCCGCCGCCGTCGGCCGTTCCCGCATCCAAGGTCGGCGCCGCTGCCGCGTTGCTCGCAGGTTCGGGCGGCACCGCTGCTGCGCGTCCTGTGCCTCCGCCGCCCGCCGTGCCCGCTCCGCTTCCCGCGCCTGCTGCCGTCCCGACGAACGTCGGCATGGGCGGCACGATCTCGATGCAGGCTCAGGCTCCGATGCCGCCCGCCGTGCCGGCGACGCCGACGATGCCTGCGCCCGGGATGCCTCCGCAGCAAATCCCCGTGCCCGGCGTCGTTCCGGCGTCGCGCCGTGACGAGCCGACGGTCGTTCGGCAGCGCGACGGCGGCAGCAAGCTCGGCGTGATCCTCGGCGGCCTCGCGCTCGTCGCGGTCGTCGCGCTCGGCGTGTTCCTGCTCTTGCCGCGCACCGGTCAGCTGAAGATCGAGCTCAAGGCAAAGAGCGGCAACCCGATCGCCAAGGCAGAGATCTTCGTAGACGGTCAGAAGCGCTGCGACACCACGCCCTGCGTCGTGAGCGATCTCGACACCGGCAAGCGCGCGATCAAGGTCATCGTCGAGGGCGCGCCCATCGTCGAGGAGACCGCGAACGTCGAAGCCGGCAAAGAGCGTGTCGTCTCGATCAGCGTCAACGACAAGGAGGCGCCGGAGACCGCCAAGACGGCGGAGGCCGTCGCATCCGCGTCGTCCTCGGCAGAGGCGTTGCCCGAAGGCACGGGCGTCAAGCTCGTCGGCCCGGCGGGCGTGAAGATCTACGTCGACGGCAAGGAGCGCGGCTCGCTGCCTGCGACGCTGACGGATCTGTCGCCTGGCGAGCACACGATCAAGCTCGACGGCGGCGAGCGCTACGCCAGCGAAGAGCGCAAGATCACCGTCGCCAAGAACAAGATGGAAGACCTCGGCGAGTACAAGCCGAAGGTCATCCGCGGCAAGCTCACCCTCGAGCTCAAGACCGACGGTGCAGACGTCGTGCTCTCGAGCACGGTCGATGGCAAGAAGGTCGAGAAGAAGCTCGCCGCCGCCGTCTGGAAGAGCCCGCCGGTGTCGATCAACATCGACACCAAGGATTCGTGGAAGCTCGTCGCCACCAAGAAGGGCTTCGAGGACTACACGCAAGAGATCACCTTCGACGACGGCAACGCCGAGAAGACCCTCACGATCGAGCTCGTCGAGAAGGGCAAGACCCCGCCGCCGACGCCCGGCCCCGGCCCCGGCCCCGGCCCCGGCCCTGGCCCCGGCCCTGGTCCGTCGGAGCAGCCGAAAGAGCAGCCCAAGGAGCAGCCGAAGGAGACCGCTTCTGCCGGCACCGGCACGATCCGCATCAACTCGATCCCGGTGTCCAAGGTCGTGCTCGACGGCCGCCCGCTCGGCAGCACGCCTCAGGTCGTGAGCGCGCCCCCCGGCCCGCACTCGGTCACCTTCATCAACGAAGGCAAGCGCAAGAGCGTCTCGGTCACGGTGGTCGCCGGCAAGTCGGTGACCGCGTCAGTCAAATTCGATTGAGGGCGCGACCTCACGGGGGCGGCGTGGTGCCGCCCTCGGAGACGCGCCTCGCGAACTCGGCCCAGTCGGGCGCGCATTGCGGGCTGTCGGCGTTCTTCGAGGAGGCGCCGCCGGCGCACGCGGCGGGGTCGCCGGCGGGGCCGGCGGACATGACGAAGTCTTCGCTGCGGCCTGGGTAGGCCGACTGCCAGACCTTTCGCATGAGCGGCTTTCGCGCGAGGAAGGCCTGAAACTGGCTCTTCTGCTTCTCCACGGCGGCGTCGCGCACGGCCTGCTCCATGGCGGCTTCCATCCCGCCGCTGTCGGACAGGCTCCGGATCTGTGCCTCGACCTTCTGGCGTAGCTCGTCGTCGTCGGTGGTGGCGGCGAGGCGCTGGAGGAACGCGATCGCTTCCTCGGTACGGCCTGCGCGATGAAAGATTCCGGCGCCACCGAGCGCCTGCCATTGCACGTTGGGATCGCTGACGCCGAGCTCGGCCGCGCGCGCCAAGTAGGCCGCGCCCTCGTTGCGCCAGCGCTCCTTCTCGGCGGGGTCCTTGAGGTAGGACGGTGCTGCGATGAACGCGACGAACTGCCCCAACTGGAGCCACAGCTCGGCGTCGAGCGGGTGCTCTTTGACGGCGCGCTCGAGGATCGCGCGCGCCTTGTACGCTTCTTCGGGACCGGACTCGACGGCTTGGAAGGTGAGCAGCGTGTCGGAGAGGCGGTACGGCTCACGGAACTTCGGATCGAGCTCGACGATCGCTGCCAGGTACTGGTCGACGGTGTCGAACGCACGGCGCTGCTCCATGCGGATGCCCTGCGTGACCAGCACGTTGGCCCAGAGCATGTCGGCGAGCGCCGCGCGGTAGCCGAGGCTCATCACGATCAGGTGCTCGGGCGGAGGCAGAAGGTACGCGTCCGAGGTCTCTTTCAACGTCAGGCTCTTCTCGCGCGCGGGCAGCTGCGCGGCGGCGACGAGGCCGGCGCCCGCGACGAAGAGACAGATCGAGATCGCGTCGCCGGCCTTCATTCGTACTCACTCGCGATCAACATGCCGGGGAGGATGCGCGCCGACTCCCCCGGCTTGCGCTCGCCCTGCACCTCGAACCTCGAGAGCTGGCCGTCGCCGTCGAGATCGCCGAACGCTTTGGCGGAGAACCGTGCGACGTCGGTGCCTTTGACCATCGCGGAGTCGAACTGGAAGGAAAACGCGTGGGGCGTTTCGATGCGAAACCCGAGCGCACGCCAGGTGAGGTGATCCCAGGTGCCGGGCGGATCGGTGACGCGTTCGCCGCGCGGGACGTCGGCGGGGGTCAGCGACACCGAAGGAGGAAACGATTCGTCATGCCGGTGACCTTCGGCTTTGGACACGGCGCCGGCGCTGATCGAGGCGAGGCCGTCCATCGCTTCGGTCAGCTTGGAAGCGGAGAGCCCGCGCACAAAAGCCGGAACGGCGACAGCCAACAGGCTGCCGCCGATTCCGATCATCGCTGCGGTTCGGAGGAGAGTGAGCTCCGCCATGCAGCGGTTCTAACCCATCATTCGTACTCTTGCGAGACCCACATCTGGGTCGAGGTGACGACGGTGCTCGTCGACTGAACGACGGTGCCGTTCCTCGAGAAGTGGCTGTGGATCGTGTCGCCGTCGAGGTTACCGGACGCCCACGCGATGAAGTTACCGGAGCCCGCGCTGTAGCTCGGATCCGAGTTCGCGCCGGCGGGGACGGCGTACGCGTTGGTCGCGTCGGCGTTGTCGTCGGCGTGCGTCGTGATGCGCGTGCCGGCGTATCCGTACTGGTAATAGACCGGGCTGGTAATCGTGAACTTCAGGCACTTCCAACCACCCATCGAGCCGCCGGTCTCGAAGTCCGTACCGGGCGACGAGTTCGGCGTGACCTTGGTGCCGACCGGGACGGCCGCGGGAACGAGGCGCGCGCTGGAGCAGATGTCGTGCGAGAAGGCGCTGCTCGCGCCGGCCGTGATGATCTGGTTGATCGTCGTTTCTCGCTCATAGGCGCCGACAGCACCGCGGATGATCGCGCCGATGCCGTTCTTCGCCTCGCTCGTCTTGGCGCTCTGCAGGTACCGGCGGACGCCGTAGATGGCGAGCGCGGCCAGAACGCCGATGATCGCGACGACGATCATCAGCTCGACGAGCGTAAAACCAGAGCGCGAATATCGTTTGAAGGCCCTCATCAAGTTCTCCTTGTTCTCCCGAGCTCGGGACAGACGCATCCATCGCCGGCTCAGCCGGCCAAACGAGGTAAGGCCCGAGCGCGGACCCGACCCAAAATTTTCAAGACAGAGAGGTAGCGCGGGCTACTCCGTCGCTTCCTCCTCGTAGACCTGGTTCGTCAGCGACGTCGTCACCAGCCTCGCGTACACGGTGTCGTTGTCGCGGTTGGCGACGGCGACCAGGATGTACCAGGGCTCATTCGGCGTAGTCGCCGGGAAGTCGCGCGTCAGGGCGGCGGCGCCCGTGAGCGGGTCGGTCGGGATCGCAACGCCCGGCGGGCCCGCGACCATGCCGTAGGTGAAGCGAACCGGGCCGTCGGAGCGAACCCCGATGGCGCGGAAGCACTGCCCGATCGGCGATCCCGGCAGCACCTCGTCGAACGACATCTTGGTGTCGTTGGTCGTGGTGTAGTTCCGCGGATAGAAGTCGCCCGCACCGAGCGCGGCGACCGTCGTCATGAAGCCTGTCGAGACGCACCCACCGTAGGTCATCTGATCGCCCTTGAAGGACTCTTGGGCGCCCCGCATGCCTTGGAGCATCGAGGTGGCTTCACCGGTGGAGGCGTACTGCTGATACTTGCGGAGTCCGTACAGAGCGAGCGCGGCGAGGACGCCGACGATCGCGACGACGATCATCAGCTCGGTAAGCGTGAAGCCTCGGCGAGCCCTCATTCCGGTTCCGGCTCCAAGCAGGCGTCGTGCCATAGCGGCCTCCTTCAAGTTCCTTCGAGACTACGCATTCTGTCACCACGACGCGGGATCGGTCAGGCCGAAAAACGTCACTCGGAGGTCGGCTCCGATGACGAATTTGGTCCGTTGTCGTCTTCACTACTGTCACCGACATCCAGCGCGTGTTTGTCCAAACGGTAGCGTAGCGAGCGAAAGGTGACGCCCAATAGCTTTGCGGCACGCTTGCGCACACCGTGCGACTTCTCCAGCGCTTGGAGGATGAGCCGGCGCTCGAGCTCGCCGAGCACTTCATCGAGCTCGACGCCCTCGTCCGGGATCGTCGAGAGCAGCGGCGAAGGTAGGCCGCTCACGCCGCTCACCTCCGGAG
>JBGTSH010000361.1:0-10197 GCA_041940405.1 Polyangiaceae bacterium
GTCCTCCATGCACGTGCACGAGTTGCAGCCGTCGTGCGCCGGGACCATCGCGCCCACCTGAACCGTCGTGTCTTCGTCGACGTGGCACGGCTGGGGGCACGGCACGTCTTCGCACCGCATCACACCATCGGCTTCGCAGGTGCACTGCGTACACCCCTCGGTGAAGGTCTCACCCTCGCGGTGGGCGACGACCGGACCCCCGACGCTCCCTTCCGTGAAGCAGATCGCGCCCGGGGTCCCGATCTGCACGTCCACCGTGCAGCCGGTCCCGACGAGCCCGAACAGGGCCAGGGCGGCGCCGTACTTCACCGACCCATCATGCCCTTGGACGGGTCAGGACGATCGAGGATTCCGCCCCCTCGCCGAAGGGGCCGCCTCAGGCAAACGCTACATCCCGCAGACGTCTGCGCAGTACCAGTTGTTTTCCAGGCAGATCGACCCGCCCCGGCATCCGGGGGTGTCCGAATCGCACATGGTCGTGCCCTGCGTCGCCGGATCGCAGGGCACCGGGCACTCTTCGTCGATGCATTCCCAGATTCCCATCGGGCTGCAGACCGCGGTGCTGCTCGCGCAGTCGGGGTTCGAGGGAGCGCATTGCGGCGGAGGGTCCGGGCAGAGGTTGCAGACGAGCTCGCAGGTCGGGATGACCCCTTGGTCGCAGCGTGGCTCGTAGATGCAACCCGGGATCATCGGATCACCGCACTGATTCCAGCTGTCGCAGCTCGGGCAAATCAGGTTTCCGCAGCTGTAGAGGCCGTCAGCCTCGCACTCGACGCCGCTCCAGAAGCAGCCGGACTCCGGCGGAGGCGGCGGGCAGTAGGGGGGCATCTGGTTCAGGCAATCGCAGAGCTCCGGCGTGCACTCCCAGCCCATGGGGCCGCAAATCGGCGTGGAGTAGCACCCGCTCAGCGGATCGGTCACCTCGCATGGTGGCGGCGCCTCGCAACACGGGTCGTCGGCGCACGACAGCTTGCCGTCGGGCATGCACGTGCAGGTCGTGCAGCTGTCGGCGCTGAGCTTCGTGTCTCGTGGCGCGAGAACGACACCCTCTTCTTCCCAGTTGCAGCTGAGCGGGGTCGGGATCGGTGGGATGGGCGGGCATTCCCCGGTCCACTCGCCGCAGGTCTGCTTGCTATCTGCCCCGCAGAGGCAGTCTCGCGAGCGGCAGGCATCGGCGTCGCTTTCGGTCCACGTGTCACCTGCAACGCGGTCTCCGCACGCCTCCTCGGAGCCGAGAAACACGTCCACCGTGCACCCGGAAGCGAGGAGCGGCAGGAGAACGGCGAGCCACCGAGACACGAAGGATTATCTCCGCGTGTCCCGGGCTCGATCACCCGTTTCGGCCCGGCTCGGGGCGCAGTCTTTCGACTCAGTCTTTGCGACCCGGCGAACCGCCGAGGAGAGCGTGGCGGAAGTACCCGATCTGGCTCTTCACGACCTCTTTCACGGCATCGACGGTGTCGACTTTCCGGGCGGACGTTCGGGCGAGGAGCTCGCCGTTCTCGTAGAGCTCGCGGGTCTTGGAGCGCTGCAGCTTGCCGCTCGACGTCTTGGGCAGAACGCCGATGTCGACGGGGACGACGTCGTCGACCGTGAGGCCGATCCCTTGCTGGACGATCTTCCGAACCTCACCCCGCTGCGCTTCGCGCTCGGGGCCCGACGGGACGGCGGTCTCGAGCGCGATGACGACGCGCTCGCGATCGTAGCTCGGCTTCAGCGTGCCGAACGCGATGACGTTGCCTTTGCGAACGCCCTCGACGCGGCTCGCTTCCCACTCGAGATCCTGCGGGTAGTAGTTGCGCCCGTTCACGATGATGACCTCTTTCGAACGGCCGCACACGTGCACGTTGCCGTGCGCGAGGTAGCCGAGGTCGCCCGTCTTGAGCCAGCCACCGGCGAACGCTTCGCGCGTGAGCTCGGGCTCGTTCCAGTAGCCGCGCATCACCGACGGCCCGCGCAGGCGGAGCTCGCCCACGGTGCGTTCGGGGAGCGGGTTGGCGCTCTCGATGTCGTCGGGGGCGAAGACGCCGATCACGTGCTTCTCGAACGCCGAGCCACACTGGACGATCGGAGCGGCGTGCTCGCTCGACGGATCGGTCGGCTCGGCCTTGCCCTCGGACCAGAGCGAGTCGCCCTTGACGGTGTCGACGATGACGCCGCTGCCGAGCTTGCTGAACGAGACGGCGAGCGTCGACTCGGCCATGCCGTAACAGCTGACGAAGGCCTTTTCGGAAAATCCGATCCGGCCGAACTTCTCTGCGAACGCTTTCAGGTTCTCGGCGCGGATCGGCTCCGCACCGCAGCCGGCGACGCGCCAGCTCGAAAGATCCAACCCCTCCATCTCGCTGTCTTTGATCCGCTTGTTGCAGAGCGCGTAAGCGAAGTTCGGGCCGAACGAGATCGTCCCGCGCCGCTTCGACATCTGCTCGAGCCACTTCGCCGGACGCTTGAGAAACAGGAGCGGCGGGAGGAACGTGATGGTGTTGACGTGAAAGAGCGGCGCCAGCACGAAGCCGATTAGCCCCATGTCGTGGTAAAGCGGTAGCCACGATACGGCGCTGTCGAAGCTCTGCACGCCGAGCCCCAGGTCCATGATGACGTGGACGTTGGCGGCGAGGTTCTCGTGGGTGAGTGTCACGCCCTTGGGGTGCGAGGTCGACCCCGACGTGAACTGAAGGAAGCAGACGTCGTCGAGCGCGATCTTCTGCGGCTTCAATTCTTCGCGCAGGGCCTTCAGCGACTCGACGTCACACACACGCTCGAGCGCCGGCGCACGCGACTGCACCGTCCCGAGGATTCGCCGGATTTCGGCCGAGGTGACGAGGACCTTGGCGCCGCTCCGCTCGACGATGTGGAGGGTGTTCTCCAGGTAGCCGCTGAGCTTTCCGAGGCCGGTGGGCGGGTAGATGGGCACAGGAACGATGCCCGCGCGGGTCGCTCCGAGGAACGCGAAGACGAAGTCCGCGTTGTCCGGCAGAACGAGTGCGACACGGTCGCCCTTCTGCAGGCCGAGCGACTGCAGGGCGCCACCGAAGCGCGCGCTCGCCCGCTCGATCCCGGCGTGGGAAAAGAACGGCTCGGCCTCGCTGTTCTCGTCGACGAAGCGGTAGCCCGTCTGCGTGCTCTTCGCCGCGTCCTCGATCGCCTGGACGACCGTGCGGGGTTTGAATGTCGCGCTCATCCTTGGAGCCTTCCGTCCTTCTCGAGGCGCGAGGTGATCGCCGTGACCACGTCACCGACGACGTTCACGTCTCTGAGCGCGTCATCGGGGATGGTGAGCTTGAACTTGTCTTCCAAGTCGGCGACGACTTCCATCACACCCAGCGAATCGATTCCGAGATCGGCCACGAGATGGCTCGCCTCGGTCAGATCGATCCCGCTTCCGACGTGCGGCTTGAGGATCGCGAGGACTTCGTCGCGTACCTGGTCTCGCGTAAAGGCCATGGCTGGGGCGGTCTAGCAGAGCTTTTTGTCGGCGTTGAGCGCGAACCGCAGCGCGAAGCAACGCGAAGCGCAGGTGGCACCTCGGTTGCACAGCCGCCTCCGCCATGAAAGCGCTCCCCACTCTTCTGGCTGGTTGCGCCGCCTCCGCACTAGCCCTTGTGTCTCAACGCAGTCTCGCACAAGCCGCGGACCCCGCCGACCCGGACCCCGATGAGTGGTTCGAGGAAGAGGAGGAGCCCGAAGTCGAACAAGCCGACCCCGAACCTGGGGCCGATACCGAGACTCCTCCTTATGCAGAGGAGACTCCGAGCACGGCCGAGCCGAATCCGTTCCCGGGTGAGGCGCCGAAGGCGACCGAGCAGTCACAACGAAAGCCGAGCCGTCGGGCCAAGCGGCCGAGGGCCCGCTTTCCACCGCCGGGTCTCGAGGACCCGGGGCGCTTCCGTGGTGGCGTGGGCGCCATCTTCGCGGGAGCCCGCTACAACGACAGCGACGACTTCGTCTTCCTCTCCGGCATCGAGGCTCGCTTCGGCGGGCAGCTGGACGATACGTTCGGCGTGTACGCGACGCCGAGCATCCTCGTCTCGGACACGGTCCGGCTCGCCACGGGCGTCGCTCTCGACCTGACGCTCGGCGACGTCTTTTCGCTCGGCGGCGGCGTCGAGGGGATCATCGGATCGCTCGAGGAGTGGGGCCAGTGGACGCCGGGCGCGAGCCTCACGGCTCGTTCGGGCTTCCACATGGGCAAGTACATGCCGAACCGTCGAAAGGTCTTCAGCTTGGAGGCGATCGCCAAGGTCGACTTCTACTTCGACGACACCAAGGTCCTCATCCTGGGTGCGGCGCTCGGCTACGACGCGATGTGAGAGCCGAACTCCGAGAGCGGGGGCGCGCGGTCGGGTAGAATCCCGGCGTCCGATGGACGACGAGGGGACGCCCGACCGCCGCTGCCGCTCGTGCTCGCGGCCCGTGGGCCCGAGCGAGCTCTACTTCCGCTTCGCGCTCGCGCTCGAAGGCGAGCTGGATGTCTTGGATACCGGCGCGCCGGGGGCCGACGACCCCCGGCAGGTGATGGCTTCGATGCAGGACCTCTCGGCCGAAGCGGCCGAGGACGGTGTGCACTGGGAGACCGCGGGGATCCTCTGCGGGTCGTGCCGCCGCGAGCTCGTCGCCTGGCTCGGGGCGGCACCCTTCCAGAACTAGCGCCCGCTCCGTCGACTACTGCGCGAAGAAGATCGGGTTCGATACGGCGAACGGCGCCTTGCCCGGGTGGACCGGTGCCAGATCGCCGGTGCCCTTTGCGTGGAAGATCACGAACGACCGCGGCTTGCCCGGCAGCGCGACTGAGACCTGGTTGACGAAGGTCTGCCCCGGGCCCATGCCGAGCGGCTCGAGCGGCTCGGTGAGCACCGTCTCGCCGTCGACGATCACTTCGAGCGAGTCGGCGGTGACCCAGGTCGGTGCACGGACGGTCACGGTGAAGTCGGCCATGCCGGTGGCCATTGCGACCGAGTCGCCGGGCCCGCTGCCGCCGGGACCTTCGACCGTCATGAAGAGGCCGCCGCCGATGGTCGAGCGACCTTGCTTGATGGCGTCGCGAACGTCCTCGCGAGATGCGACGCGCGGGTTGTCGTAGCCGAGCGCGAGGAACGTACGCGGGTAGCCGGCAGGGGACGTCCGGAGCGCGTGCGTGTCGCTCGAGCCCACCGACCAGTAGGTCTTGCCCGCGTTGAGGAGCGCGAACCAGTGAGCGACCGACGCGTCGCGGTTCGAGTCGAAGCTCGAGTCGTTGAAGACCTCGATGGCGTCGAAGTTCTCGTCCCAGAGGGCGTCGTTCGAGGTGCCGGTGACCTTGTCGAGATCGACGGCGGTGAAGTAGGAGCTGAAGCCGGCGTCGCCGCTCGGATGGTGGACGATGAGCGCCGGCTGCTCGGGGAGCGTGTCGATGTCGGCGAACACTTCCTTTGCCGACTTGCCGAGCCAGTCGCGGGCGCCGTTGTTGAGCTCACCCGGCCGCGGATCGAGCGGTACGACGCCGAAGTGGCCCCAGGTGAAGGTCGTGAGCTCCTCTGCCGACATGCCGTAGGCCCAATCCTCGAGCCCGAGCTCTTCGATGATCGGCTGGAAGTTGATGACCCATTCGTGCTCGCTCGACACCGGAATGTCGAGGCCGTCGGCGATGCAGCCCTTCACCTTGAATTCGACGGGGTCCGAGCTGTCGGCCGAGTACTGGGAGTGGATGTGGAAGTCTGCGCTCATGACGCCGGTCGTGTCGACCGAGTGCGCGAGCTCCACCGGGACGTCGAGCGTCGAGCCGGCAGGGATACTGACGGTTTCGTCATAGATCTCCCACTCGTAGCCGCGGCTCACGATGATGCGGTGCTCGCCCGGGGGGACGACCAGGCGCGACGTGCCGGTCACGGCGAAGTCGACGTGGAGGCGGTCGTTCGCCTCATCCGGGCTGCCGAATGCGTCGGGCGTTGCCGGCTGCGGAACCGAGGGAATCACCTGGACGCGCACCGGGATCGGCGTCGTCGTTCCCTCTTCGACCGCGTTGATGACGAGCGTCGCGTGCGGTTCGAACGAGAGATCTTGCGTCGCCGTCCCCGGGTTCACGATCACGCCGTCGGACGCGGGGTAGCCGCGCTTTTGCGGGATGACGTTCACCGCTGAGCTCGGTACGTGCACGACGTAGTTGCCCTGCGCGTCGGTGGTCGCGCGCGTGAGGTAGTCGTTGCCGGACGTGACGTGCACGAACGCTCCTGCGACGGGGCTCCCCGCGTCGTCGGTGACCGTGCCGCGGAGCTCGCTCCACCCGGGGGCGCCGTTCGCACGCCGCACGACCTCGAGCAGACCATCGAGGCCGCCGCCCGGCTCGCCGATCACGATCTCGAAGCGCTCCGAGACCGCCGAAGTGCACGCGGGGTACATCACCCCCTCGCCGCTGAAGACTTCGAAGCCGCTCTGGCTGATGCCGCCATACTCCATCGGCCTTCCGTCCGGGCCGGTGTACGCGAACGGGATCTCGTCGTTCACGAACGCGACGAGATCGCCCTTGGTCTTGGGCTCGCCGAAGCCGGTGCTCGTGAAGAAGCGTTTGTTGAACGTCCCCTGGAAGAAGCCGAGCAGCTCCCACGAGCCCTCGATCGTGAGACCCGTATCGATGTTGTAGTCGATGTTCGGGTTCACGAGCCCGTAGTGGATCTCGAGCTTCTCGGACCCGGGCGCGAGGACGTAGTCGATGACCGAGGGAAGGTCCGCGTAGTCCTTGGCGAACGCTGCGCCGAACGTATCGGCCAGGAAGGGGAGGGGCGTGAGCGTGCCTTTGACGCGCACGACGGCGGCTTGTCCGTCCGAGCCGTCGTTCATCACGGTGACGCTCTCGGGCTTGACCATGTAGAGCGACGTCAGCTGCAGGGTCTCGACGTACATCGATCCCCCGATGGGCCGTCCGTCGTCGCCCACGCGATCGAGCGAGATGATTTCGCCGCCGAAGCGCCCGTAGCCGTCCGAGACGTCGGCGTCCTCGATGACGATGGAGACCTTGTCGTTCACGAGGACGAAGTCGCGGTCCTCGTGCTTGAACTTGCCGTGCGCCGGTTGGGGGATGTCGCTCGCTCGGATGCGCCCCGCGCGCGCTTGCCCTGCGGCCTTGGCGCCGAACGGATCGGCGTGGCCTTCGGCGCTGCCGGTCGGAAACACGCTCGCGTCGAGCGTGCACGTCGGCTCGGGCTCGGGCTCGGGCGCCGTCGATTCGTCGTCACCGCACCCGGCCCCCGTGGCGCTCAGGACGCCGAGAGGAGCGAACAGAAGGAGGGCCGAAGCAAGGCGGTAAGGTGTACGCACGGTGCCGAAAGCGTACCACCGAAGCCGTCCCCTCTACAGAGGGCGCTGTTTTTCGACGCGTTAGTGCCCGCCCTTGCCCGCCTTCGCGTTCCAGATCCTCAAGCAGAGCAGGAACCCGAGGAAGCCGAAGGGGATAAGGAACGGCGGCCACCACGCCCAGTTCGTCGACGTGATGTAGCCGAGGGAGATGCTCTGCACCGCGGTGCCGAGGTAGACGAAGCCGTCGATGACTCCGACGGCCGTCGCAGCTGCCTTGCGGCCGCCGAAGTCCATCGTCGCCGTGCCGGAGAGGAGGCCATGCGTGCCGATCACGCAGAGGCTGATAAGGAACACGATCGCCCCGAGGATGAACGGGCTGATGGGGAGCACCGGGCTCGCCGCGAGCAAGCGCTTGTCGCCGGCGCGCATCTTCGCCTTTGGATCGAAGAGGTCGAGCTCCACCGTCTGACCGCCGCGCTCCACCGTCGCCGGGATCGTCTTCTTTTCGGGCTCGGGCGTCGGCGCGACCTTCGACGAGCACTTGCACTCCTTCGGATCCCAGCCGGAGCCCTCGCAGGCGGATGGCCAACAGGCCACCGCGGTCGAGACGTCGGACCACTTCGTCACGTCCTTGCCTGCAATCTTGAGGATCTTGTCGCCGGGCTCGAGGCGCGCGCTCGCCTCGATCGCGGGCTTTCCTTTTTCCGGCGGGGCGACAGTCGAGACCTGCGTCCCCGGCTCGCCGAGGAAGAAGTACATCCCGGCGGTGCAGAGGACGAGGAAGCCATAGAGCCCGGCAGCGGCGGGGCCGCGGCGGCTCTGGAAGAAGAGGTCGCTCACCCAGCCCGCGACGTTGCCACCGACGATGCCGGCGACCATGAGGAGGCCGCCCCACCCGCCCTGCATGAACGGCGCGAGGAACGCGAGTGACCCGAACACGATGAGGTAGCCCCGCCTCGTGCCGGTGACCTTGCGCGAGAGGAGGAACGAGACGGCCGCGATCGCGAACAGCCCGAGGATCGTCCAGACGTTGCCCCAGGACCCTTGGACGAGCGGGTGCTCCTTCGGCAGGGCCCACACCTCTTTCACGTAGATCGGGAACCAGTGCATCACGCCGTTGCGCAGGATGCCGGTGCAGAACTCGATGAACGCGACCGTCATGATGATCGGGTTCGTAAAGAGCCTGCGGAAGATCTCCATCGTCGGCACCGGCTTGTCGCTCGTGTCGCCGCTCGACGCGTCGCCGGTGTCGAAGTCCTTCAGGCCGGCCTGGCCGGGACGATCGCGCAGCAGGAAGAGCTCGATCACGCCGAAGGCGGCGAGCAGCGCGGCCGGTGCGACGAACACGATCCATTGGCTGCGCTCGCCCCAGCGCGTCGCGGCGAAGTCGATGAGCCAGCCGTTCACGGTGAACGCGAGGAAGATGCCGCTCGAGATCATCGTCCCGAAGATCCCCGAGAACCCGCCGCGCTCGCGAACGTGGAACCAGTGCGCGTTGACCTTGACGATCGACACCGCGCCGAAGCTCTGGAAGTACATGTTCGCGGCGTAGAGGATGCTGAACGTCAGCGCGATCGACGTCTCACCGCCTGCTGCCCCGCCGGAGAGCACGCTGCGCAGGTAGAGGCCCATGCCCAGGTTCGCCGCCGCCGCACCGAAGGCGGCGAGCAGGATCCCTATGCGACCGCCGATGCGATCGACCAGCGGGCCGTTGAAGAGGAACGCGAACGCGTAGACGAACGTGCCCGCCGCGAAGATGAGCCCGAAGTCTTCCTTCGTCATCAGCTGGGTCTTGCCCAGCGACGTCTGCGCGACCGTGAGGTTGTAGCGCCCCATGTAGAGGAACGCGTACGTGAGCCCCATCGGAAACCAGTTGTAGAAGCGCCGCAGGCGGAACTCGAACGGGTGCTCGATGGGGGAGGGGGGCGCGGCCATGGGACGCACACCCTAGTCCGGTTTTTCGGCGGGTTGCGTTACGAAACGCGGGCGGTAGGTCGGGGCCCGAGGGCTATCCTCCCCCGGGCATGCCGCCCAGCGTCTGGAACGTCCTTCCCCACCGAACGATCGAGAAGCTCGAGGATAACCTCTGGCGGGTCGAGGGGGACCTGCCGGGCATGCCCATCAAGCGGGTCATGACCGTCGCGAGACGAAGCGATGGGCGGCTGGTCATCCACAACGCCATGGCGCTCGAAGAGCCGGCGATGAAAGAGATCGAGGCGCTCGGGGAGCCCGCGTTTCTCGTGGTCCCGAACGGCTGGCACCGCATGGACGCGCCGGCGTTCAAGGAGCGGTACCCCAAGATCACCGTCCTCTGTCCGACGGGATCGCGCAAGAAGGTCGAGCAGGTGGTCGCGGTGGACGGTGACTACGGCGCCTATCCCCAGGACGAGGACGTGCGCCTCGAGCCCCTCGGCGGCGTCGGCGACGCCGAGGGTATCATGACGGTAAAGTCATCGTCCGGTACGACGCTGGTGCTCAATGACGCAATCTTCAACATGCCGCACGTCCCGGGATTCCAGGGGTTCGTCTTCAAGCACCTGACCGCATCGAGCGGCGGCCCCAAGGTCTCGCGGATTGCCAAGTACTTCATGGTGAAGGACAAGTCTGCGTTTCGAGCAGAGCTCGAAAGGCTGGCGGGCACGCCGGGGCTCGTGCGGGCGATCGTGTCGCACCACGAGACGATCGAGGGTGACGTTGCGGCGACGTTGAGGGGGATTGCTGCGACGTTGTGAGGGGGAGCGGGCGCGGGCGTGAGGGCGAGAGCGGGCGCGAGGGGGAGGGGGCGCGGGCGCGGGCGAGAGGGCGCGGGCGCGGGCGGGAGGGCGAGAGCGGGCGGGAGGGGGAGCGCGGGCGCGGGCGCGGGCGCGGGGGCGGGCGCGGGTGCGGGTGCAGGGGCGGCCGCCTCGGGCGGGGCCATGGTCGCCATGG